>CAITDR010000029.1 GCA_903891165.1 uncultured Pseudomonadota bacterium
GCGCCGCCGAGATCTATGGCCTGCCCTGGGAGCTGATCGCCTTGGGGGAGAGTGGGAGACGCCTGGGCGCTGTTCCCGGCTTGACCCTCCGCTATTGCTGGCCCGACACCCGCACGGTGCAGCCGCTGCCGCTGCGCGCCGGGCGGGTGCTTTTTGCCTGGTGTGATGCGGGCGGGGCGCTGGGGCGGGCACCGGCGACGCAGGGGGCGGCCATCGCCCAGGCCTGCCAGGCTTCCGGTATCCGCTGGGTGCCGGAAAAGGACATGCTCCGCGATGCGTCGGTGGCCGCGATCCAGCAGGCCATGGACGACGATGATCGCCCGGTTTCGGTGCTGCATCTGCTCTGTCATGGGGCGGAGCAGGGCAAGACCTTCGGGATCAGCCTGTACGGCGCGGATCGGGAGCCGGTGGTGGTGGACGCGGGGAGGTTGCGGGATCTTCTGGCTCCTCACGCGGATCATCTGCGGATGGTCGTGCTTTGTGCGTGCGATGGCGGAAACACGGGCGCCATGGGGAATGTGCTGGGCAGTATCGCGCAGACCCTGCACCGCTCGGGTATCGAGGCGGTCGTGGCCTTCCGCTATCCGGTGTCGATTGTAGGCGCGAATACATTTACGGCGAGTTTTTATCCGGAATTGCTGGTGCAGCTGAGCTCGGTGGAGGCGGCGATGGCCAAGGCGCGCGCACGTCTTCTATCGGAGGTGATAAGCCTGGATTGGGCTTCGCTCCAGCTCTATGCACGCCCCGAAGGCCAGGATCTTCGCCCGGTCACCTTTGCTCCCTACCCCGGCTCAGGAGAGTTTTATACGGGTTGGGAGCGCTTCTTTTTCGGTCGAACGGCAGAGTGCCGGGAGACGCTGGAGAAGCTGGAGGGGCTTCTATCCGCAAAATTGCCCCGTGCGCTTTTGATCGCGGGACTTGGAAAAAGCTCTTTTGTTCAGGCGAGTGTGGTCCCAGCCTTGATGAAACAACAGGTGTCGCCCGGAACTCCGCGCTGGGTGATCTGCCAAACGACCATGAACGACGAGCCGGATCTGGTGCTGCGCGAGGCGCTGGGTGCACAACTGGCGCCCAACGCTGATCTTCGGGGCCAGGTCTGGACCCGCGATGGGCTCTTGAGCCGCCTTCAGGCCTGGGGAAAGGCCCACCCGGGCCAGCGTCTGCTGTTGGTGCTCGATGATCTGGAGCAGCTTCCCCGACGGAGTGCCCCGGAGACCGTCGCCCGGGTCCTGGGCCTCTGGTGGAGCCTGCTGGCCGATCCGACGCTGCCACTGTGGATGGTGGCCCTGCTCCGCCCCGACTACCTGGCGGGCCTCATGGACCTGCTGGCCACCTTGCCAGCGGGGGCCCACCTGCAGGCGGAGCAGGGGCAAGAGGCCCATCGGGTGATCCTTCGTCAGCTGGACGAGGGAGGTCTGCGAGAGGCCATCGAGGGGCCCTGCGAGAAGGTGGGGCTGGGTCTGGATTTGGGGTTGGTGGACAGAATTGTTGAAGATCTTCGCGATGAACCTGCCAATCTGACGCTGGTGTCGCAGACGATGTGGATGCTTTGGGAGCGGCGGGAAGGGCGCCAGCTGACCCAGGCCTGCTATTCGGGAATGGGCGGGGTCGAAGGTGCTCTCTATACGTTGGCCACCGATCTCATGGGAAGGCTGGCGGGAGAGGAACGGAAGGAGGCCCGGCGGGTGCTGGTACGTCTGGCAGGGCTGGGCGGGCGGGCGGCGCCTATCGCCCTGGAACAGTTGCGCCCTCGCGACGCGATCGGCGCGGCTTGTTTTGAAAAAGTGACCGATCTGCTTGCTGATCGCTTGCTGGTATTCTCGTCGGTTCCGCCGGAAGGAGCGGAGACGAACCAGCCGGTGGTGGTGCTGCAGCTGGCCCACGAGGCACTGGCCGCCTGGCCCACCCTGCGGCACTGGATCCAGGAAGATCGCCCACATCTGATGGAGCTGGTGGAGCTGGAGCAGTGGGTGCAGGAGTGGAAGCGGCACCGGGCGCTGCTGGACGGGCGGCAGCTGGGCTATGCCCAGAAAGTCATCGAGCGGCACCAGGAGGATGTGACGCCGGATATGCGGCGTCTGGTCTCCGAAAGTCTGAAGGCGGGGCTGCGGGTGGTGCGACTGCGGCGGATGGTGAGCGCGGGCGCCCTGCTGGTGGCGGCAGCGTCCATCGTCTTTGGGCTCTATGTGGATCGCCTGCGGGATCGTGCTGAAAAAGACTCCTTTGCGGCCCGGGATGCACGGCGTCTGGCCTTGGCGGAGCAGCGCCGGGACAAGCCTGCTGCAGCGGTGGCCCTTCTCCGGGAGCTGGAGCTGCCCCGGGTAGGACCCCACTGGCAGGAAGCCGCCTTGGACCTTCTTTCTGCACCCGTGCCCGAGCCGTTGGATGTGCCGCCGGATGTGCGCGGGGAGGCCTCTCCCAACCGGAGCGAGGCGGTGATCGGCGGTAGCGGCTGGTTGTGGCGACTGGACCTGAAAAACTTGAAGAAGACCATCCTGGAGCCGCCCACCGGAGCGCTGCAGGAGGTGAGCTGGTCGGAAGACGGCCAGTGGGTGGCGTTGAGCAGCGGGGAACAGACACCCGGGCTGGGCAGCCTGCGTGTGGCACCGCCGGAGGACCTGGACCACCCGACCCTGCGGATCGATCTGGATTTTATCGCCTGTGACCTCTCGTTTTCTAAAGACCGAACGGAGCTGCTCTTCAGCGCCTGCCCTTCGGAAGGCAACACTCCGCTTGCGACGGCCGGTCGATGGAGCTGGTCGCTGGACGGCACACACAATCCGGTGCTGCTCCCCCCCGCCGAGCCCCCGCAAGGAGAACCGCCCGGCATTCGGCGGCGCCTTCCCCTTTCCGCCGGTGGAAGCCTGCTTCTGGACGATCAGGATCGTCTGTGGGCACCGGGTGCCGATGGCTGGGTTCCCGTTGTGGAGCAGGTCCTGGCAGTAGAGGCGCAGGCGCAGGGGTGGCTGGCCATCGACAAGGGAGGAAGAAGCTGGACAGCGGCCGGCGCGGGCGCCCAGACACCCGAGGGGGCACCCCGGGCCGCATGGATAGGCCCGGATCGTGTCCTTTTCTTCAGTGGACAGGAGCACCTGTGGATCTGGGACCCGCGAAACGGTGCCGGAGACATCCTGCACGGCCAAGGTCACCTGCCGCAAAAAGTCTGGTTCCGCGACGGGGGAATGGTCACGATGAGCCAGGGAGATCCACTGCTTCAGTGGCGGTGGGGCCGACGTGCCGACATTCTGCCTGCCGGATGGATCTCCCCCGATGGAAGCCTTCTTTTTGAGAAAGACAGCCCGATTCTCTGGGATCTTGTAGACTTTCAGACACGACGGATGACCGGTGTGGAGGAGGTCGAGCAGGTGGTCTTTTCGGCCGACTCCCAGATCATGTGGCTGAAAAATGGTGGACGAAGCTGGATCGCCAGCCGGACGCAGCTGTTGCAGTCCCTCGATGCCGTGCTGGAGGTCCAATTTTCGAAGGATAGCCGACTGCTGGCCGCCCGGCTTACCGAGGGGGGAGTGCAGCTGTACCGGCATGATCCGCAACGAAACCTGTTTGTCCTGCTGCGGAGCTGGTCCGAGGGCCCACCTGCTGGCGTGAGGTTGTCGCCCGATGGCGGCGCTCTGCTCCTGTTGGGAGACCAGCCAGAACTGTGGACCGCACCCGCGGGCGACTGGGCCGCAGCAGGGCGCTACCCGCTGAGCCAGCAGTCCGCGACGGAGGCATGGTTTGATGAGGAGTGGCTCTACTTCCGGGAAAAAAACAAAAATCTTTGGCGTTGGCGTTCCGATGGTCGGGCGGATCCACAGCGGGTTGATGGTGCGGAGCAGGCCACGGTGGTCGAGGTAGCGAGCGGGCGCCTGGCGCTGGGTTGGAGCAGCGGGCGGATCCTGGTGCAGACGCGGCGTTCGAGCGAGGAGCCAGGAAAAAGAGAGCTTCAATGGGTGTCGGAGCTGCTGCGGGAGCGCGGGCGCCCGGTGACCCAACTGCGGCTGTCGGCCGAGGGGGATCGGCTGGCGGCCAGCCTGCTGGACGGGACGGGCCTGCTGTGGAAGCTGGGGAATCCCAGCGAGAGTCTCTGGGCGAGGGAGCGGGGAGGCGTCGGGATGCAGGTAGCATTTGGACCCCGGAGGGATGGGCTCAGGGAGCTGCTGCTCTGGAGCCCAAAAGGGACACAGATCCTTACGCATAGTGGACACAGCCTTCAGGTGGGCCGAGACTGCAGCTCTCCTCAGGATGTGCACTTTTTGGGAGAGGACCTGCTGGTGATCGCTGGTACCACAAGCACTTGCGTAGTGGAGGTGGAGCGCAACCTGGAGCACCTCAAAGATCGCCTGTGGTCCGCCACTCCCTGGTGCCTGTCGCCCGGATGGCGGGAGGAACATCTGGGTGAGCCACCCGAGGCAGCGTGCACCCACTACCAGGCCTGCCGGCAGCGCACCACCGGCCAACGCCCAGAGGACTGTCCCCGTGAAGGTGACGAGTAGAAACACCGGCACAATGACGACGTGACTCATCTCAGAGTCACGCCAGAACTTCCCGTAAGGTCCTGCACAAATCTAAAGACATGCCCACCTCCTCCCGAACGGAGGCAGGCACCATGGCCCGACGAAAGCCATGGCGTTCGGCCTCCTTCAGACGCAGGCTGGGAAAGGCCACCCCCCTCACCTCCCCCACCAGACCCACCTCCCCAAAGGCGATCAGCTCCGGGTGTACCGGCTTTCCGGTCGCCGCCGAGTGGATGGCAATGGCGATGGCGAGATCGGCGGCGGGCTCCAGCACCCGTACCCCTCCTGCAGCACTTACAAAAACGTCTCGATCTCCAAGATCCAGCCCCAGGCGACCCAGCACCGCAAGAATCATCGTAAGGCGCGTCCGCTCCAGGCCCACCACGGAGCGGCCAGGGTTCCCCTGTGTGGGCCGCCCCACCAGCGCCTGAATCTCCACCAGAATCGGCCGCGACCCCTCCACCGCACAGGTCACCACCGTGCCCGGCACTCCCAAGGCCCGCTCCTCCAGCAGACGCGCGGAGGCATCGGGCACCTCCACCAGACCTCCCTCCCGCATCTCAAAAAGGCCAATCTCCCCCGTGGAACCAAAACGATTTTTGGTGGCGCGGAGGATCCGCAATCCCGTGCTGCCGTCCCCCTCCAGATACAGCACCGTATCCACCAGATGCTCCAACGCACGCGGGCCGGCCAGGTTGCCCTCCTTGGTCACATGGCCTACAAGAAAGGTGGCGATCTCCTTTCCCTTGGACAGACGCATGGCGATGGTTGCCACCTCGCGCACCTGGAGGATGGACCCGGCCACCCCGTCCGAGCTGCCCCGGAACAGCGTCTGCACCGAGTCCAGCACCAGTACCCCTGGACGCAGTTCTTCAATGCCCGAAAGCACCACATCCAGATCGGTCTCCGCCAAAAGATAGAGGTTGGAAGAGAGGGTTCCCATACGCTCCGCCCGCAGGCGCACCTGGCGAGCACTCTCTTCCGCGCTCACATAGAGCACCCGCAGGCCCCGGCTGGCGAGCGCATGCAGGGCTGCCAACAAAAGTGTGCTCTTGCCGACGCCGGGATCCCCGCCGATCAGGGTGAGTGAACCCGCCACCAGCCCACCGCCCAACACCCGGTCAAGCTCACCGATTCCCAAGCTCTGCCGAAGCTCATTCTGGTCCATCGGAACTTCGGTGACCGGAATCGGGCGGTTGGCGGTCACCGGACCCCGGCTGGCGCGCAGCGGGGCCACCCCCTGCTCCTCCAGGCTATTCCATGCTTCACATTCCGGGCATTTACCCTTCCAGATCGCCGCCTGGTAGCCACATTCCCTGCAGATATAGACAGTTTTTGCCTTTGCCATCTGTGCAAGCTAACCTGATAGATTCTTCTGTCCATATGCGGGGACAGAAAAACGATCGTCCTCCAAAGAGAGGCTCAGTCTCCCGGATGTAGCTCAAAGGGGATCGGCAGTCCCTGTTTCACCGCCTGCAAGGCCAGACGGAGACCCTCGACGATGGCCTGACCCAGACCCGGGTGCCAGCCAGCCGCGTGCGGACTGGCGATGACAGAAGGGTGGGCAAAGGGAAGCAGAGAGCAGGGTTCTTCCGGGAAGACATCGATGCCCAGGCCGGCCAGCTGCCCCCCGTGCACCGCCCGCAGAGCAGCCTCGGGATCGAGGATCTTGCCACGAGCAGTGTTGACCAGAACACTACCCGGTCGCATTTTTTGAATATTTTCCGCGCCAAAGAGCAATCGAGTCGTGGGGTTCAGGGGACAATGGAGCGTAATCGCATCACAACGCGACAGAAGCTGCTCCAGGGGCAGGTGTGCGGGATGGCGCGGGTCGCAGATCAGGACCTGCTCCGCGAGAGGAGCCAACACCTCGACCATCCGACGGCCGATCACCCCGGCTCCCACGATGCCCACCGTGCCCAGGAGGCTGGCACCGATCTGAGGGAGATCTGCACGCCTCCAGTGATCTATCCCTGCAGCCGCCGAAAATTGTCCAAGGCGACGGCCGAGCATCAGGAGCATTCCCAGCGCCGTTTGTACGACCGCATCCCGACGCGCCAGCGGCAGGCGCGCGGCGGGAATCCCGGCAGCGGCGAGCGCCTCCAGGTCCAGGTGATCATGCCCCGACGTGGTGGTAAGGACCAGCTTACAGCGGTGCAGTCGCGACACCACCGCGCTATCCACGCTCCTACGTGATGGAACCACCAGGAAGTCCACCGCTTCCAAGCTCGGATCATCCGTGCTGTCCTCGATCACCTCCACGCCAAGATCCTCGAAGGGCCGATCCTCATATTCGGCCCTCCCCCAACGAAGCAGCTTCACGATTGCTCCTGTGCCCAGTCAAAAATTTTGTGTTGGAGCCACTCCACTCCCTCCACAATACGGGGGCCAGGCCTGCCAAAATAGCACTCCTCTGCCGCATACATTCTGCCTTTTTGCACCGCCTCCAACCGCTCCCAGCCCGCCCGCTCCCCCATTTTTTCCGGACGCTGTTTGTAGTGGGGAACCCCGCACCAACAGGTCAACATCAGATCGGGAGGGCGCTCCAGGACACGGTCATTCTCCACCGGGGTAGAGCGCAGCTCCAAATCCGAAAACAGAGACTCTCCGCCCGCAAGGCGGATCATCTCGGTGGTCCAGCATGCCTTCCCTGGCACGATCACCGGGCGTGGCCACCATTCCAGGAAAACCTTGGGGCGACGCGGCAACGCCATGGCTCGCTCTTCTACCGTACACAAACGAGCGCGCATCTCTGCGATCAGGGTATGCGCCCGCTCCGCCGCCCCCAGCACCCGCCCAATCAAGAGAATCGAGCGATAGACCTGCTCCAGACTCTGCGCATCGACCACCACCTGAGGGATTCCCGCCGCATCCAGACGGGCCAGGTTCTGCTCCATTCCCGGCACCGAAAGAGAGGAAAAGACGATGTCCGGCCGCAAGTCGGCCACCCGCTCCACATCCACCTCCAGATCGGGCCCCACCCGGGGTAGGGCCTGGATCTCAGGTGGCCAATCCGAAGATCGATCCAGCCCCACGAGAAACTCGGAAAATCCAAGTGCACAGAGGATTTCTGTGTTCGACGGGCAGATGGAAACGATGCGCATCCGCGCCTTTATCCGGTTGGGCGGCGGCAGGAGGCACACCGGCGGCAGCAGGCGCTACCGAAAGAACACCCCACCGAAGGGAGGCCGGCATCCATTTCCACCAATCTCATTCAAATATTCATTGACTATACAAAATTTCACGATATCGAGGCGTTCCGCAAGCCACCAAATACAGATGAATGGCGACGCTGCCAGGAAAAGCAGAAGGCACTTCAGGATCGGGACGGAGGTAGCTACCCCATCTTGTGGGTATTTTCGGCGGGGCGCCCGGAAAGGGTGATGATCCGCGGTGCCCTTCGGCGGATGCAAAAATGGCCCGCCGGTTTTTATGAAGGCCCCGCACTGTATAACCAGCGACTGGTCGTCCTCTCTGAGCTGCCCCGGCGGCGGGACACACTACTTTTGAGACTGATGGGCGCCGGGAAAACCCTGGAGAAAGCCATAGAGGAGCTGAAGTTACTTCCAGCCGAAAGTTGGGAGTGGCAGGTCGCCATGCCCGCTCTGGTTGCCCTTCGGGTGGTGGGGGACTACACTGCAGAAGAGGAGGCGGAGCGACAGATGATCATCCAGAATGTACAAGAACTGTATACTGCTTGGGAACAGCGCACGCTTGCCGAAGGAGAGGCCAAAGGTGCTGTCCACGCCACCCGCAGACTGTTGCGGGAAAGTTGGGAGCTACGATTTGGCCCCGCACCAGACCAGCTCATTCACGGGCTGGAAAGCTGCGACGACATCGCGGAGCTCTATGCCCTGCATCGCCTCTTTCTGATGGGGAGCCCCGCCGAGATCTTGGAGCAGCTCCCTCGACCTGCATAGGCCTGGGGTGCAGCGGCCAGGTGCGGGCGACGGGGTGGCCGCCGGAGCCTCCATTGACGAGCCGTGGCACACCGTCCCTTGCCATTCCCACCTTCTACCCATAGAAGGGGCCTCACCCGCGAGCGGAAGAGGACAGCGCCTATGGAGATGATTCGGCAATTTGTGGACCTCTTCCTGCACCTGGACAAACACCTGGGCGAAGCGATCCAGAACTATGGCACCTGGACCTACGGGCTGCTGGCGTTGATTGTTTTCTGCGAAACCGGCCTGGTAGTCACACCAATTCTACCAGGAGACTCGCTTCTTTTCGCGGCCGGCTTGTTTGCAGGACTTGGGCATCTCAACATCTGGGTACTCTTTGGGAGCCTCACGCTGGCGGCCGTTCTGGGGGACACCCTGAACTACCACATCGGCAAGTTTATTGGCCCCAAGGTCTTCAGCCAGGAAGACTCTCGCATCTTCAAGAAGGCCTATCTGGAGAAGACCGCACGTTTCTACGCCAAATATGGTGCGAAGACGGTGGTGCTCGCACGGTTTGTGCCCATCGTCCGCACCTTTGCCCCTTTCGTCGCGGGCGTCGGATCGATGGAATATCCCAAGTTTCTCGCATATAATGTCATCGGTGCGGTGCTGTGGGTGGGCATCTGCCTTGCTGCCGGCTTCTTCCTGGGCGGCATCGAGGTGGTACGCGAGAACTTCTCTATCGCCGTTCTGGCGGTGATTTTTGTTTCTATCTTGCCCGCGCTGGTCGAGATGGCATCGGCGTGGCGTGAGCGGAAGACCGCATAGCCTTCCGCTCACGACGTTCCACAACAACCTACACGGCCGCCTGTTGGTCTTTTGCGATACTACGCGCCAGGTAGTCACCCATACCAGAGTTCCCTTTGAACTCCCCTTTCTCCCACAGCACCCGGCCCCTGCTCAGCACCAGCTCGCAGCGTCCGGAACCGGACATCCCCTCATAGAGGTTGTAGTCGCAGCGATGCTGGGAATCGGCCGCCCGGAAGATGAACTCGTGGCCGGGGTCGAAGACCACCACGTCGGCATCCGTGCCCACCGCAACGGTACCTTTTTGAGGGAAGAGGCCGAAGATCCGTGCAGGCTGCGTGCAGCAGACATCCACCCACTGGTGCGGCGTCAGCTTGCCACTGCGCACGCCGTAGTGGTACATCACGCTCATCCGGTCCTGGATTCCCGGCGCTCCATTCGGGATCTTTGAGAAGTTATCCCGGCCCACCTCCTTCTGGCCCTTGAAGAAAAAGGGGCAGTGATCGGTGGCGATGGTCTGGATCAGCCCCTCGGCGATGCCATCCCAGAGGGCGTCGGGATGCCCCTTCGGCCGGATGGGGGGGCTCATAACCCACTTCGCCCCATCAAAATCTGGACGTTCGTAGACAGACTCATCGAAGACCAGGTACTGCGGACAGGTTTCCGCATAGACCACCTGGCCACGCGCGCGGGCTTCCCGTACCCGCTCCAGGGCATCGCGACAGGTGAGATGTACGACGTACAAAGGCTGGCCGTTAAAGCGGGCCAGGGTGATCGCTCGCCAGGTCGCCTCTCCCTCGACCTCTGGAGGGCGGGAGCGTGCATGCCAGATTGGATCGGTCTTTTTCTGGCCCAGGTGCCTTGCGATCAGGTTGTTCACCGCGTCGCCATTCTCGGCGTGTACGGTCACCATCGCGCCGTGGTCCTTGGCCGCGCTCATCACTTTAAAGAGCTCGTCGTCGTCGATTCCCAGCGCGCCCTTATAGGCCATGAAGGTCTTAAAGGAGGTCATCCCGCTGTCGATACAGCGGGAGAACTCTGAGCGCACTTCGGCGGTATCAAACCAGGTCACCGCCATGTGGAAGGCATAGTCAAACACCGCTTTTCCGTCGGCCCGGCGACGCCAGTCGTCGTAGGCTTCCAACAACGACTGCCCACGACGGGGAATCACAAAATCGATGATCGACGTGGTGCCGCCAGCAGAGGCCGCCCGGGTGCCGGTGTAAAAATCGTCGGAGGAAGTGGTGCCCATAAAAGGCATATCGAGGTGCGTGTGCACGTCAATCCCCCCCGGGACGATCCAGCGCCCGGCACAGTCGTAGCTCTCGTCGCCCTCTCCTACCGGAAGGGAGAGGCCGATCTGCGTAATTTTTCCGCCCTCGATGCGGACATCTGCCTTGTAGCGATCGCTCGCCGTGATGACTTCGCCGTTGCGCAGAATGAGCGCCATAGTGCCTCCCTGAAGGCAGGCAGTATAGCAGATCTGCCCCGCAAACTCATACCAACTTGCGACGGCGCAGGAGGGCGACCAGCGGAAACAGCAGCAGGGCCTGCGCACCAGCGGGTGCCTTGCAGCCCTGTTGGTTGGAAAGGGTCAGGGCCAGCGGTGCATCCGTGCCACCATCCACCGAAAACTCAACATCCACGGTATGAATTCCCGTGGGCGCCACCGTCTCGAAGCGGGTGGCCCACCCATCGCCATATTCTCCGGCCCAGGTCAGCGCAAAACCACCTTCCGAGCCGATCTCCCGGATCTTTGCAGCGGCAACTTCGGTAAGGTAGCTGGAGGTCTCGCCCCCTTCCCACACCAGCGGCAGCTCCACCTGATCCCAGCCCCCGCGGATGGACGCACGCTGGTCGCCGATCACCCAGATCAGCGTGCTCAGCTCGACCTCGGGAGAGTACCGCCCCATGCGGCTGGGATAGACCAGCTTGTCCCCCTCGTACTTCAGCCTCACCGGCGGCAGCTCTGCCTGCACGGCGCTGCCTTCCACCACGTCCATCTTCAGGGCGATGGCGACGAATTGATAGCCACCTTCGCTTACATATTCCTGGATCGAAGCCCCCGTGTCGCCCAGGTACCAGCCGTGCTCCTCCAACCAGGTAGACAACGCATCGGCGGAGGTCGCCTCCAGCACGGAATAGCTGTAGGTGGGGGTTTCTCCCTGGTAGATCTCGTCCACCCCTCCGGCGGTATCCCCTCCCCCCTTCACGCCACCCAGGGCCATGTCGTTGGCCATGGCGCAGCCACTGCGCTCTTCGGCAATGTCGTAGGTGGGTCCGGTCTGGGCCAAAAGGGTGCTGAAATCGGCGGGATCTCCATCTTCAAAGCTGACAAAAGGCCCTGGAATGGGGATCACCCAGCCAAACTCTGGCGTGTCCACCCGCAGATCCACCGCGTAGTCCACCTGCACCATGCCCTCCAGCGGCCGGAAGATGGCTTTCTGGGCACTGGACTCCGCTTCGTAGAGAGGATCGTGGAAGAAGCCTGCGCAGGCCAGGGCGGGGGTAGGGGCCAAGAGGAGGAGGGCGGCGACGGTACGAAACACGGAAGCTCCAAGCACTGCGGACCTTATAGCAAAAGTAATGCCAAGAGCAAAAATCCGCCTCTGTTCTACCGAGCCACGCAGACCACCGAAGCGGAGCGGGGCAGAAATGTCCTGCCTCGCCCCCCTGCCCCACGACAGCATTGTCAGCCTGTCAGGCGACTTCAGAGCGGATAGGGAAGAGATGTGAACGAGGTTCCCATGCTCCTCTGGGCTGCTCTGGCCGCCGCCGCCGACTCCTCCCCCGCCGTCTATCTGCCCGGTGCCGCGCCGCTTGAGAAGGGAAGGTTGCAGGTGGGAGGCGGACTTGGCGTCTACAGCTATACCTTTACCGGGGGGGGCGACGGTGCCATGGTGCCCTATGTGGCGGCAGAAGGCGCCCCGGCGGAGCGGCTGGTGATCTACGGCGGGCTGATGGCCTTCGCAGACATCGAAAACACCCCGGTTTTCAGCCCGACACGACCGACGGTGGTGGTGGCGGCCCGCTACAACGCGGTGCAGAAAGCAGGCTTCGCCCTGGCTCCCTGGGCCGGGCTTCAAGTGGGGGCACCGGTCTTTGGAGACCGCAGTGGTCGCTCCTTCGATCTATCCGCAGGTCTGGCCATGGAGGGCGGCTCGGAGCGGATCCGCTGGGATCTCTCTGTCCCGTTATTCTGGTATGACGCCCAGAATGGCCTGTATGGCTGTGGGCAAGGCAGTGGTGCCGAGATCCTCTGTCTGACGGCCGTGGTGGAGGGAGGCGTCAGCTTCCACCTGGGCGATGCTTGGTCGCTTCGGGTCGGAAAAGGGCCAGCCACGGCCTTGGCCTTGGGCTTCCGTTTGGACAAGCCCAAGTGGTACCTGGAGACAACCCTGATGGCCCCCGTGCTGTTGGGGGGAGCGATCCGCACCGAAGCTGGCATGCGCTTCTGACGCAGAACCCGAGGCAGCTCTTCTTGGGCTGCACAGCCCGTGCCGGGGCCCAAAAAAACGAAGACCGGAAGTCTGCACTTCCGGTCTTCTTTGTGTCCGGGGGAGGACTACCAGCGATCGTCGCGACCGCCGCCGCCACCACCACGGCCGCGACCACCGCCGCCGCCGCCACCCCAATCATCGCGACCGCCGCCACGATCGCCGCGGCCACCACCACCGCCGCCACCGCCACCGTAGCCGCCACCACCACCGCCGCGACCACCGCCGCCGCCGTAGCCACCACCGCCGCCGCCACGACCACCACCGCCACCGCTGCGGGGTTCAGGAGGGCGAGCCTCGTTTACCACCAGGGAACGACCCCCGGCAGAGAAGCCGTTCAGGGTCTTGATGGCTTCCTGGGCTTCCTGGCTGCTGGGCATATCCACGAAGCCGAAGCCCCGGGAACGGCCGGTGTCCCGATCAGTAGCGACCCGGGCGGATTCAACCGCGCCGTGAGTGCCGAAGAGCGCCTTCAGATCCGCATCACCGGTGCTGAAAGGGAGATTGCCGACGTAGATCCTCATCTTTTCATCCAAAACACCCGAGACTCACTCAAAGGAACCGCTTCCGACTCTCGGGTACACTCCGGCCGGGCTCCACCACGTTCAAAAAGTGCCCGCCACCGTGACGGTTTGAGGCCTTCCTTCTGCACGCCGCAACAGACTATTCGGTCTTTCCCCGGGCGCCACCCCCAATCACCCGTTTTTTTTTGTCCGGCCCTGCTTCCCCGGATTCTGCATGGAGCAAGCCACCCCAACCGGATAGCTGAACGGCATGGACGTCCTCTTCCTCTCCCCCAACTACCCGCCCGAGATGCCCCAGTTCACCCGCGGCCTCGCGGAAGTGGGGGCCCGTGTTTATGGGGTGGGAGACACCCCCAAAGAAGCCCTGGATCCCATCGCTCGTGCACATATGCATGACTACCTTCAGGTACGCTCCCTGATGGACGAAGCCGACGTGATGGAGCGCTGTACCCGCTGGATGCGCGGCCGCTCAGTGGATCGCGTGCTCTGCTCCTGGGAACCGCTGGTCCTTCTTGCCGCTCGCCTGCGCGAACGCTGGGGAGTTCCGGGCATGTCGCTGGATCAGGTCAACGGCTTCCGGGACAAGCAGATCATGAAGGAGCGGGTGGCTGCCGCGGGTCTGCGGGTGCCGCACTCGGCTCGGGTCCGCAGCGGCCGTGAAGCCTGGGAAGCAGCGGAGCGTATCGGTTTTCCGCTGATCATCAAACCTATCGCCGGGGCGGGGTCGGCGGATACCTTCCGGGTGGACAGCGCCAAGGCAATGGACGACGCGCTGGTGCGTCTGGCGCGGGTACCCGAGGCGATCGTGGAGGAATTTATCGAGGGAGAGGAGTATACCTACGATACTATTTGTATCAATGGCAAGCCAGTCTACGAAAATGTCGTACAGTACATGCCCCGACCGCTGATCATGCGTACCCAGGAGTGGATCAGCCCCATCCAGCTCACCGTCCGCGACCTGGAACGCCAGGATGTACGGCCCGGAATCGAGCTGGGGCGTAGCGTGCTCACGGCGCTGGGGATGGGCACCGGCTACACCCATATGGAGTGGTACCTTACCCGCAGCGGCGAGGCGATCTTCGGCGAAATTGCCTGTAGAAACGGCGGTGCCTGCCTTGTGGATCAGATGAACTTCACCTCCGACATCGACCTGTATCGCGAGTGGGCCCGCGCCAGCTGTTGGGACCATTTTGAGGCGGTCTCCCCTCGCCTGTACAATGTGGCCTGTATCTTCAAACGTGCGCAGGGACGCGGTCGGATTCAGCGAATCGATGGGAAAGAGGCTTTCTTTCAAAAATATGGCAACCACATCGTGCGCGACGCGCTGCTGCCTGTGGGCGCCATGCGTCGTGACTGGACCCAGACATTGCTCTCCGATGGCTACCTACTTCTGCGTCACCCAGACTGGAACGAAGCCCTGAAAATGGCCCAGGCGGCAGCCCAAGATGTTCAGCTGACCGCCCAATGAGCCGCTCCCGCCGCGATGCCACCACCGCCGAATTAGATGCCGCCACCCCGATCTATGCGGTATGGGAGCTGACCACGCGTTGCGACCAGCCCTGCCAGCACTGCGGCACCCGCGCCGGCACCGCCCGCCCCTCGGAGATGAGTTTTCCGGAGATCCAGGAAACCGGGCGCACCCTCGCCAAGCTGGGGACCCGGGAAGTGACGATCATCGGCGGAGAAGCCTATCTTCGTGCGGATGTCTACGACGTCGTCCGCTTCCTCCACGACCTCGGCCTTCGGGTGACCATGCAGACCGGCGGCCGTGCCCTGACTGGGGAGCGCATCCGACGTTTTCAGGAGGCCGGGCTGGCAGCCATCGGAGTTTCCATCGATGGAAATGAAGCCAGCCACGACCAGCTGCGTGGCAACAAGGGCAGCCATGCGGCTGCACTTCTGGCCTTGGAGCGTGCCAGTGAGGCGGGGATGATCGTCACGGCCAACACCCAGGTGAACCGGCTGACCAAGGACATCCTCTGGGAAACCAGCACGATGTTGCGGGATCGGCGGGTGCGTGCCTGGCAGGTACAGCTGACTGTGCCGATGGGCAATGCGGCAGACCACCCGGAGATCCTCCTCCAACCGCCGGAATTGGTGCCGGTGATCGACTGCCTCGCCGCCATTCAACTGGATGCCGTAAAAAACCCGCGCCCCTGGGAAACACCTATCCCCAAGGGGGCTTTTCATATCCAACCGGGCAACAACATCGGCTACTACGGCCCGCACGAGCAGGTGCTGCGCTCCCGACCCGGCGGCGTGGAGCGCTATTGGTCCGGCTGCAACGCCGGACGTGGCGTGATCGGCATCGAATCCGATGGCACCGTGAAGGGATGCCCCTCCTTGCCCACCGGACCCTACTCCGGCGGAAAACTCACCGAGATCCCCCTGGAACAGCTTTGGACCCAGAGCCCGGAAGTCGGCTTTGCCCGCGGTCGGGGCACCGAAGACCTCTGGGGTTTTTGTCAAAGCTGCTACTACGCCGAGGAGTGTAAGGGGGGCTGCTCCTTTACCACCCACACCATGTTGGGCCGGCGCGGCAACAACCCCTGGTGCTACTACCGGGTGACACAACTGCGCAAAAAGGGAGTCCAGGAGCGGATCGTCCAGGTCGAGCAGGCCGGGGGCGAACGCTACGACTTCGGACGGTTTGAGATCCGGGAGGAGCTGATCCCCACC
>CAITDR010000030.1 GCA_903891165.1 uncultured Pseudomonadota bacterium
TCCACAACAGGAACCATCCCCGGCACATCGCTCCGCAGATGTACCAGTCCGCCCGGACGAAGGGCCCGTTCCAACAACTCCACCAGTGCTGGAGTCACTAGGATGTGCGATGCTTTTTCTGAAGGGCTTGGAAAGAGAATGTAGACGGCGTCCAGACGGCCCGGTGGCACCAGCCCCGCCAGCACGGCGCGGGCATCCGCACGGAGCAAGAGTGTGTTTGGTGGTGCGTGCCGTGCTGCCGCCTCCACCTTGACTTCCCGAATTTCCACGCCAAACCAACGAATTTCTGGATGTAGCCGCGCCTGCTCCAGGATCAGCATCCCGTGGTCGAAGCCGATCTCCATATGCACGGGCCCCGGCTCTATAAGAAAGGCTTCCACCCTCTCTTTTATCGGTCGATGCCGAGCTTGCTCGTACAGGCGGGAGCCGTAGAGGGTGCCCACCACGCCCGATGCGTCACGACGTTCGGGTAGGCGAGGGGCGATCCAGGTGTCGGGATCCAGCGGCATCCTCCCCCTTAAGACGTTAGAGGCCACTATGTCCTCTTCTCGTCTCAAGGTCGCCTTTGTGCTGACCAGCGGTTTTATGATGGTGGAAGCGGTGGCCGGTTGGTGGACCGGCTCCTTGGCGCTGATGTCCGATGCCGGTCATATGCTTACCGACTCGGCAACGCTGGGGGTGGCGCTTTGGACCTCCTCGATCTCCAACCGGCCTGCCGACGAGGATCACTCGCTGGGCCATGGCCGCGCCGAGGTGTTGGGGGCAGCACTCACCGCCTCGGGCCTCGTTGTGCTCGCGATTTTTATCGCCTTTGAGGCGGTACATCGTATACAGAGTCCATCGCCAGTGGCGGCAGGCGGCATGATGGGGGTGGCGGTGCTGGGGCTGATTCTGAACCTCGCCATGGCGGCCCTGCTGGCGCGAGGGGAGGGGATCAACAACCGGGCGGCCCTTCTGAATGTGATGGGCGACGCGTTGGGCTCGGTGGGTGCCATCGTCGCGGGCGCCTTGATCGCCTGGAAGGGGTGGTTGTTAGCGGATCCGATTGTTTCTATCGTCATCGCCGGACTGATCTGCATGGGTGCGCTGCGGGTGCTTCGCGAGGTGGTCGACGTGCTGATGCAGGCGGTGCCGCCCAACCTGGATCTGGTGGCGCTACGTCGTGACATGGGCGCCTTGGAAGGTGTGACCTCGCTGCACGATCTTCATGTTTGGACCCTGCGTCCCGGTCAGGAGGTGGTCAGCGTCCATGTGGTCATGGGCCCCGCCGGGGACTGTACCAGCACCACCTACGCCGTCGAAGAGGTGGTCCGGCGCTACCTCCCCCGTGCCCACGTCACCGTCCAGACCGAACATTTCCAACCTCCTTCTCATGATCCGTCGCAGGGTGCCCCAACCTCTGGCGTTTAGATTCAACGGGCACACGGAGATTGTATGAACCCCGCACACCTGCACCTGCTCGTCAACCACCTCCCCATCTTCGGTACCCTTTTTGCCCTGCTTCTCTCCGGCGGAGCCCTGCTTCTTTCTCCTTTTCGGCGCGGTCTCTTCCTTGGGGCCGTGGTGCTGGCCGTGATCGGCGGGATCGGCGGATTTGTAGCTGAAAATACCGGAGAAGGTGCTGAGGAGGTGGTCGAAGACCTGCCCGGCGTTTCCGAGTCGTTGATCCATGCCCACGAAGAAGCTGCGGAGACCGCCGCCATCCTGGGTGGTCTGGCGGCCGCGGTGGGTATTGGCCTGATGGTGGCGGGCGGCCGTCGCGAGCAGGTTCCTGCCTGGGCACCCGCCGGGCTGGCGCTGGTCAGCCTCGTGGCCACCGGCGCCATGGGCTATACCGGCGCCACCGGCGGTGTGATCCGCCACACGGAGATTCGCGACGGCGCTCCCGCCGGTGGAGCCGAAGCGGGCGAAGAAGGAGAGGAGGAAGAGGCGCCTCGGCCTGCTCCTCTCCCTGCCGAAGTCCTCCCCGGAGCTCCGACCCCGGCCACCGGGATGGCGGTTCCAGCACCGGGCACACAGCCCACCTTGACCCACGAACAGCGTGAAGCGGCCGAAGGCAACGAAGAGAACGAAAAAGGCGAAGAGCGGAAGTAGCGAATCTCTCTTCCCGAGGGGCGCCGCCCCGCATCCACCCAAAAAGCATGCGTATTCTCATCCTCGAAGACGACCCGCGCATCTCCTCCTTCCTCAGCAAAGGGCTGAAGGAGGAGGGGCATGTGGTCGAAGTGACCTCCGAGATTGCTGCGGCAAAGCAGCGAATTGCGGAACATCCTCCCGAGCTGTTGCTGGTGGATCGAATGTTACCCGATGGCGACGGCCTCTCTCTGGTGCGGGAGCTGCGCGCCAGCGGTAGCCGCACCCCGGCCATCTGCCTGACCGCCCGGGACCGCGTGGCCGACCGGGTCGAGGGGTTGAACGGAGGTGCCGACGACTACCTGATTAAACCGTTCTCTTTTGAAGAGCTGCTGGCGCGTATGGCGGCGGTGTTGCGACGGGGGGAGCTATCGAGGGCGTCTTGCAGGTGGGGGACCTGGTCATTGATCCCGAGCGGCACCGGGCTACCCGTCAGGGCAAGGATCTCCAGCTCACCAGCCAGGAATTTGCGCTGCTACGCTACCTGGCCCAACACCAGGGCAAAGTGCTCTCGCGCACGCGCCTGTTGGAAAATGTGTGGGACATGCACCACGATCCAGGAACCAACGTGGTGGATGTCTATGTGTCCTACCTGCGGGCCAAAGTGGACAAGGGCTTTGAACCTCCGTTGATCCACACCATTCGGGGGGTGGGCTACATTCTGGAAGCCCCGTGAGCCTGCGGCGTCGGCTGTTGCGGGCGTCGGCACTGCTGTGGACCACGCTCTTGACCGGGGTAGGGTTGGCAACGGCGGGAATGCTACATCGGCAGGCACTCTCCGACCTGGATCAAACACTTCTGGCCGTTGCCCGTCAGGAGGCACATCCGCCCGTCACCGAGGAGTGGGTGGTGGAGTACCTCGCACCGCGTATCCAGGTGCAGCGGCTCCGACCCCAGGATCCGTCGGTGTCTCTAACGGATCAGGCGGAGGCCTTGGCGACCGAGCATCCCCTTTGGCGCAGCGACGGGGATCGACGCCTGGTGTTGCTGCCGGTCGAGGTGGACAGCGGCGCCGCCGATCGTCCGGAGCGCTATGCGTTGGTCATGGCCTGGGCCGTGTTGCCAGGTCCGGTGCAGACCGTTGGCATGTTTGCGCTGGTCTACGCCGGGGTGGCGGCGGCTGCGGGTATTCTGGGGGTGCTCGGTCTGGACCACCTCCTTCGCCGGGCGCTGTTGCCCATTGAGACTGCGACGCGCGCCGTGGCGCAGGTGGCCAGCCTGCAGACGGCGGAGCGGCTGAAGGAGGAGGGACCGCAGGAAGTGCGGGCGCTTTTAGGTGGGGTGAATGGACTCTTGGAGCGGCTGCAGCGTGCGGCCGAGGCCCAATCCCGCTTCACCGCCGAAGCCGCGCATGAGCTGCGCACCCCCTTGAGCGGCCTGCGCGGTAGCCTGGAGGTGGCCCTGCGCCGCCCGCGATCTTCGGAAGAGTACCGCTTGGTGGTGGAGGAGGCACACCGCGATGTGTTGGCGGTGGGCGAGCTGGTGGAGGCGCTCTTGGCCTTCGCACGTGTAGACACCGGCCAGACGCCGGATCTGTGGGAGCGCGAAAGGCCCGCTGAGCTGCTCCGTCTGGCTTTGCGAGCGGAGCAGGCCCTGTTGAATGCTGCTGGGAATCGCATCGTAACGCAGATAGGTACGGATACAGAAATATTCGTAAATCGGGCCTTGGTGGTGGTGGCGCTGTCCAATCTGCTCCGGAATGCTGGGCGTTATGCACCAGGGACAGAGGTTCGCGTCGGGATAACTGAGGAGCACGTTGAGCAGGTATCGGGCCAATCTATCTATGATACAAAGGTGATTTTCAGCATTGTGGATGATGGTCCCGGCCTGGGCACGACCGAGCCGGAGCGCCTCTTTGATCGCTTCGTGCGCGGGGGGCAGGCGCGTGCCGATTGGCCTGCAGGCACCGGCCTGGGCCTGCCCCTGGCCCGGGCGATCGCGCGGCATCACGGGGGAGATTGTTTTTTTCTTCCATCGTCAGGTTGCCATGTGATATTTTGGCTTCCGATAAGAACATCGTAGTGGGTAAGAGATGATGTATTGAAGGGGGTCGTCGTAACTGATGCCATATTTGAAACAAAACGCTACCTTCGGTGACAAAAGGCTCAACTGCGCGTGAGTCTGATCCGTACCCAGGTGTGCCACCCCGGTACACCGTATGCGCCACCTTATGCCTCCACTCGCAGCATTCGGCCTCCTCCTCCTGCCCTCCCTCGCAGTGGCGGGCAGCTCCTACGGTCCCTTCCGCGCCGATCTTCCGTCCGGCTTTTCGGTCTCCCGCACCACCTTTGTGGACCAGGATCGCAACAGCCCGGGCACCCAGGTGGATGTCTGGGTGGTGCAGGGCGGCGGAAGGGTGGTCGAATTTGAGACCGACGACGCGGTGAACAGTCGGAACGGTCGGGCGGCGGGTTGGGTTACGATCGGTCGCAGCTACAGCTCCTCCGACAACGGCACCATCCGCACCGCGGGTCTGAGCTGCGGCGTACTTTGGGCAACCGGCGTGGACACCCGCAACCGCGATGTGGTCTGGACCCCGTCCTTTAACTCCGGTAACAACAAAGGCGTGCAGCGCTACCGCAGCACCAACGACGAAGA
>CAITDR010000031.1 GCA_903891165.1 uncultured Pseudomonadota bacterium
ATCATCGCCAGCCGATCCAACCCGAAACCGAAAGCAAACCCGGTTACTTTTTCCGGGTCAAAAGCGCGGTCTTTGCGCCGGAGGTTGATCGCATCAAACACCGCGGGGTCCACCATGCCGCAGCCCGCGATTTCCAACCAGCGGTCGCTGGAGCCGAGCATGCTCGTCTTGATATCCACTTCGTAGCTGGGCTCGGTGAACGGGAAGAAATGCGGGCGGAAACGGAACTTTGCGTCGTTTCCGAAGAGCTCGCGGAAGAAAAACTCCAGCGTGCCTTTGAGGTCAGCAACGGATACACCCTCGTCCACGTAGAGGCCTTCCATCTGGGTGAACTGCGCAAGATGGGTTGCGTCGATTTCGTCGCGACGATAGGCGGCCCCGGGCGCGATGATACGCACGGGTGGTGCGGCTTTCTCCATGGTGCGGATTTGCACAGTGCTCGTGTGCGTGCGCAGTAGTCGGCCGTCCGGCATGTAGAAGGTATCCTGCTCGTTGCGCGCGGGGTGGTCGGCTGGGGTATTCAGTGCGTCGAAGCAATGCCACTCGGTTTCAATATCCGGCCCGTCCGCGAGCGCGAACCCCATGCGGCGGAAAATGGAGATGGTGCGGTCGAGAAGTTGGGTGATGGGGTGCAGTGTACCGCGGCCCGCGAAGCCCGATGGTGTGCCGGGCAGTGTGGCATCCACTCCTGCGAATGCGTCGACTGTGATGAAGACGGATGGACGGTAGACATGGGTGACTGCAACGACCAGGACGCAGCGATTTTTCCGCAGGCTACCGAGCAGATCAACGGTCGCGACGATGACTGTGACGGGCAGGTGGACGAGGATACCACCCGTCACGACGATGACGGGGACGGGTTTACGGAAGAGGGAGGGGATTGTGATGACGAAAATTCCGATGTGAATCCAGGAGCCATCGAATTTATCGATGGATTGGATCAGGACTGCGATGGCCAGGTGGATGAGGGTTTGGGCGATGCAGACGGGGATGGCTACCGTACCGAACAGGGCGACTGTGACGATGCAGACGGCTGGATTTTTCCGGGCGCCACCGAACACTGTGACGGTCTGGATAATGACTGCAACGGCGAGGTAGACCCGGCCTGCTCAGAACAGGACAGCGGCACGCCGAAGGATCCCACCTGTGGCTGTGGGGTGGCGGGGGAGCCAGGGGGGCTGGCCGCGCTCGGCCTTCTGGGTGCCTTGCTCCGCCGGAGACGGCGTTGATTCGGCGCCTGCTCCTGCTTTTTGCCCTGCCTCTTCCCGCATGGGCGCTGGGCACCGATGTCTACTGGTACGAGGGCAACAGTGGCCAGAACGCCACGGTAAATCCGCTGGTGAGCCAGGCCATGCTTACGGCGGGGGCGAGCCTCTTTACAGAATCAGTGCTCTGGCCATCCTCCTTCTCCTCCTACCGGGTGGTCTTCCTCTCCATCACCCGTACCAGCTATACTTCCGCCCAGATCGCCGATCTTTCGCTCTTCCTGGATGGTGGTGGGGTGCTGGTGCTCATCGGCGACGCGACGCCCTATGACAGCACCCACGCGGTGACCTACAACAGCCTCCTCGCAGGACTCGGCCGCTCCAGCCGCTTTTCCACCTCCGCCTCCTACGACTCAGGCTGCGTTCAGTCCGCCCTGGCGGTGGGCAGCCACCCGCTGTCGGCGGGGGTACCCACCCTGGGGATGGCCTGGGGAGGTGCGGTGTTGCCCGCCGGGACCGGCTCGCTGGTCTATCAGGGTGCTTCGGGGCAGGCTTTTGTGGCCTACGACCAAGGTGTGGTGTTGGTGCCCGATGGCGAAGTCTTCAATACGGCTTGTACGGCCCTTCCGGCGGGAAATGGAACCTTTGCCGCGAATATCTATCAAATGGCCTGCGACTGGGATGCCGATGGAGAGCAGGCGGCTTTCTGCGGCGGACTGGACTGTGACGATCAGGACCCTGGCCTGGGCACCGGCGATCCCTTTTTTCGGGACGTGGATGGCGACGGTTTTGGTGATGCGGCCAGCTCTCTGAGCGCTTGCTCGGCCCCGGCGGGCTACGTCGCCGACGCCACCGACTGCGATGATCGGGCCAGCACCACCGCGCCGGGCCGCCCGGAGGCCTGCGACGGCGCCGATAACGACTGCGACGGCACCATCGACGAGGGGCTGCCCTCCACCCGCTGGTACCTGGACGCCGACGGCGACGGCTACGGAGGCGCGACCATTAGCACGACGGACTGCAATACTTCGCCGCCCTCCGGCTATTCTGCGTCCGCCAACGACTGCAACGATGCCGATGCGGCGCTGCGTCCGTCGGCCGCCGAGACCTGTGATGGGGTGGACCAGGACTGCGACGGGGTGGTGGACGACGCGGCAGTGGACGGTACCCTGTACTATCCCGATCAGGACGGTGATGGCTACGGAAGCCGCGGGGGCAGCCGACTTTCTTGCGGTGCACTTTTCGGCTATGCGACGATCACCGGCGACTGTGACGATACGGTCGCGACGACCTATCCCGCCGCCGCCGAGCGCTGCAACGGTGCCGACGATGACTGTGATGGCCTTACCGACGAAGCCGCCACCGACGCCCTCTTCTGGTATCGTGACCGCGACGGGGATGGTGTCGGCGGCAGCCTCTCCTCCCAAAGCTGTACCGCGCCGGCAGGCTACGTGGGGCCGTCGGGAGACTGCAATGACAGTGATGCTGCAATCCTCCCTGGTGCGGCTGAATATTGCAACCTCGTGGATGACGACTGCAACGGCAGCACCGACGATGTGCCGGTGGATGGCAGCCTCTGGTACACCGATGCGGATGGTGACGGTTTTGGCGATGTGCTCACCGGGGCGACCTCCTGCAACCGGCCCGCGGGTCGGGTCGCCAATGCGACCGACTGTGACGACAGCAGCGCGGGAATCTCTCCCTCTACCCTGGAGATCTGCAATGGACTGGACGATGACTGCGACGGCAGTGTCGATCCGCTCGGTATGCCGGGGGCCACCATATGGTATCGGGATGCCGACGGGGATGGAGCCGGGGATCCCGCGTCCAGCCAGCAGACCTGTACGCAACCGGTTGGCTACACCGCGGTAGGCGACGATTGTGACGATGCGGAGCCGACCATTTCTCCCTCAGCCCTGGAGCTCTGCGACGGTCTGGACAACAACTGCGATGGTCTGGTCGATGCCGGGGCGGCGGGGGCCTCGCTCTGGTTTGTCGATGCCGATGCCGATGGCTATGGCGACGCGGCATGGCCCTCCACCGCCTGCGATCAGCCGCAGGGCTATGTGGACAATTCCACGGATTGTGACGATGTGCAGCCGGAAAGTTATCCGGGTGCGGTGGAAGTGCCCTACGATGGGTTGGATCAGGACTGCAGTGGTGCCGATCGGACAGATGTGGACGGGGACGGCTGGGAATGGCCGACCGACTGCTATGACACCGAGGCTTCGGTCTATCCGGGGGCCTATGAGTCCCCCGATGGGGTGGACGAGGACTGCGACGGCCGTGTGGACGAGGGGACCAGCGCCGCGGATGATGACGGAGACGGGGTGACGGAGGATGCTGGAGACTGCAATGATGCGGATGGAAGCTTGTATCCAGGCGCCTCCGAGCTACCCGACAGGCTGGATCAGGACTGCGATGGCCTGACCGATGAAGGGACGGTACTTTTTGACGACGACGGCGACGCCGTCAGCGAACAGCAGGGAGATTGTAGTGACGGGGATGCACAGGTCTACCCGGGCGCAGCCGAGAATTTGGGAAATGGTGTGGATGACGATTGTGACGGGGTGGTGGACGGGGGGGAGCAGGATCTGGACGGGGATGGCTACACCGGCGGGGGAGGGGACTGCGATCCCTTGGACCCGCTGTCCTATCCGGGTGCGGAAGAGCTGGCGGACGGCGCGGATAACAACTGCGATGGCCGGGGGGATGAGGGGACCGCGGAGGTGGACGATGACGGGGACGGCTATGGGGCCGACGACTGCGACGATGCCGACCCCGGTCGCCATCCCGACGCAGAGGAGCTGCCGGACGGCTTCGATCAGGACTGCGACGGTGCGGTGGACGAGGGCACACGCGCCGCCGATGACGATGGCGACGGCCTGACCGAAGATGCGGGAGATTGCGACGATGCGGTGGCGACCATCCGGCCGGGCGCCCGTGAATTGCCGAACTCCCTGGACGATGACTGCGATGGCCAGGTGGATGAGGGGGCGGAGGATGCCGATGCCGACGGCTTTGCGGTAGCCGAAGGGGACTGCGACGATCAGAGCGGCTGGGTACATCCGGGCATGATCGAGCTGTGTGATGGCCTGGACAACGACTGCGATGGCAGCGTGGACGACCGCTGCGGGGAGGAAGACAGCGGAAAAGAGAGCCCCGCTCCTGAACTTTGTGGCTGTGGTACACCTTCTCCGATGGGGGCGGGACTGCTGGGCGTGCTCCTGCTGCGGCGTCGGCGTCCACGGATCGTCTGACGGTAGGTGCCCTGAAATAAGCCGGCTTTCCGGCTGCCACGCGTGTATGCGCGACTACAGAAGTCCCCAATTGTCCAGCAATTCGGCATTGGCGATGGCCCCGCCCGCTGCTCCCCGGATGGCATTGTGGGCCAGGGCAAAAAACTTCAGTGTGAAGACTTCGCAGGGCTCGATACGGCCCACGCTGATGGCCATGCCGCCACCTGCCGAGGCATCCAGCCGGGGCTGAGGACGGTCACGCCGCTCCAGGATCCGTAGCAGCGGCTGCGGTGAAGAAGGCAAGGAAACCGGGCTGCGAAAGTCCCGGATGGCCTCCACCACCTGGGCCATGGGCACATCCTTGGCCAGCTGCACCTGCACGGCGATCAGGTGTCCGTCGCTCACCGGCACCCGCACACAGCGGGCCGAGATGGGGAAGGCCGCCGGACTCAGATTTTTTCCGCTGCGCTCGCCGAGAATCTTGCGGGGCTCCTCCGCCACCTTCTGCTCCTCGTCGCCCGCATGGGGATGTACATTTCCCAGCATGTCCCAGGCACTTTCCCCGGGATAGCCCGCGCCTGACACCGCCTGATAGGAAGCACAGGTCACCCGGAGCACCCCGAAATTCCGGTGCAGCGGTGCCAGCACCATGGTCATCGGGATGCAGGTGCAGTTGGGGTTGGTGACAATGTAGCCGCCCGACGGATCAATCAGTCGCGCGTGGTCGGGGTTGACCTCGGGGATCAACAGCGGCACCGTCGGATCCATCCGGAAGGCGGAGGCATTGGAGATCACCCGACAGCCCGCCGCTGCAAAACGGGGCTCCATCTCCTCCGCTATTGACTTGTCAAGGGCAGAAAAAACAACCTTCGGCGCAACATTGTCCGGGTCGCAGGCCAGCACACGCTGATCCTGCAAGAGCGGTTCGCCCTCCAGCCGCCAGGGGCTGGCCTCCCCGTAGGTTTTTCCGGCCGAGCGATCCGAGGCCACCAGGGCAGTCACCCGGAAGCGGGGATGATCAGCCAACAAGGAAACAAAACGCTGTCCCACCATTCCGGTGGCGCCCAGCACAGCGACAGGGATGCGCTCAGTCATCCCCCTCCTCTATGGGCCTTTTTCTCCCGCCGCCACGCTGGCCTTGGGCACCAAGCCATGAACCCCCAGAAAAAGGGCCACCAGGGCCGCACTTTCCTCCTTCAACACCCGCATAGCCGCCGGATGGTCCATCGCTTTGAGGTGGGGCACATGCAGGGCCGCGACTTCCTTTGCGCCCAGCCGCCCCTTTCCCGCCCGCCGCAGCAACGCGCTGTCCAGGAGCAGCCGCCCCAGCCCCGCCGCCAGGCTCCCGTAGGGCACCCAGGATCGCGAAATCAACGCGCTGCGCTGCACCAAATCCAGGTAGGCAACCGCATCCGCCTCCAGACGGGAGGGCCGTCCCTTCCGGGCCAGCCGCAGCAGGGTCCGTTCTTCGGACAGGCGCCGACGTTGCCATGGCAACCAACGGGGATCCACCTCCGCTTTTCCCATCGCATCCTCCAATTGCCCCAAGAGGTGCTTCAGCGGCTCCTCCACATCGGGCACCTTGGGCAGGGGCCGCCCCGAAGCGGCCTCCAGTGCGTCACGAACGGCCGCGACTCCGGCTTCGGGCTCCTGCCCCCGAAGCATCTTCAAAAAGACGGCTTCCAAGCGCTCATAGATGGGCTCCTCGATGCCCCGGCCGGGCAGGAGCGCCACCAGATCGGGTCGGTGCTCCATGATCGGCAACACGCGGGGCAGAGCAAGTACAGCTTCGGCCTGGCTTTCCACCCTTTCGCCGTCGATGTGGCTATGCCAGAGTCCGGCGCAGTCACCCCGCAGTGAAACCACGGTGTCCATGCTGGTTTTCAGGACACGGAAGGGGAACTCGCGGCAGAAGCCCGGCTTGGCCTCGGCCCCCCAGCGGGCGTGAATGGCGCAGCGGTTGTC
>CAITDR010000032.1 GCA_903891165.1 uncultured Pseudomonadota bacterium
GAAGTCTGCGACAGCGCTGACACCGACGAGGACTGCGACGGCATCGGCGACGAACAGGGCGCCAATGGCTGCCTGAATTACTATGTCGATGCCGACGGGGACGGCTACGGCGGCAGCAGCTACGCATGCCTCTGCGATGCGACGAGCGGCTACAGCGCAGCCACCGGCGACGACTGCGACGATGCCAGCGCGGCGGTGAACCCGAACGCCACCGAGTCTACCGACGGCATCGACAACGACTGCGACGGAATTGTGGACGAGATTGGCCAGGAATGGACCGCCGAAGGCACCATCAGCATGGACTGGATTGTCCAGCGTACCTCGGCCGGGACCACGGGGGATGACCTCGGCACCTACTACTCGGACGGCAAAGACGTCAACGGCGACGGCGTCAAAGACTTTATGGTCGGCAACCCGGATGGGATCTACAATGGAGCGGGATCCGGGGCGGTCCTCTTCTATAAGGGACCGATCACCTGCGGAAGTGTCAGCAGCTCCGCCAGCACGGTCGGCGCCTACGGCGCACACCTGGACAAAGTGGCCCTGATCAGCGACCAGAACAACGACGGCATGGCGGAGATGCTCACCGGTGCCTCGGGCGCCAGCACACGCGGTCAGGCCTACCTCACCTATGGGGCGACCACCCCGGTCCTGGGCACGGCCACCTACACCGTCTCCGGCACGGCCACCTCCACCGCCACGGGCACGGCCGTCGCAGCCGCCGGGGACTTCTTCGGCGATGGAACAGACGACTTTCTGGTCGCCTCCTCCGCCTCCGGCTACGTGCGCTGGAACCTCTTTGATGGGCCCGTCAGCGCCAACGCCAGCATCACCACGGCGACCGTTACATTTACCTCTGCATACTTAAACGATCTGGCCTATGCTGCTGTTGATGCCGAAGGAGATCTGAACGGCGACGGGCTGGCCGACCTCGTGGTCGGGGCCGAAGGCGCCAACACCACCGGTCAGGTCTGGGTGGACTACGGCCTGGCCACCCTGAGCGGCGCGCAGACCCTGGGCAGCGGCTCCGATGCCTCCCGCACCACCACCACCGCCAGCGGCGACCTGGGGGCGTCGGTGGCCATCCTCCCTGACCTGAACGCCGACGGCTACGACGAGCTCTTGGTCGGAGATTCCTATGCCAAGGCAGCCTATCTGGAATTCGGCCCCCCCACGGCGGGCAGCCAACTCATCACTTCTGTAGCCGATATTACCATTTCTTCCACAAGCCTCAGCTCCTTCGGTACCCAGCTCAGCCGCGCCGGCGACATGGATGGCGACGGCCGCGAGGACTACGCGATCGGCGCCTATTCCAGCGCCTACATCTTTTACGACACGGTAACGGCCGGCAGCTACGATCCCGCCACGGTGGCGTCGGTGACCTTGACCTCTGGGGACAGTTGTGTTCCCGGGCAACAGCTCGCCTATGGGGGCGATCTGGACGGCGATGGTGTGGATGACCTGCTGGTGCCCTGCGCGTTGCCCGGCTCCAGCGTGGGCGCACGCAGCTTTGTGATTTCGGGCGCTCTACGCTGCCTTACCGTGGAGGGGGCCGGCGCTCAGACCGGCGACACCACCATCGCCGCCGGCAGCACTTCCGGCGCCCAGTACGGCTACTCGGTAGCCTCCGGCGACTTCAACGACGACGGCTTCGCCGATGTGGTGGCCGGAAACTACAACGCCGGCACCTTTGGAAGTGCCACCCTTCACCTCGGGCCCTTTGCGGCCACCGAGCGCGCCAACATCTACGACGGGAACTACCCCAGTACCTATTCATCCGACTACAACGGATGGACGATCAGCGGCCCGGGTAGCTTGAACAACGACAGCTTCGACGATTTTGTTATCGGTGGCCCGCTGCACGATACCTCCGTGGGCGCGGATGCAGGCAAGGTGTACCTGCTCTCCGGGGCGGCCGCGGGCTACTCCGCCGACCTCTCCACCTTCACCTACGTCTCCGGGGCGGCGGCGGGGGATCAGTTCGGCTACGACGTGGCCATCGTGGGCGACGCCGACGGGGACACCTACTCTGAATTTATTGTTGGCGCGCCCTATCAGGATAATCCAGCAGTGGATGCGGGCCGCGTCTACTACTACTCCGCCCCCATCAGCGCCTCCGGGCAGGCCGCCGACGGAATTCTGAAGGGCGAGGCCACACTGGACCACCTGGGCTGGTCGGTGGCGGGCGATCGCGACCTGGACGGCGACGGTTTTGACGACTTTATTGTAAGCGCACCCGACAACGATGCGGTAGCCTCTGCGGCTGGAAAGGTTTATCTCTTCCTCAATCCTCCCTCGGGCACCGTAAATGCCACCACCGCCGACGCATTCTTCCGAGGTGCAGCCGCCTCGGACCAATTCGGCTACAGCCTCGCGATGGCGGAGGATGTCAACGGCGACGGCACCGACGATCTGATCATCGGCGCACCCGGTAACGACGATACGGGCTCCGGCTATGGCAAGGCATACCTCTGGTGGGGAGATGCTTTTTCGGGAACCTACGCCACCTCCTCTGCCGACGAAAGTATTGTAGGCACCTACACCAACGACGGGATCGGAACCAGCGTTGCAGGTGCCGGAGACATCAACCAGGACGGCTATGGAGAGGTACTGGCCGCTGGCCCCACGTCCAGTGACTTCGCCACGAACGCCGGAAAAATTATGTATGTACACGGGCCGATCACCAACCGGACCCCCTTCATCTGGTATGGCGCCACCGCCAACGACGAAGCCGGACGGGGTCTCGCTGCCGTCAATGATCACGATCTGAACGGCTATCCCGAGTATGCCATCGGCTCGCCGGACGCCTACAACAACCAGTACGGCGAGGTCTACCTCCGCCAGGGCGGCAGCTCGAACCGATGAGATGAAAAAATATTGCAGCGGGGTGATCGGTTCCCGGGGGTGGGCTCACTGCAAGAGTGTATCCGATCCATCCCAACGGATAAAGGGAGCGATGTGACTCTACTTCTTTTACTTGCCTGCGATGCCGAACTCACTGTGAAGTTGGAAGGTTTTATTGAGGAGAGCGAGGGCTCAGGTGACCCCGCGGATCCGGGAGATCCCACCGATCCCACCGACCCCGGGGATCCCTCGGATCCGGTGGAGGAGGAAGTCGAGGTTCCGCCGGAGGCTTCGTGTGTGGCCGTGGAGCGGATGACCTACACCTACAGCGGGCAGGGCTGGCAGCAGCAGCGCTACCACTACAAGCTGCGCCACACCTACGACGCGCAGGGCCGCGAGACGATGTTGGAGCAGAACTATGACCGTCGCCCCGGCTACGAGAGTGCTCAGTGGACCACCTACGACCCCTACGGCAATGTCCTGGTCTACGGCTATTCCAGCGCGCAATATGTCTATGAGAGCTACTTCTACTACCTCTATGGCGACGAAGGCCGCATTCTGGAAGTCGACCTGGACTACAACAACGATGGTTTCACCGAGTCGACGACCCTGTATCTGTACAGTGACAGTGGCCTGTCGCGAAAGGTGGTCACCACCTATGACGATGGCACCACCCAGTATCAGAGTGCAGTGGACGAGCTTCTGGACCAAGATGGTCGGGTGATCCAGCAGGAATCGGACTACGATTTTGACGGTCGGGTGGACTACCGCACCAGCAACCTGTATGCGGGGGACCTTCTGCTGACCACCACGACCGAGAGCTGGTACCTGGGCCAGGGCGGACAACAGCTTAGCTACAGTCAGGCGGTGGACTACGAGTATGACCGGAACGGCTTCCTGATCAGCGAAAGCTGGGACTATGGCAACGACGGCTACGACATGTCCACCACCTATTCCAATGATCTCGCCGGGAATCCGCTGGTGGTGGTCAACTACACCCTGATGCGGGTGGGGGGACCGCTGGAGCCCTACAACACCACCGTCAACAGCTACGACATGTCGGGGCGTATCCTGACCAGCAGCACCACCGACAATATGAACAGCTACACCCAGAGCAGCAAGTGGAAGTGGCGCTGCCCCTGAGCACCACCCTCACCCTTCTCCGCTGATTTGCTGACTAATCGGCCATCCGACTGCGGCCAACCGCACGGGTGGCCAACGCAAAGATGACCACACCGACCACTCCCAGGGCGGCCTCGGCATAGAGCATCGCCGAGGCACCTTGGGATCCGGCCACCCAACCCAAGAGCAATCCAAGCCACCAGATCGGGAAGTTGGAGAGCGACGCCAACAGGTTGTATTTGGTGGCTGCCGACCCGGTGCCCATCGAGTTGAGGACAACCGCGGTAAAGGCGGCATAGGCCAGGCCCACCCCAAAGGAGTAGGTCAGGCTGAAGAAGCGATACATCTCCACGGTGGCCGGGCCCAAGCCCATCGCCACCGCCACCGCCGCAAGTCCCAGACCGATCACCGCATAGGCCGTGCGCGGGTGCAGGCGATCACAGAGCCAGCCGCCCGCGAAACAGCCGACCGCGGTGATGATGCCCGCCAGGACCCCCTGGAGCAGGGCCACATCGGTCTCTCCCGCCCCCCAATGGGCGGCGACCTCGCCCTGGGTCAGCACCCCCGAAGCAGCCCCGGTACCGACCGGCAGCGCACAAAGCAGGGCCGACAAAAAGCCACCTTTGCTGCGAACCATCCCCCACAGATCTTGGAAGACACCGCGCACCGCCGCGCCCACCCGCTCCCCCTTCAGATGCGGGACCACATCGGGCACAAAGAGCAGCGCCGTACAGCAAAGCATAAAGGCACCCCCCAGGATGGCCCCGGACATCCAGCGCTCTGGCAGGCGCTGCAACATCAGCAGTCCCAGGCCACCGCCCACCCCCGCTCCACCCAGATTCCCCGCCTGAAACCAGGCACTTACGCGACCTTCCTCGCCCTTGGCGATGGTGGCCGCCATAATTGCCTCGATCGACATGCCCACCATGGAGTTGATCAGGCTGGCCAGGGCAATTACCGGCAAGAGGACGGGCAAGGTCTCCGGCGACAGGGGAACCGTGGCCATCGCCAGCACACCCAACGCGGATGCACTTGTGGCGAACATATACCATCGTTTGGGGGTCAAGCTGATGTCTACCAGCGGTGCCCACAGCCACTTCATCCAGGCGGTGAGCAGGTTGGCACCGTTGAGCAGCGATGCTTCCGCGATGGACAGGCCCGACTGGCTTGCCATAAATGTAAGACCTACGCCCACAAAACCGCCCAGAGCGCCGAAGGGGAGGTAGAGGATGGTCCAGATAACGGGATGGGGTACACGCGCGGGGCTGGTCAGGGAGGCTCCTCGGGAAGGGGGAGGCTACCTCTTTTTGGGGGGGAATGCAAGGTGGGAGGGGATTTGTATCATGTATCACGATGTATCACGGTCCCCTCAGGGCAGCTTCCACATCCCCTTCTCCTCGTTCCAGCAGCGGCCCTCACCGGACTCGGTGAGGCCGCAGAGCACCTTGTTGTAGGCACAGGAGAGAGTGGTCAGGGGGACATCGAAGTCGGGGGAGAGGCCGTCGCAATCGACGGTTCCGTCGTAATCGAGGACACAGTTTTCGGCGCCCCCGAAGCAGAGGGTCTTCCCTTTGACTTCTGGATTGACAAGATAGGGTTCTTTGCCGAGGTAGTCCCAACACTTCAAACCATCCCATTGATGGATCGCGCACAGAGTGTATTGCGCATCAATCGCTACGAATGGGCCTTCAACAATATCGACGTTCAGCCCTTTGGCATCCCAGCTATACAAATCTCCATCTACGGTCAATGCAATCCTGTTTGGTTCATATACATCCACAGCAATATCTTGAAAAACTACGTCGATATCCAAACTTTTCCCTTGTCCCCAACAATAAGCTCCCCCTCCACTCGGGCAGCGCACGGAGCACGCTCATGATTTCCAATCACAGTTACATTTTCAGTAACGGATGGCGAGGATTCCCCCCCTATATTCTTTTTCTCAGGCTCCCAACAATGTGGATGACTGTCAGTGTCCACTGCACAACCCGCCACCGCTCCGTAATCTTTCCAATTGCCCTGCGTAAGTGCAACGGATTGAAATTTTCCCTCGGGAACGGACTCGATAGGTACATGCAAATGCTCACGACTATCCTTCTCGTAGTATCTACATTCCAGACACCCATCACTATCCACCATACAGTAAGTACCAAAGCCCACGCCTACATCGACCAAATGATCTCCCCAGCACTTCCGCTCTACGGCAGGTTCGCAGGCCAGGAGGAGAAGCAGGATCAACTGGACCTCCGGAGGGTTATACCGAAGCTCCAACAAAGCCCTTGTAGCATCGGTATTTTTCTGATACACCAAGGCATATAACACCTCCAGGGAGGCTCATAACCCACCCGGCGCGGCCCAGCCAGGAGGTCCTGGCATACCCCTCAGGGCAGCTTCCACATCCCCTTTTCCTTGCTCCAGCAGCGGCCTTCGCCGGACTCGGTGATGCCGCAGATCTCTTCCTCGTAGGAACAGGAGAGAGTGGTCAGGGGGACATCGAAGTCGGGAGAGAGGTCGTCGCAGGTGACGGAGCCGTCGTAGCCGAGAACGCAGTTCTCGCCGCCACCGTAGCAGAGAGCCTTGCCCTGAATTCCCGGATCAACAAAATAAGGATCTTGAAAAAGATAATCCCAACACTTTAGTCCATCTTGCTGATGAATCGCGCAAAATGGGTAGGCACCATCTATCGCCACATAAGGGCCTTCAACCATATCCACATCAGTGACTTTGACACTCCAGCTATACAAGTCGCCTTCCGCCGATAGCGCGAATCGGTCCCGGCCACGCGTTCGTATAGAAAGATCCGTAAAAACAACATCTATATCCAGACTTCCCCCCTCCCCCCAACAATAGGCTCCCCCATCCACCCGCGCGGCACAAGGTGAACTCTCATGATTACCGATAACAGTCACCCGCTCCTCTATCGAAGGGGAAGATTCCCCCACAAAGTTCTTCTTTGCGGGCTCCCAACAATGTGGATGATTGTCGGTATCTACCGCACAACCAGCAACTGCGCCATAGTCCGTCCAGTTGGATTGTGTAAGTGATACCGATTGAAATTTGCCTTCGGGAACAGATTCGATGGGTACATGCATGTGCTGGCGACCATCTTTTTCATAGTACCTACATTCCAAGCATCCGTCACTGTCCACCATACAGTAGGTGCTAGCGCCCGCCTGCACATCCACCAATCGCTCTCCCCAACATTTCCGCTCGACGGCAGGTTCGCAGGCCAGGAGGAGCAGAATCATCTGGGCATCCGGAGGGCTACACCGAAGCTCCACCAAAGCCCTTGTAGCATCCCTATTTTTCTGATACACCAAGGCATGTATCACCTCCTACCGGGTCCATAACCCACCCGGAGCGGCCGAGCCAGAAGGCCGAGTATACCCGCTCAGGGCAACTTCCACATCCCCTTCTCCTCACTCCAGCAGCGGCCCTCACCGGACTCGGTGAGGCCGCAGAGGGTGCCCCAGTCCGAGAGTCCGGCACACTTCAGAGTTACCAGCGGCACATCAAATTCTGGCGTGAGCCCCTCTTTCATACACGTTACAGCGCCGTCGTCACGAAGCACGCAGCCCGCATAGGATCCATAACAGAGCACCGTGCCTTGCACCGAAGGATCTACCAGGAAAGGTGCTTCCCATCCTTCGACCCAGTCCCAACAGACCAAGCCCCGCTCAGAATCCAAGGCGCAGGTGTCATGAACTCCATCCAAAGCAACAAACGAACCCGGTAAGCTATCTATTCCCCACCGCAGGCTGGGCATCCAACTATAGAGCGTACCGTCCTCTGACAAACCCAGTCTTGAGTCATCCAAAGTGTTAACAGAAATATCCTTAAAGACCACGTCACTGTCCAAAGACCGGCCCCCTCCTCCCCAGCAATAGGCTCCACCTTCCGCGCGGGCCGCACAGGGAGCACGGCCGTGGTTGGCAATCATGGTGACGGTTTCCGTAGGGTCGGGCGAAGACTCTCCCCACTGGTTTTTTTCCTCCGGTTCCCAGCAGTGGGGGTGCCCATCCGTGTCAATCGCACAGCCCGCAACCGCGCCGCGCTCCGCCAATGAAAACTCCGTCAGAAATACAGATTGGAACTTACCTTCGGGGAGTGGGTCAACAGGAACATGGGTTTGGGATTCACTTTCCTTGTTGTAGTACCGGCACTCCATGCAACCTTCATTGTCTACCATGCAGTAGGTTCCTTCCCCCGGGCTGATATCCACAAGGCGATCCCCCCAGCACTTCCGCTCTACGGCAGGTTCGCAGGCCAGGAGGAGAAGCAGGATCATCTGGACATCCGGAGGGTTACACCGAAGCTCCAACAAAGCCCTTGTAGCATCCGTATTTTTCTGATACACCAAGGCATGTATCACCTCCTTAGGGGTCCATAACCCAGTCGGAGCGGCCCAGCCAGGAGGTCCTGGCATACCCCTCAAGGCAGCTTCCACATCCCCTTCTCCTCGCTCCAGCAGCGGGCTTCGCCGGACTCGGTGATGCCGCAGAGGGTGCCCCAAGTCCAGAGGCCGGCACACTTCAGAGACACCAGCGGCATATCAAATTCCGGCGTGATGTTCTCCAAGCAGCTTACGGAACCATCATCATGTAGCACACAACTGGAATCGCCTCCAAAACAGAGCACTTTTCCTTGCACAGAAGGCTCTTCCAGATAGGGTGCCTCCCCTGCTCCGACCCAGTCCCAGCAGACCATACCTCGCTCCGAATCCAGCGCACAGTTGGTGGAGACCCCATCAATAGCAACAAAAGAACCCGGTAAGCTCTCAATTCCCCAACGCAGGTTGGGCATCCAACTATAGAGGGTACCGTCCTCTGACAAACCCAGTCTTGAGTCATCCAAAGTGCTAACAGAAATATCCTTGAAGATCACATCGCTGTCTAGAGGTTGGCCCCCTCCTCCCCAGCAATAGGCTCCACCTGCCGCGCGGGCCGCGCAGGGGGCGCCACCATGATTGGCAATCATGGTAACGGTTTCAGTAGGATCCGGGGAGGACTCTCCCCATTGGTTTTTCTCCTTTGGCTCCCAGCAGTGGGGGTGCCCATCCGTGTCAATGGCACAGCCCGCTACGGCGCCGCGATCGGTCCAGGAAAACTCGGTCAAAAATACAGATTGGAACTTACCTTCGGGCAGTGGGTCAACAGGAACATGGGTTTGGGATTCGCCGTCCTTGTCGTAGTACCGGCACTCCAGGCAGCCTTCATTGTCTACCATGCAGTAGGTTCCATTCCCCGGGCTGATGTCCACCAGGCGATCTCCCCAGCACTGCCGGGGACCGTTGGCGCAGGCCAGGAGGAGGAACAGAGTCATGGATTCCTACGATGGCAAGTGGCGTACTGGCCGTTGATGGTTCCGGGGTTGTCCATACGCATCTCTCGAGCAACGATAGCAGTCAAATCCGTCATCACCTGGGTGTGACGATCCACCAGATAGACCAGGGACTTCAACGAGTCCCGTGTCTCATCGTCGTTCACACGGTCGGCAAACAGCGTCACAACCATGTAGCGGTCAGATCCGCACCATTCAGACTGTTTGTACGTCAGAATTACGTCCTTTCGCCCCACCCACCGCTGGAATGGAGCAGGAAGCCAGTCCGTCAGATGTCGCTTGCGGTGGAAGGCAAGACCAACCTGCTCCCACTTATTCCAATAGCTCTCTTGATATTCATAGATCAAACGGAATTGTGTGTGATCGATTATTTCAACGGTCTTCTGCTCCGAACAACTTATACGATCCCCGGAGGGGTTGAAAGAGGGATGGTGGCATTCTTGAATCTCCTTCCTTCCGTCCACCCGCGGTCCCAGATCAAACTCCTGTCGCACGGACGCAGGGCTCTGCTGACTCGGAGACATCTGCCCGGTAATGGTGTGAACCGAAGGTTTCCGTGGTTGTTCCGTCTCACTACTTCTCCCGAAGCTGGTGATCCGGCCGCTCCCGTCACGTGCGGTGTAGGGATCCTGGAAGCCATGGTCTTGGGAAAATCGGGTATCCGGTCGCTCCGGAGGAGGATCCCACCCCGGCCCCATCAACGGAATCAGATCGCCCTTTCGGGGCGGATCTCCCTTGATCTCCACACCATAAACTCGCTTTTCGTCCTCTCCCCAGGGCAACCCCCCAGTGTACAGCAAAAGGTCATCCTGGTACCAGTTGGGAAATGACGGCCCGGTATGGCCATTTGGATCTTCAACCACCTTCGTACAATTACCACTGCTCAGATCCATCACCCACAGCCGGTTGAGGGATTTGCCATCCTGGACAAAAGCTAGCCGGTCCCCGGAGGGGGAAACCGCCGCCTGTATCGCTCCAATCGGTATTCCATTGTCATCTTCATCGGTATCCACCACCATCTTGACCGAAGCCGCTTCCATGTTCCGCAAACTGCCGGTCAGCCGGTAGATCTTACACCGCCGGTTGCTCTCCCCTCCTGCCCCCATTTTACAACTGTATCCCTCATCGTCGCTCTGGCCCGCCGAGATGTAGATGTCTACCGTGTCGCTGATTCCCCCGACCCCACTCCCCGGGGTAAACCCGATTTCACTTTCGGGGGTGAAATCGCCCGCGTTCTTTCTGGCCATACGATGGTTATTGACGTAGTTATGCGCCCTCTCTATCCCTGCCAACATCCCACTTGGATCCACCGGAGTAGGGGCGCCCAACACCGGCGTAGGCCCCGCTGCCCAGCTTCGCTGGATTTCCGCCGGAGACGGGCCCTTGGGCAGACGATATTGCAGCTCTCTTTGGGCCAATCCCTGCCAGAAGGCCACAAAATCTGCGTCTGCCTGCATCATCATGCCTTCTTCCCCGTCACCGAAATGCTCACCGTCGCACTGGTCTGCGTTGCGTCGCTGGTGCTGTACATCAGGCCGAATTGTACCCACATCTCAAGGTCAAAAGTGGGCGTCAGATCGTCGGTGATGTCTTCTCCGGTGGTGTGGTAGTCGTCCTCCAAGGGATTCCAGCCTCCCGGATCCTCTATACTGGTTTCCGCAAGCCGGTAGGCCAATTTCCATCGAAAGTTGCCCTCTGCCCGACAGACCGCCACCGCCCGTACCACCTCCGCGCTCATCCTTGGAACCCACCCGGTTACCGGCACGTAGGAATTGGTGGTGGAATTGGTCGCCAGCGCCAGGGTCTGGCTGCCCAGCACCCGCCCACAGCTTTCGTAGCAGAGCTGCACCGCTACATCCGCCTGGCCCAGCCCGCTCGTGGTCAGCTTGTAGGCAATCCCGAAGCGCACCAGCGATACCCCTTCCAGCGCCGTGAGCATATCATTGGGGGCACCGCACCACTCTCCCGCATTGCTGTGCGTGGAACCTACCGGCTCGGGCGCGGAAGGATCGTCGGCGCGGATCACGGCGGTCTGCATCGCCCCCTGTATCTGGAAGATACTGGAAGTGGCCTTGCTCTTCATCAACAACTGCATCCGCACCATCGTAGCGGCCGGAAGCCAGTCGGTAAACCATTCGTAGGCGATAGTCTCCGAGCTGGAAACCAGATGTTTGTGAACGACCGGGCCAAGATTCGCACAGGACATTTGAAGGACGCTCCTGTTGTGGAGAGTATCCCCCCCCAATTTTGGCAGGGTCTTGGCAGAGTAATTGACATTTTTCTGACAACTCCGGATCAGCCCACGGACTTTGGTGCCGGCTTTGTATCATGTATCGCGGTGTATCATGTATCATGATCCCTGAAACCGGACCCGTGCTGAACAGGAACGATCCCGAAAATAGGTATTTCTACCGCGAAAGAGGAGAACGTGGTGAACGGGGAGCGGAAGGGATGGTTGAGTTCTTGAAGAGTGCAGACGTCTGGAGAGTTCGAAAAATGGCCGTGGATGACGCTGCGCCGCTACTCAACCAGGGATGCACCGTAGAAGAGCCAGACCGTGTCCGATTCCCTCCCCATGCTATCGTCGCTCCGACCCCGCAGCAGAAGATCATCCAATCCATCCTCATCCAGATCGCCAGCACGAAGCGGATCTCTCACGCCATCGTCTCCAGTACCCTGGATCACCACAGGCGCGTCAGATAGTCGCCAACTTCCACCAAGAGGCCCGAAGAAAACATAGGCCGCGCCTGCATCGAAGGGGTTGGAGATAGAGACCGCCGCATCGACTGTGCCGTCCCCGTTTGCATCAAGTGCCGCCCCCGGGCCCGATGTGGACCAATCATCAGTGCCGATGAAGGCGACTGCGGCACTTGCTACATCCACGTCCCCTACCAGGGGACTCAAAATAACATAGGCCGCGCCTCCATTGCGCGCCCCGACATCACTCCCGTAATCCGACACCCATACATCAAAATAGCCATCCTGATTCAGATCGAAAGGAGCTTGTTGGGCGTAGGCCCCGGCAAACAGTATTGCGTCAGCATCGGAGGCTACCAAGTCTCCTCCCGGAGGATCTGTATACAGAACGGCGTAGGCATTTGCATCTACACCACTGATCAGGATGTCATCAAGTCCATCCCCGTCGGTGTCGCCCGGCGAATGAATGTCATAGCCAAAATTCGAGCCGAACGGGGCCCAAATGCGGATTGCCGCATTTGTAACATCCACTTCACCCTCTATTGGACAGTGGAAGACGTAGGCCGCACCTACACCATAAAACGGGGCTCCTACAAAAATGTCCTGATATCCGTCTCCATTGATGTCACCAGAACCAACGCCTGAACCCGCCTCACCAGATTCCCAAGGATCTCCCTCTTGCTCACCTGTGAAGATTGCGCTGGCCTGATCCACCCCCGCATTTTCGTCAATGGGCCCCCAAAGAAGGTATGCCTGCCCGGGCAGGTAGCCTCCATTGTGCCCCCCTCCCCGAATGGCCCCTATCAGGATGTCCTCGATCCCATCTCCGCTGGTATCTCCCACAAAATCCAGGCCGTACCCTAATTGTGTATCCGGCAAACCAACTATCGTCGCAAATGCAGTGCTCAGATTGATTGTTCCTGATCCAAAGTCCGGACCGATCAGAGCGTATACCGAACCCGCCATGGAGCCACCCCTGTCATTATTTGACATTCCAATCAGAATGTCAGGATGCCCATCCCCATTCAGATCTCCCCCCGCCGCAAGTCCGATGCCCAGATACCCGGCCCCAATTCCGTCGGCGACAAACTTGACATCCGCGTCGTCCACCGGAATCACCTCACCTGTAACAGGCGAGCTGTCCTGGGAATCGGGAGCGGATTCCACCGGAACTTCCGAGTCCGAGTGTGCCGGAGGAGTGCTGTCGACAGAATCCTCGACAGAATCCTCGGTCGTGCTGTCTCCGGTTTTGGGAGGTGGGGTCGAAGGACCGGTACAGGCGAGGAACAGGAGGAGGATCATGGTCTGGTCGTCCGAGGCCACAGCTTGCGGGCATTTTCTCTCTGAACCTTGTTCAGGGCGAAGATACCTAACCCGCCTTCGTAACGAAGATAGTCCAAGTACTGGTTCACCGACGCACGGTACTCCTCCACAGAAATGGGGCCATCTGGATCCACCCATCGGATGCGGGTTTCGGTGTCAATGCCAACCATAAACTGGTCCGGTTTTACTTTCATCCTCGATAAAATCAGTGCACCCACATCTGTGGGTTTCCGGGAAGATCTAATCCAGAAATCCGAGCCACCTACCCCAACCGTTCCGGCAATATCGAAATACACATTGGGGTTCTGCAGGAGGATGTCCAACTTCTGCCGGTAGCTCTCCAAAAGACCGTTGTCCTCACGCATGTCCTTTGCCAACGGCCCCGCACCACAATGCGCCAGAATCAACTTCAAGGGTGGATTTTCACCCGACCCGGGGCCGGTCCGGACCATATGCAGCAATTCCTGCAATTGCTCAAAATTCTCATCCGCCGATGTCACAAATTTTCGATCGTCCACCTGCCCGATCTCCCAGTGTACCAACACCGGCGCATCATACCGTGCGGCCACCCTGCAGATCTTTGCCAGAAAATCCAGATCCTCTACATAGTCAAAGCCATGACCATGTACAAACAATTCCCCTACGCCACGAAATCCAGCCTCCAGCCACGACTGTACATAGGCAGGCGCGTCCACATTCGACGGGTCCAGCTCAAAATCTGGCACAAACGGAATGAAGTAGTCCGGCGAACGGATCCAGGCATGGGCGGTCACGTCGTCCACCGTCGGCCGGTTCAGGCTCTGGTTAAACCACCCCTCTTTCTGGTAGACTGCCGGATCGTACATGCCAGAGATAGCCATGCGAGAAATACCCAGATCTTGGAACTCCAGAAGCCAGCCGATGCGCTCTTCCGTGGCCGTATCCACTACGTCATGCCTGAAACTCTCCCGAAGGAGGGTCTCCATCCAATCCACCCAGGACGCGGAAAACAGGTGCGAGTGGGTGTCGATCAGGTCCGTCGCTAGAAACAACTTCCATGGGCTCCCCATCCCCACCTTCAGCTTCTTGTTTTTCCCAAGCACCTCATCCAATGTCGGTTGTTGCGAAGGACAGCAGCTCTGCTGACAACTGCATCCGCCGGGTGCCCTCCGGAAGGACCGGCACAGACCACATTGCCCGCAGCCGCAGACTCCTTCCAGTCCCAGCGCCGCTGCTGCTCGCAACTGTCCCCCACGATCCCCGGAAAATGCCTTGAGGGCATAACTTCCGTCGCTTCTGGCCACCGTCACCAGCTCGTTAAAGCGCGCTCGCCTCCCTGCTACGAGCGCTGCCGCGCGGGCCTGAGCAACCGGGACGGACCAGGAACTTTCCATCGGCTCACCCGTACAGAACGGCGGGCATCACCTGGAAGATGCACCGGGAATTGGGGTCTTCGTCCGAACCTTTCCGGACGGCAAGGGCCAACTCCAAAAACTGTGCGGTCGTGGTGGCCGGGGACAGCTCCTCCAGCGACAGCTCCCCTGAGTTGAATGCATTATCACCGGTCGAAACTTCATTCCAGTCCCCCAGCTCCGTCCACCCACCCCGCGCCCAGAGATCGTTGAAAATCCGGATCGCCGGCAGGCATTCGGTGGTGCTGCTATAGTTGTTCAGGCTATGCCCGGCCAGCTTTACCGCCGTGACTCCATTGCAGGGCAGAATCCGTCCAAGCGGAAAGTAGCTCGTGGCAGCGGTATCGTTGGTCGGGTTGAACACAACCTCCACCGGCGGCAGCAGCTCGGCCTTGGCGCGCCACGCGGTGTACAGGGTGCCGTGGATCCTGGCGATAGACCCGGCCGTCAGCTTGTAGGCAAAGCCGCGCCGGAAAAAGAACTTGTCTCCTGCGGAAAGGGTCTCCTGAAAATGTGCTCGGGTGGTGCTGGTGATGGCCGCACTGTTCGAAATGCGGCTTCCCATATCTGCAGGCCGGTCAATGCGGGTTGCCGCGAACTGCAGGGCCGGCTTGAGGGAAACCCCAGCACCTTCACCAACGGCATCAATGATCGCGACATCGGCAAGAAAATCTATAGTTTCTACACCGGTACTCGGATACCACTGTGGATCCCAAAGGAAGGCGTCCGATGTGCTATACGCCACCACGTCAAACGCTAGGGGGGGGGGCTCACGGAGAAAGGACATCATCACATCTCCATTTCAGGA
>CAITDR010000033.1 GCA_903891165.1 uncultured Pseudomonadota bacterium
CAAGCAACGCCTCGCTCGAAGCAGTCCGCCCGTCGAGCTAACGACCTACGCGCTCACGACGAAGGCTGTAAAACCATAGAGTGCCGCGTCAGTATCACTGATACATGCTTCAATGTATCACCGACTCCTGAACCATCCCTCCGCCGTGACCGCAGAGGCCGCAATTGCCACTCCTTGAACTCTCCAGACATCCACACTCCTAAAAAACTCACCCTCCCCTCTTCTCCCCCCGCACCACGATCTCCTTCCCCACAAAAGAAATCCCAAACTTCCGGATCGGCGCCGCCCCCGCCGCCTCCAGCTCCACACCGTAGCCTTTCGTCGAAATCTGCCGAAGCGCCGCCGCCGCATACCAGGCCAGGCTCCCCTTCCCGGTCTGCTTCTTGAACTCCAGCACCACGCCGGGCTGCCCCGGATTTTTCGGAATTATCAACACATCCGCACGGCCAAGGCCATCTTCGCGGTTGCTGCGCACCCGATGGGTCTTCTCCAGGGTCACCAGCAGACCCAGGACAAAGGCATGATAAAAAGCCTCGTCCTGCGTGCGCGCCACATCATGGCTGGACACATGGCGGAGCAGGAGCTTTTGAAGCAAATCCTGCACTTTTTCGGCGTTGCCCGTCAGAAGGGCCTGGTGAAGTGGATGCAGCGACTCCCCCACCTGCTCCAGCCAGGTGACAAAACTGTCCCGCCAGATCGATGCCACCTCGGCGTTGGGGATGGCCACCGTGGCCAACAGACGGCCCTCCTCCCAGTGGTGCTCTACGGCTTTCAGATAGCCGGAAAAAAGGAGGAGACTCCAGACATGGGTAGGGTTCATGTCTCGGAGTACCACATTCTCGTCCACCCGGCAGGGGATGGTCCCCCCCTTCAACAACGTCGTGATGGAATCATGTAAGTCCACGCTCTTCAGCAACAGCTCTCTCACCAGGTCGTTGCGACCGGCGGTACTCAACCAATAGGGCTTCAGCTGCTCCTCCGGAGCTGCCAACACGTGCAGAATCGACCAGGGGTTGTATACCACACTGTCTCCAAACCGGTAGCCATTGTACCAGCGGCGGATCTCCTCCGCCTCCCCCTCCCGCCCGTACTGCTTTAAAAGGCTGTCCACCTCTAGTTCCGTGAATCCAAAAAGCTCGGACTTCCGATCCAGGAGGCTGTAGACCTCCACATTGTTCAGCCCCGAAAACATCGACTCCTTGGCTACCCGCAGGACACCGGTCAGTACCCCCCGAAAGAGTGCCGAATTGTCCTTCAATCCCTCGGTAAGAAATGTGCGAAACCAGCCTGCAACCTCGTTGAAGTAGCCCGCGGTCCAGGCGTGGAGGATCGGCCCATCGTACTCGTCGATCAGCACCACCACACGCTCGCCGGTGGCGGCATACAGGGCGCGGCAGAGACTGCGCAGGATCCGCAGGCTGAAGTGTCCTTGATCCACCTCCTCCAGGGGCTTCAGCAGCTCAGGAAAAATCCCGGATAGCCGCAGGCCGGGCAGGTGCCGTCGCAGCTCTTCGCGCACCACCTCCTCCAGCAGCGTCTCGGCCTGATCCCAACGATCCGGCTTCACCGCCCGGAAGCTCAACGAAATCACCGCATGCTTCTGATAGTGTTGACGCGACAAGGGATCCGCCCACACCGCCAGATCCGAGAAGAGCGCGCTCCGATCCGACCCGATCTCCAAAAAAGTCTGGAGCATGGACATGGAGAGCGTTTTGCCGAAGCGCCGGGGTCGCGGGTAGAGCTGTACCTCGGCGTTGCGGGCCAGAACTTCAGAGATGAAGCGGCTTTTGTCCACATAGAGGTAGCCACCTTCCCGCAGCTTGGGGAAGTCGGAGGTGCCGGTGAGGATCGGGGGTGGGGCCATGCGGAAAGATATAACCCGCCGCCCTCCTCTCCCTCGGAAATTCACCTGCTCCTGTGCTACCTTGCCGCCCATGACCCTGCTCCTTCTCCTCTCCTGTACCTCCGGCCCCCCTCCCCTCTGGACGGCCTCCTTTCCTGCACTCCAGATGCAGGCAAGGATGGAGGAGGAGAGCCTTGTTTTTGAAGATACGACCGGCGCGCTGGCGCTGCGAACGGTGGGGGTGGGGCGGCAGAGCCTCCAGCCCTTCTCGGAGCTGCCGGTGCTTCAAAAGGAGCGTGGCAACAACACTTCCCGCGGAGAGTGGCTGTATCCGATAGGATCGGGACTCGGCCAGGGCTGGACACTGACCGAGCGCCCGGCCGGTCGCGACCCGCTCCAGATCGTGGTGGAAGCGCCCGAAGCCGAGCTGGCACTCTGGGAGAATTCGCAAGGTGTGGATGTACATGCCGCCGACGGCAGCCGCTGGACCTATGCGGGGATCCAGGCCGAAGATGCGGATGGGAGGCTGCTTCCGGCGTGGATGGAGGTAGAAGGCAGCCGGATCCACCTTCGGGTGGACGACGGGGGCGCACGCTGGCCAATCCGGGTGGACCCCGTGGTGACCACGGCGGCCAACAGCATCAGCGGATCTTCCTCTGCCTACCTGGGCCAGGCCGTAGCCGGTGGCGACGTGAATGGCGACGGCTACGACGATCTGCTGGTCAGCGCCTATCGGATCTCCACCCGGGGCGCCGTCTATGTCTACCTTGGCTCGGCCTCTGGCATTGGCAACACCCCAGCGACAACCTTGTATCCTGCCACCTCCGGCTACGATGGCTTCTTCGGTTGGGAGATCCGCACCGCCGACTTCAATGCCGATGGCTATGCGGACGCCGCTGTCTCCGAGCCCGAATACAGCAATGGGAACGTCTACATCTTTATGGGCAGTAGCGCCGGGTTGAATGCGACGGCCGCCTATGTGATCGGCGGGTCCACCGCACGCGAGCGTAACGGCTATGCCCTGGCCGTGGGTGACTACGATGGGGACGGCTATGACGATCTGGTTTCCGCCAATATCTATCGGAATACCTATGGTGCCGCAGATGTCTACTATGGCTCGGTGAACGGCCTGACGCCTCTGCGTTTGGCCACCCTGGACCAGTCCAGCAGCTTTCACGACATGGGCTATTGTGCCGACGCGGGCGACCTCAACGGGGATGGCTACGATGATCTGGTGGTTGGACACTACGAAGGTGCCCGCTACTATGGCGAGATGTTTGTGTACAACGGGTCGGCCTCCGGCCTCTCCTCCACGCCCGCTGCAAGCTATGTTGGGCCCCAGGAGAGTATCGGCTTTGGCTTGAGCGTCGCGGTTTTTGGCGATGTGAACGGCGACGGCTACGAGGACGTGGGCATGGGGGTGAGCGCCCTGGATCTCCCCTATGGAGACTCCGGCGCCGTGTACATGTACTACGGATCCGCCTCGGGAATCCCGGCCAATCCCAACACAACTCTGTACGGCACCGGCTACGGTGACCGCTTCGGTCGGAGTCTGGAGGCGGCGGGGGACACAAATGCCGATGGCTATGCCGACGCCATCATCGGCTCTCCGATGGCCACAGGTGGAACCTATGCCTCTGGATCTGCCAAGGTCTTCCCTGGATCTGCCTCGGGTCTTGTGATCGCCGATGCCGATCGGGTCTACGCCGGAACCACCCCCTACGAAAACTATGCTTCCGAGGTCGGCGGCGTCGGCGATCTCAACGGCGACGGTTTTGACGATGTGGCGGTGGGGCACCCGGATGGCTCCGGTCACAATGGTGCCGTCTACATTTATGTTGGAACCGATGGCACCATCGACGACGACGGCGATGGCTACTTTTTGACCGGTGGTGCGGCGGACTGCGACGACACCAACAACAGCATCTATCCTGGTGCCACCGAAGTCTGCGATGGGGTGGATCAGGACTGCGATGGGGTGGTGGACGACGGGGTGACCACCCCCTACTATGCCGATCTGGACGGGGATAGCTACGGGGATCCCAGCCAGCGCCAGGATGCCTGCGCCGCGCCCACCGGCTATGTCGGCGATGCGACGGATTGCGCCGATGCCGATGCGACGATTCACCCGGGCGCCACCGAGCTCTCCGCCGACGCCGTCGATCAGGACTGCGATGGTCTGGAGCAATGCTACGCGGATCAGGATCGAGATCAGTACGGGTCGGCCACTCTTCTTACCAGCTCTGCCCTGGATTGTTCTAATACAGGTGTCTCCCCTCTTCCGACGGACTGTGACGATGGCCTGCCGACCGCCTATCCGGGTGCCCCCGAGGAGACCGCGGATGGGGTGGACCAGGACTGTGACGGCGGGGATAGCTGCTTTGTGGATGGTGATGCCGACGGTCAGGGTGGGGAAAACACGCTGTCAAGTCCTGATATGGACTGTACTTCGGCCGGAGAAGCGCCTACCGGTGGCGACTGTGATGACACCGTGGCCACCATCTACACCGGCGCTACGGAGCGGGTGGCTGACGGGGTGGACCAGGATTGTGACGGCCAGGAGGGCTGCTATCTGGACGCCGACCGTGACCTCTACGGCAGTACAACGCTGATTGCTGGCGGAGATATGGACTGTCTGGACACGGGTGAGGCGGCGGTGGCCGGGGACTGCAACGACCTCGCGCCGACCATCTACCCGGGCGCAACGGAAATTGCCGGGGATGGGGTGGACGAAGACTGTAACGGCGGCGACCTCTGCTATGTGGATGCCGACGGGGATACTTTTGGAGACACCACGCTGCAGCTCTCGGGGAGCCTGGATTGTTCGGGAAGCGGCCAGGCTTCTGTCGGGGGCGACTGCGACGATGCCAACCCCGCGGCCTGGCCCGGCGCCAGCGAGCTTCCTGGCAACGCGACGGACGAGGACTGTGATGGCCAGGAATTGTGCTATGTAGATGCCGATCAGGATGGCGTTGGCGGCACCGACACCGCGCTCAGCAGCACCTACACCTGTGACGGTGCGGGGCTTTCCTGGCGGAACGAGGACTGCGACGATGCCGATGCGGCACGCAATCCGGATCAGAGTGAGGTGCCCGGCGACGGCATCGATCAGGACTGTGACAGCTTGGAAGACTGCTATGTGGATGGGGACGCGGATGGCTACGGGGGCCGGAACACCCAGAGCTCGGGGGATTTTGCCTGCTCGGAGGCCGGAAGTAGCGCGGTGGCTGGGGACTGTGATGACGGCGAGGAGTTGGTGAACCCGGAGGGGGTGGAGCTGCCCGCGGACGGGGTCGATCAGAATTGTGATGGAGAAGAAGACTGCTATGTCGATGGGGACGGCGACAGCCACGGCACGACCGAGCAGAAGCCCAGCAGCAGCCTCTCCTGCAGCTCCGCCGGGGTGGCAGCCCTGGACGACGACTGTGACGACAGCGCGGGTCTGATCTTCCCCGGGGCCGAAGAAAAGCCGGCGGATGGGGTGGACCAGGACTGCGACGGGGGGGATCTCTGCTACATCGATTGGGACGGGGACAGCTACGGCTCTTCGGAGCTGGTCAGCAGCCCGAATCTGAGCTGCGTCGATGGTGGAGAAGCCACGTCAGATGCGGATTGTGATGATACACGAGCCTCCTCCTATCCGGGCGCGGCGGAGAGCTGCAACGGCCACGACGACAACTGCGACGGCACCGCAGACGAGGATCTGGAGTGCGAAGAAAAGCCACCCGAAGGCTCCAGTTGTAGCCAGAGCGCCGCCTCCTCCCCCTCCCCCCTCCTGCTCGGGCTCTTGGCCTTGGGGCTCTGTCGCCGCCGCCGCTGATACATCTCTTCGTGCTGGGTGATACATTCTGATTATATGGGTGCTACAAGCTCTTTGGTGATACATGATACAATGTATCACTCAATAGGGAAAAATACCTATATAGCCGTCCTTCCCAGTTGCCGTCCTATGGGGAGCCCACCGGATGATGATGATGCTCCTGCTACTTGCCGCTTCTGCCCTCGCTTCTACTCCCCTGCGCGTCGCAACCTGGAATGTGGAGACCCTCGGTGCCCCTGGCGACAGCGAGTACGAGGCGGCGCTGGATGTGGCGCTCCGACTGGGCGCGGATGTGCTCTGCTTCAACGAGATCGGCAGTGCCACAGATGCCAGCTACCTCGCCACTTTTGCCGAGGATGCGGGCTACAGCAGCTACGCGGTGGCCAGCGGCGGGCCCTTTGGCTCCGACCGCAGTGCCTGCCTGAGCGACTACAGCCTGATCGCGGAAGAGTGGAGCGCCGCCGACCTTTCCGGGGATGCCGGCGCCAACGACATCACCCGCAACTTCCTGGCGATTACCATCGATCTTCCTACGGAAGAGGAAGATGTGGTCATCCTCTCCACCCACTACAAGAGCGGCTCCAGCAACGAGGACGAGCTGCGCCGCGCCATCGAGGTGCGCCGCACCCAACAGTTGATGGCCTTCTATGCGGGGATGCCCACCGTCTTTATGGGCGACCTGAACGCGGATCAGGGCGATGGACCTGGCTATCCTGCCACCTTCACCAGCCTCCCCTCCTCGCTCCCCTCTTCCTGGGTACTCGGCGCCGACCTCCAGGTCGAGCTGGCGGCTGGCCTCCTCAACGACCCCTTTGCCCTTCTTTCGAGCTCCGGCGTGGTTCTGGCGGCGGCCCAGGTGGATGGGAGCCTCAGTACCCGCCCTTCTTCTGGCCGTCGCCTGGACTACATCGTCGTGAGTGCAGATATAGAGGCGGATGCGGTGGCTGAGGTCTACAATAGCGAGCTGGACGGTACTTCTGGCCTGCTGAGCTGGACCGGACAGCCCCTGGATGCTGCACTGTCCCTGGAGGCTTCGGACCACCTGCCCGTGGTGGTGGATCTGTGGGTGGGGCCGGCCAATCTGGCTCCTACGGCCGCCATTTCTGCCCTCCCCACTGTCGTGGCGGGTAGCAGCCTGCACTTGGATGCAGGCGCGTCGGTGGACACCGACGGCAGCTTGGTGGCTTGGACCTGGGATTTTGGTGATGGATCCGCGTCCATCGGTAGCGCGGTGGACCATGTCTGGACCACTGCGGGCAGCTACACCGTGACCTTGGTGGTCACCGATGACGACGGTGCTACCGCCAGTGCCAGCATGGTTGTTGAGGTACAAGCTGCCAACATCGCTCCGGTCTCCCAGCCGGGCGGGCCCTACGGCTCCACCACCCGCCGCCAGGTACACTTCTCCGGTCTGGGATCCTCGGATGTGGATGGCCACATCGTCTCCTACCAGTGGAATTTCGGGGATGGAATGGTGGGAAGTGGCGTAAAGCCCCGGCATCTCTACACCCGCAAAGGCAATTATACCGCAACCCTGGTGGTGACGGACGATAAGGGAGCCACCCACAGCGCCACGGCGGCGGTGCGGATTACTCGGCCTTAATCATAGCGTAGTGGGCATCCTGCCCGGGGGGAGGGTCGCACCATGTCCGCCGGCGGCCCCGCACCGGCCGGTCCCGGCGGATTGTTCCATGAGGCCGGAACAGGCACCGAGGCAGCGTGCCATCGATGGAACAACCGGCTCGGCGTGCGCAATGAGAAGGTGTGTAAAGGTAGCCTACAACATGGTTTTTTGAAAAACGAAAAATCTGGCACGCCTTTTGCTAATGGGTTGCGGAGGCTCGATGGCACAAGCTGCACAACTGGACCGTTCGATCCTGATCGTGGAGGATCAGTCGATCATCGCGTGGGATCTGAGCGAGCGCCTGACCCACCTAGGCTATGATGTCCGGGCTATCGCCGACAACGGCGATGATGCAGTCCAGTATGCCCAGGAGCTGCGACCCTCGCTGGTGTTTATGGACATCATTTTGCGGGGGAAGGAGGACGGGATCCAGGCGGCCCAGCGTATTCAGGAGCGGATGGACATCCCCATTGTCTTCCTGACGGCCCACGCCGACACAGCCACCATCGAGCGGGCCATGCGTGCGGCTCCCTATGGCTACCTGGTTAAGCCATTTGATGAGCGCGACATCCGTACCACGGCCGAAATCGCCATCTCCCGCCACCGGGCTGCCCTCCGCTCGCGCCTCCTCGAAGTGGCCTTCCAGGATGCGCACCTCGGGATAGTGGTGTTGGAGTCCGACTCCAAAAACGTGATCTACAAGAATCGGCCGTTCGCAAGGATGTTCGGAAGGCCATTTGTTGAGCCATATCCCAACGAACAGCTAGTGCTTCCGACGACCGAATCGCAGAAGGCGGCTCGGGACAAGCTGATGGAGGCTATCCAGAACTCTAAGCCCTTTACGGGGGATATTGAGGTGCTGCGGCCGGATGGGAGCAGCTTCTGGGATCGGATCGTCCTTTCGCTGGTGCGCGATGGGGGGCTGACCACCCACCTTCTCCTCCAGCACACCGACATCACCGAGGAAAAAGTAAGGGAGACTACACTCTTCGATTTGGACCGTCGACTCGATGATCTTCGGAAGTCCAACGCGCACCTGAGCTTCCAGGCCCAGCTCCACGCGGCCCTGCAGACTGCGCCGAATATGGTGGAGGCTTCCGCAGCGGGCCTGCGCCTGATCGGGGAGTGGGTGACTGCCACCTCGGCGGCGGCCTTCGATCTGCGCGGTTCGCCCATGATGATCGCCTCGTGGGGCGAGCCTCCCTCCCCCGTCTGGCCGGAGCTGGCCCACATCACCGACCGATTGGTGGCGCCAGAGCGTGCTTATTTGGACATGATCCTGCCGCTGCAGCGGATGGAGATGGCGTTGATCTGGCGGACCGCGCGCGAGGACAGCCTCCAGGAGCGCCAGAGCCGCCTGTTCGAGTTGCTAGCCGAGCATTTGGAGCGTGGCTTGGAGCATTGGTGGATGGAACGCCAACTTCGTGAGACGGAGCATCGTCGGGCGCTGGTCTACCAGCACGCCTTCCATGCGGTGATTTCCACCGATGGCGACGGCCGGGTGGCCGAGTACAACGCCGCGGCGGCCCATCTTTTGGGCCTCCATCCTGGTTCGGTGGGCGCTTCTGTGCTTCAGTACCTCTTGGTGGGTATGGACTTCACGGAGCTGTGCGCCCGGGCCCACCATGAATGCCCAGCCACCCTGCCGGATGGGCAGAAGGTGGTGGTGGAGATCGCAGTCGTGCGCACCAACGCACCGGTCTGGACATTTTTTGTACAAGACATCACTGCACGTCACAATGCCCAGGCGGCCATGGAGGCGGCCCGCAACTCGGCCTTGGAAGCGGATCAGGCCAAGAGTGAATTTCTGGCCAGCATGAGCCACGAGATCCGCACCCCGCTCAATGCGGTGCTGGGCATGGCGGATATCGCGCTCCATTCCAGCTCTCCCGCCGAGATTCGCGCCTGCCTGGAGCGTATCCAACACAACGGCGATGCGCTGCTGGGTCTTTTGAATGGTGTGCTGGACTTCTCCAAGATCAATGCCGGTCAGTTGGAGCTGGAGGAGCGATCCTATGATATCTGGGATCTGGTGGGTGCGGTAGCGGAAGGGCTGGCCAGTCGCGCCTATCAGAAGGGCCTGGAGATCCGCGCCCTGGTGAATCCCGAGGTGCCCGGCCACCTTGTGGGCGATCAGCAGCGTCTGCGGCAGGTGCTGGTAAACCTGCTCTCCAACGCCATCAAGTTCACAGATCGTGGCTCGGTGGAGCTGGCAGTGGACCTGAGCGCCGAGTCCACCCCGCGCCTGGTCATCCAGATCCGGGACACCGGGATCGGCATCTCCGCCGCTGACCAGGAGCAGCTCTTCAACCGCTTCTTCCGGGCAGAGCGCACCCGTTCCTATGCAGGAACTGGCCTTGGCCTTACCATTTCCCGCTCACTGGTCTTGCAGATGGGCGGCGAGATCACCGTCGAGAGTGCCCGCGGGGTGGGCACCACCTTCCGGGTGTTCCTGCCGCTCCGGCGGGTGCCCAACCATGTGGCCGATCCCATCCATCGGGTGCCGGGGGAAATCTGGGTCTGCAGCACCGATCCAGTGGAGCGGGCCGAGCTGATGCGCCACATCGACGCGGGCGGCTACACCGCGGTTTCCTGGGAGAATGTTCGTCCTACCGGCGTCCTTCCCGAGTTGATCGTGGCCGATGTGGAGGCCGAGGAGCGCGTGCGTCCCTTCCGCAGCTCGGGGGTCAAGGTGGTGGGCATCACCCGCCTGGGCTCCGGAGCGACCGGCGAGGGTTTTGATGATCTCCTGCATCGTCCCTTTGGACCCCGTCGCCTTCTGGCCCGCCTGCGCAGCCATGTGGCCCAGCCCTCGGTGGTGCCGGTGGTGCAGCCCGCCGGACTCTCCGGCCGCTCCCGCCCGATTCTGGTGGTGGATGACTCTCAGGACAACTGGATGGTGGTGCAAAAGTACCTGAAAGGAATGGGCTTTTCCGTAGAGGTGGCCACCGATGGTCGGCAGGCGGTGGAGCTGGCGGAGCGCCGCGACTACGCGCTGGTGATCATGGACATCGACATGCCGGTCATGGACGGGATGGAGGCCACCGCGGCAATTCGTCTCCGCGAGAAGAAGATGTGCCACCTGCGGACGCCGGTGATCGCGCTGACCGCACACGCCACCAAAAATGTGGAGCAGTGCTGCCGCGAAGTGGGCTTTGACGACTACCACACCAAGCCGGTGGGGCGTCGGATCCTGAAGTCCATCGTGGAGAGCTGGGTGGACCCCACTCCGCTGGTGATGGTGGTGGACGACACACCAGACATGCGGCACCTTCTCAGCCGCTTTCTGGAGAATGGCAAGCGCTTCCGGGTGCTGACGGCGGCCGATGCCGAGGCGGCGCACCGCCTGATGGATCGCTATCTCTTTGATCTGGCCTTTCTGGACCTGGAGATGCCGGGGGTGGGCGGAAGAGAGCTACTTGCCCAGCTTCGTCGGGCCTTTCCCTCCACCATGCCTAGGGTCACCGCGCTCACCGGCCACCAGGAGCCGGAGATCCGCCGCGCCTGCCTGGCCGAGGGCTTCGATGAATTCCTGACCAAGCCGGTGGATCGGAACACCCTCCAGACCATCGCCCGGCGATTGTTGGAGAAACCCCTATGATCTCGGCGCCCGTCCCGCCGGACGAACATCGACGCATCACCACGCTGGACGCGCTGGGCATTATGGACAGCGCCACTGAGAAGGTCTTCGACGACCTCACCCGCTTCGCCGTTGCGCTCTGTGGCGTCTCGATGGGCTTTGTGTCGTTGGTGCATCGGGAGCGCCAGTGGTTCAAGAGCCGGGTGGGCTCCGAGGTGAACGAGACTCCCCGCGATCTGGCCTTCTGCGCGCATGCCATCCTGGGCACGGATGTGATGGTGGTAGAGGATGCCAGGTTGGATCAACGGTTTTCAGACCACCCCCACGTCACCGCTCCCGGCGGAGTGCGCTTCTATGCCGGGGCCCCCCTGGTACACCCCAACGGATCGGTGCTGGGTTCGCTCTGCGTGGTGGACACCCGCCCCGCACAGTTGACGGAGCTCCAACGCAACGGTCTGAAGCTCCTCGCTGATCAGGTGGTGCAGGCGATGATCCTGCGCCATCGCCAAGCACGCGAGGGTGGCGGCGTGGGCCACGAGCTACAGCAGGTGCTGGACCTGAGCGCGGATGCGATCCTGATGACCGATCTCGCGGGTAACGTCCTGAACTGGAATCCCGCCGCTACTCGTATTTTGGGCTACACATCTGACGAGATGGTGGGTCAAAATGTGAATCGAATCGTGCCGGTGGGCGTGCGTGATGTCCACGCCGAGGGCATGGTCCGCTTCACGCGGACCGGGGAATCCCGGCTGATGGGCAAGGTGGTGGAGCTGCGGGCTCTCCACCGGGATGGTCACGAAGTGGACATCGAGCTGGGGCTGTCCCGGAGCTGGGTGATGGACCAGCCGGGCATGATGGCGGTGATCCGGGACATCTCGGTGCGTAAACAGGCGGAGGCAGAGCGGAAGCGCCTGAAGCAGCGCTACCGCCTGACCCTGGAAGCCGTGGCCGATGCCGTCTTTGCCGTGGACCCTCAGGGGGTGGTGGAGCTGGCCAACCCGCCCGCCGCCGCCCTCGTGGGTCAGTCGGTGGAGCAGATGGTCGGGCGCCCCTGGAACGAGGTGCTGGTGTTCCAGTGTACACACAAAGATCAGCGGGGCTGCGAGCCGCTGAAGCGCTGGCGGGAGGGCAGGTTGGAGGAGCGGGCGTCGGAGAACGCGCTGCTCCAGCGGATGGACGGTTCCGTTCGTATTGTCAGTTATACTATCACTCCGGTGCCCGAGGCGGCGGGCAGCAGTAAGGTGCTGTCCATTCGCGATGTGACCGAGCAGCAACAGCAGCTTGAAAGCCTGCAGGAG
>CAITDR010000034.1 GCA_903891165.1 uncultured Pseudomonadota bacterium
GCCCGACAACCATGCCTGAAACACCGGCTCCTTCAGCGCACCCAGCAGGCACCAGGCCAGCGGCTCCACCGGCCCGCTGCGTACCAACCCGATGGCCTGCCCCGTCCGCAGCGCACGCACGATCCTTGCGGTCGCACCCTGGTAAAAATCCAGGAGCGCAGCCTGACCTTCGGCATCCAAACCTGGGGCCTCTGCAAAAAGCAGACGGCACGTGTCCTCGTCCAGCACCAGCAGCAGCCGTCGCAGGTTCTCCTGCAATTGCGGGGGCACCGGCTCCTCCAGGGAGATGGGCGTGACGCCCTGGACCACCCGATCCATCACCGCGTCGAGAACCGCCCGAAAAGCCTCCCGTTTCCCCTCAAAATAGTTGTAGAAGGTACCACGGGCAACACCCGCTTCGGTCAGGATGTCGGCGACCGAAGCGGCGTAGTAGCCCTTCCGGGAAAAAACCCGATGGGAAGCCTGAACCAGGAGGAGGTGACGGTCTTCGGGGGGCAGGGGAGGGGCGCGCATGGGGGCAGGCTTCTATCCTGTGTATCGCCGGAGTGTGAGCCCCTGTACTTTTTCTCCGAATCGTGCTAGACTGACATGTCAGTCATCGCTGGCGTGGAGAAGAAGAATGGCCATCGCGATCGGAATGGACGTGGGATCCACCACGGTAAAAGCAGTCGTGGTCGATCCGGGCAGTATGGAGATCCTCTGGAAGGACTACCAGCGCCACGAGACGCGGCAGCCGGAGATGGTGCGCGAGTTCCTCCTGCGTATCGGTGCCGCCTTTCCCGACGAGGCGGACATTCGGATTTTTGTTACCGGCTCGGGTTCGGGCCCGCTGGTGGCTCCGCTGGGTGCTCGGTTTGTGCAGGAGGTCAACGCGGTGACCCTGGCGGTGGAGCGGCTGCACCCGGATGTGAACTCGGTGATTGAGCTAGGTGGCCAGGATGCCAAGATTATCCTCTTCCGAAAGGGGGAGAAGGAGGGGGCGCGCACCGCGCTGACCTCCATGAACGACAAGTGTGCCTCCGGCACCGGTGCCACCATCGACAAGTGCCGGATCAAAGTGGGCTTGGAGGCCGATGTTCTTCGCGCACTCCGCTATGACTCCAGCCGCCTGCACCATGTGGCCGCCAAATGTGGGGTTTTTGCCGAGACGGACATCGTCAATCTGGTCAAAAGTGGAATTCCCTCCAACGAGATCATGAACTCTCTGGCGGATGCCATCGTCCACCAGAACCTCTCGGTGCTCACGCGGGGGAACACCCTGAAGCCGAAGGTGCTCCTTCTAGGGGGACCCAACAGTTTTTTGCCCTTTCTGGTGGAGTGCTGGCGGCAGCGGATCCCCGAGACCTGGGAGCAGCGGGGCTATGCCTGGCCCAAGGACCAGCCGGTGGAGGAACTCATCTTCCTCCCCCAGAACGCCGAATATTACGCTGCCTATGGCGGCGTAATCTTCGGGATGGCCGAGATCACCGATGCCAACACCGCCCGCTATCGTGGCCTCGATGGTCTGAACCACTACCTCCTCCATGGTCGCTCCGCTCGCCTGGGCGACTCGGCTGGGCAACCGCTGGTCCGAGATGCCGAAGAGCTGGCAACCTTCACCGAGTCCTACCGGGTTCCTACCTTTGTCCCTGCGCGTTTTGTGCCCGGCCAGGTGGTGCGCGCCGTGATCGGCCTGGATGGCGGCTCCACCTCCACCAAGGCGGTCCTGGTGGGCGAAGACGGCAAGGTACTCCTGAAAAGTTACCGTCTCTCCAAGGGAAATCCTCTCCAGGACACCCGCGAGATCCTCGCTGAGCTGCGAGATATGGTGACCGACCAGGCGGCCACCCTGGAAGTGCTGGGCTTCGGCGCCACCGGCTACGCGGCACCGGTGCTTCAGGAGACGCTGAAGGCCGACGTGAACATCGTGGAGACAGTGGCCCACTTGATGGCCGCCACCGCCTTCTTTCCGCAGGCGGATGTCGTCTGTGATATCGGCGGGCAGGACATCAAAGTGCTCTTCCTCGCGGATACCGGCGACGGGGGAAGGGAAGTGCGGGATTTTCGGCTTTCCAACCAGTGTTCGGCTGGCAACGGGATGCTGCTTCAGGCCATGGCCGACCAGTTCGGGGTGCCGCTCGAAAAATATGCGGAGACAGCCTTCGCAGCCGATCTTTCGCCAAAATTCTCTTACGGCTGCGCGGTCTTCTTGGATGCCGACCGGGTGAATTTTCAGAAAGAGGGCTTTTCCGCCCCGGAAATGCTCGCCGGGCTGGCTCAGGTATTGCCCAAGAACGTGTGGCAGTATGTGGTGCAGGTGCCGCGACTTGCCGAATTCGGCAAAACCTTCATTCTGCAAGGAGGAACACAGCGAAACCTTGCCGCAGTGAAGGCACAGGTGGACTACATCCGCGCGCGGGTCCCTGAGGCCAACGTCCACGTCCACCCCTTCTGTGCGGAGGCAGGTGCGTTGGGTGCGGCGATGGAGACCTTACGTGTGGTACAACGTCGGGGAACTTCCACCTTTGTCGGCCTGGAAAGTGCCATCGGGCTCCAATACGAAGCGCGCAACGACGAGAGCACCCGCTGCAATTTCTGCCCCAACAATTGCTCGCGTACCTTCATCGACGCAAAAACGCCCGATGGAAACAAAAGCCGCTATATTTCCGGCTTTTCCTGCGAGAAGGGCACGGTGGAGAGCAACGAAGCCCTCAAAGTGCTGGCCAAGCAGCGCTCCAAGATCCGCGCCGCCTACCCCAACCTCGTGGCCGAAGAGGCCACCCTGGCCTTCCGCTCCTTTTTCCCCCCGCAGCCTATGCCCTTGGCCGGCTCCTCCCATCGGGATGTGGAGGTTCGCCGCCTGTCTTTGTTCCGGGTCGCTCGAAAGGCGCTCAACCGTGGCTTCCGACGCTCCAATGTGGATCTGAGCCGCTTCAAGGTGGGGATTCCCCGCGTCCTGAACCTCTACGCCACCGCGCCCTTCTTCCGAACCTACTTTGAAGCGCTGGGCATGCCCAAGGAGAACATCGTCTTCTCCAGTGCGACGTCCGAGGAGCTTTTTGCCGAGGGGGGACGCTATGGATCCATCGATCCCTGCTACCCCTCCAAGGTGACGCAGGCGCATATCCACGAGCTGATCAACCACACCCACAAAGATGCCCGAAAAGGGCCGCTGAACTGGATTTTTTACCCCTGCCTCACCCATGTCCCCTCCTGGATTGAAGGGGCCATGGACACCGCAGCCTGCCCGATTGTGGCGGGCAACCCCAACGTGATCAAGGCCGCTTTCACCAAAGAAACTGACTTTTTTGCCAAAGCGGGCATCGGCTACGTGGATCCCTCCCTCTCCTTCGCAGAACCCAACCTGATGAAGAAGAAGATGTGGGAAAGCTGGGGGGAGCGGCTGGGAATCACCGAGGACGAGAGCGATTTCGCCTGCGATCAGGGCTTCGCTGCCCTGAACGAGTTCGACCGGATCCTCCAGGAGAAGGGGAGGGAGATCCTGGAGCAGGTGCACCGGGAGGACAAGATCGCGATTCTGATGATCGGCAGGCCCTATCACTCGGATCCGGGCTTGAACCATGGGATTCCCGAAGAGCTTCAGGTGCTGGGCTACCCCGTGCTCTCCGTGCGGGCACTTCCCAAAGATCCGGCCTGGCTCAAGCAGTGGTTCGGAGACGACGATCCCATGTCTATCCAGGATGTGTGGCCAGAAAATTACTCGGCGAACTCCGCTCAGAAGGTGTGGGCGGTGCGCTTTGCGGCTCGCCACCCCAACATCGCCATTCTTGACCTGTCAAGCTTTAAGTGCGGTCACGACGCTCCCACCTATGGGATTATTGACTCGATTGTGAAGACGGCCAAGATCCCCTACTCGGCCCTCCATGATATCGACGCCAATAAACCAGGTGGCTCCATCGCAATCCGGGTGCGTACCTTCTCTCATCGCCTGAAGATGGTGGAGGAGGAGCTGGCCGACCTGCGTGACCGCCGTGTTGAGCTGGCCCGTCGTATCGCTGATAAACGTCGCGAGCTGGAAGCCCGCCGCTATATTTCTCTTTCTGCATAAACGAGGAAGCCATGTTTGAAGATTTTGAGGACAAAGACAGCCCCGCCGACCCCGCGCTGGAAGCCGAGCTGGCCCGTTTTGCGGAGGAGGAGGCCCAGCGTATGGGTCTACGCCGGAAGCACTACAAGGAGAAGATCAACACTGATTTCCGGCGTTCTCAGCGCAAAGAGACCACTCTCTGGGTGAGTGGCCTGACCATGAGCCAGGACCTTTTTGTGGCGGCCTCGCTCTCGGGCATCGGCTACAAGGTCAAGCCCCTGGACGTGCCCGACCATAGCGCGCTGCAGCTAGGCAAAGAATTCGGAAACCGGGGTCAGTGTAACCCTACCTACTTCACGGTGGGGAACCTGGTCAAACACCTCTGCCGTCTGCGCGACGAGGAGGGAATTCCCACCGCCGATATCCTGGCGAACTATATCTTCCTCACCGCGGGCGCCTGCGGGCCCTGTCGCTTCGGCATGTATGTGACTGAATTCCGCAAAGCCTTGCGGGACGCAGGTTTTGACGGCTTCCGCGTCCTGCTTTTCCAACAGCAGGGTGGTATCAAGCAGGCCACCGGCGACGAGCTGGGTCTGGAGGTCAACGCCGCCTTCGCCTCCGCCCTGGTGCGCGCGATGATTGTGGGCGACGTTCTCAACATCACGGGCTACCGGATCCGGCCCTACGAAGTCACCCCCGGCACCACCGATGCCGCAATCTCGCGCTGCCGGGAGCGCCTGATCCACGCCTTCACCAACCAGAAGAGTATCCACCTTGCGCTCTATCAATGCCGACGCGATCTGGAGCGGGTCGAGGTGGACCGCAGCCAGCCCAAACCCCGCGTCAGTGTGATCGGCGAGTTCTGGGCCATGACCACCGAGGGCGACGGGAACTACCACCTTCAGCGTTTTCTGGAGAAAGAAGGCGCCGAAGTGGAC
>CAITDR010000035.1 GCA_903891165.1 uncultured Pseudomonadota bacterium
GCTGCCTGAACCTCCGCTCGCACTCACCTTCGACGACGTCCTCCTCCTGCCCGCCCACTCGACGGTGCTGCCCAAAGAAACCAGCACCCGAAGCCGGCTTGCACGGGATCTCTACCTGAACGTGCCGCTGCTTTCCTCGGCCATGGACACCGTAACCGAGTCGCAGATGGCCATCGCAATGGCACGCCTGGGAGGCATGGGAATCCTCCACAAAAACCTGAGTATCGCGGCGCAGGCCAAAGAAGTACGGCGGGTGAAAAAGGCGATGACCGGGGTGATCAGCGACCCGGTGACACTGGGCCCCCAGAGCAGCCTGCGCGAGGCGCGACAGGTGATGCGCGACCACGGCATCAACGGGCTACCGGTGGTGGAAGAGGGGCGCGTGGTGGGCATCCTGACCAACCGGGATCTGCGCTACGAGCGGAACCTGGAGCGACTCGTGGCCGACGCGATGACCCGGGAGGGGCTGGTGACCTGTGCGCCCGGAACGGACCTGGAGGCGGCGCGGGATCTGATGCAGGAGCATCGGGTTGAGAAACTTCTGGTGGTGGACGGGGCGGGGGTCCTGCGTGGGCTGATCACCTTTAAGGATGTGGAGAACACCACGCGGCATCCGGACGCGATGCGCGACCGGCGCGGGCGTTTGTGTTGTGGGGCGGCGGTGGGGGTGGGCGGGGACCGGGACGCGCGGGTGGCCGCGCTGGTGGAGGCCGGCGTCGATCTTGTAGTCGTGGATACCGCGCATGGACACAGTGAAGGGGTGCTCCGCGCGGTGCGGGCGCTGCGCCATGATTGGCCCAATCTGGCGATCCTGGCGGGGAATATCGCAACGGCATCGGCGGCGGAGGCGCTGATCGACGCGGGAGCGGATGCGGTGAAGGTGGGCATTGGACCTGGGTCGATCTGCACCACCCGTGTGGTCGCGGGTGTAGGGGTGCCCCAGCTGACCGCTATCGCCGAAGCTGCGCGGGTGTGTGCGTCAAAAAACATCCCGGTGATCGCGGATGGTGGGATCAAATTCTCGGGGGACGTGGCCAAAGCTATTGCCGCGGGTGCGGACGTGGTGATGGTGGGCTCGCTGTTGGCGGGGACCGACGAGGCGCCGGGGGAGGTGGTGCTCTATCAGGGGCGGTCCTACAAGACCTACCGGGGAATGGGCTCGATCGAGGCGATGAAGGCGGGCTCTTCCGATCGGTATTTTCAAGAGGATGACGGCTCGGATCCCGAGGCGGCCACCAAGAAGCTGGTGCCCGAGGGGATTGTGGGTCGGGTGCCCTACAAGGGCTCGGTAGCAGAAACCATTCTGCAGCTTATGGGCGGTTTGAAGGCATCCATGGGCTACACCGGTTGTGCCGACATCCCGACGATGAAGCGGGATGCCCGTTTTGTGCGCATGACCGCGGCGGGGCTGCGGGAGAGTCATGTGCATGATGTGATTATTACGAAGGAGGCTCCTAATTATCGGATGGAGTGACTTGAAAATAGTCGTTCTTTAGCAAGAACTATTCGCATCCATCACCTTAACGCCTCACACAAGCTTCCAACGGCAGACCTTCCCGCTGAATTCCTCGTCTTTCGGCGGATGAAAAAGCCCGGACCGAGGCAGCCGAGGTGTTGCA
>CAITDR010000036.1 GCA_903891165.1 uncultured Pseudomonadota bacterium
CGGCGATCCCGTCCGCGAAGGCGACCCGCTGCTCGACATCCGGCCCGATCCCACGCCGGAGGAGCGGGCGGACGCGCAGCGCGGCCTCCAGTTGGCCCAGGTGGACGAGGACGGCACCTGCTCCTACAACGTCACCCTGAAGCTGTCCGCCGACGACTACTGGACCGCCTACTTCGATGGGGTCAGCTGGGGGTCGGGATCGTCCTGGTCCACCCTCGGTACCTTGAGCACCACCGCCACCGCCGGTGACCACGCCATTGCCGTGTACGCCTACGATGGCTTCCGCCTCGCTGCGGGCATGAATGCGCGGGTGGAAGTCACGGGCGCGGCCGTGGATGCCTGGGATACCGGCCTGGGCCTCTGGCTGGTCTCCGCGACCAACCCATCCACCCAGGGCGCGTCGTCGACCTGGACCACCACCCCCTATACCGGGATGGCGGCGGACAACCTGTACCCGGCCAGAAGCTCCTGTACGTCCCGCTGGGGGAACGGCTACTCGCCCTCCGGCGGCGACTGGATCTGGCGCGCGAACTGCGCCGACCCGGTCACCTATCCGGCGAACTGGTTCCTTCTGGAGTTCGAGGTGTGCCCGGCCGCGGTGCCCTAAGGAGTCACCGCGGGTGCGGGCCCGGGCAACGGGGCAATGGCCACGGAGGCGCCCCAGCGCGCCTCCTCCTCGGCCGGGGACGGGGGGGAGCGCAGGGCCTGGAGGGACCATCGACGGGCGGAGTGGTCCCAACTTCCGGTGATAAGCGAGTTCCCGTCCGGCGAAAACTCCAGCGTCGCGACACGGTCGGAGTGCCCGGCCAGCGTTGCCAACAACGCACCGTCTTGCGCCCGCCAGACATCCGCCGTGCCGTCCAGGTTGCCCGTCGCCACCAGCGTGCCGTCGAGCGACCAGGCCACGTCCAACACCGTTCGACCGTCGAGCGGAACCTCAACCACGGTCTCGCCTGCAGGCCCCAGCATGACCAGGAGGTCCGCGGCCGCTACCACGATGCGGCCGCCGGGACCGGCGTCCACGGCGCGGGCGTCGGGGAGCTTTGCGCGCCGCAGGGGACGGGTGCCGGCATTGCCGAGGCTCCACACCCCCCCCTCCACATCCAGCAGCGCCGCGCCGTCCGCCCCCGCGCCAAGGTCGTGGCACTCAGGTACCTCCGACAGCTTTTCTTCGGGTGCCGCGGCGTCCTTCCAGACAATGGGGCTGCCCCAGTAGGGAACGGCAAGGAGGCGACCATTCGCCAGGGTGCCGAGGCGTCGATACACCGTCGGGCGGAGGGGGTCCACGCGGGGACCATTCGGGGTCAGCAACAGGGTGGTATTGCTGCCACTGAAGGTCGCCCGAAGGCCGTCCGCGCTCCAGGCGAAGCCCTTGACCACCCCATCCGGCACCGTGTCCCACCGCACCGATCCGTCCGCGATGCGCCACCGTGCCACACTGGTCGCGCCGCCTCCGAGGGCCACCTCCGTTCCGTCGGGGGAGACGGTGACCACCGACAAGCCGGCTGGGGTGAACACGCGAACACCGGGCCAGCGCGCCGGCAGCCGCCACGCGTGGAGCATTTTGTCCGTCGTGATCGCATGAAACACGCCATCCGGGCTGACGACCGGTGCCGCTCGGAGTGCAGGCAGCACGGTGCGGAGCACACCGGAGCGGCGATCCAGCAGGGTCGTGCTCCGCGGGGTGCGGGCCCACACCAGCGTGTCCCCCGCGGGGCCCACGTCGAGGATTGCGGCGTCCCCGATGGATGTGCGCCAGCGCTCCGTGCCGTCCAGCGCGATCCGAAGCACCTCGCCGTGGATGGTGCCGACGAGGAGGTCGCCCTCCAGCCACGCCACCATCGACGGATGGGGAAGTCGGGCGTTGACGCGCACCAGCGCATTCGCCATCCCCACGTACACATCCTGGGAGCTGCAGGCGACGGCGATGCGGCCGACGGGGTCCGCCACCGCCGCCAGCACGCGCTCTCCGGCACTGCAGGGCATCACCTGGCCACTCACCACACCGTCCCGCAGGGAGAAGGTGGAGAGGGGGGCACCGGCCACCGAAACGAGGTGCGCACCGCCGAGGCTACGACGATCGGGGCGGAATCCGGGCGGGAGTGCCAGCGTATCGCCACCCATTCGCACCGTGCCGTCAAAACCGAGCAGGAAGACTCCGAGGCTGCCCGACGCGGCATCGACCCACTGGCCGGGCCAAACACCCTTCACTTCTCCGGTCCAGCTCCACTCCGTGGCGCCGTCCGCACCCAGGCACACATAGCCATCCGCATGCAGTCGTACCGCGTCACATTCTGCGGGAAGCGGCGCGACGCTGAGCGCCTCCGGTGCCTCTCCCGCATCGATGCCTGCGAGCACACCGAGGGCAGACGCACGTGCTTGGGCCACTGCCGGCTCCCCCCCGTCGAGCTGGGTGTAGGCGTAAGCGGCCAGCACCGCAGCGTCGCCGAGCCGATCGCTCCGAAAGGCTTCGACGGCCTGTGTCGAAAGAGCAAGTCCAAGGCGGATGGTAGCCGCATGTTCGGCCGCAATCGCCCGATCCCGTTCGCGCACGGTGGCGAGATACTGCAGGCTGCTGGTCAGCCCCAGGACCACCAGCGCGAGCAGGGCGACGGCGAGCGGCACTCGATAGGTCGTCGCGAAGCGGCGGAGGAGCTCCCAGGTGGAGTATGCGTGCGCCGAGACCCGGTGTCCGTCCAGCCAGGCCGCAAGATCCGCCGCGAAGGCGCGTGCGTCTGGATAGCGGTCGGTGGGAAGGGGCGCCATGGCCCGCGCCACAATGGCGGCGAGCTCCGGCGGGGTGGAGGCGGGGAGAGGCGAATCGTTCAGGGGCGGCACACCCGCACACAGGCGGAAAAGGATGGCGCCAAGCGCATAGACATCGGCGCGTGCATCCGCCCCGGCGCCGGCCTGTTGCTCGGGCGCCCGATAGCCGCGTGTCCCGCCGCTGCCGCGCGTGCCCTGCAGGGCGGAGAGCCCCCAGTCGATCACGCAGACCTCCCCCAGCTCGCCCACCAGCACGTTGGCGGGGGTGACGTCGCGATGCACAATCCCGCGCGCGTGGGCATAGGCGACCGCCTCGGATGCGCCTAAAAGCGCTCGGACGTAGCCGAGACGCCCGGCAAGATCCGGCTCGTCGCGGAGGGCCTCCTCCAGGGGGCGACCCCGCAGCAACCGCATGGTGTACCAGGGGCGCCCGGCCGCATCCGTTCCGGCATCCAGCACGGGGACAATGCCGGGATGCTCCAGGGCTGCGGCTCGGCGCGCCTCCTCCAGCAGGATGGCGTCGTGCCCGAATGCAGGCTCTTTCAGCGCCACCTCGCGCTGCAGCACCCGGTCGTAGACCACGGTGACGCGGCCCATGCCTCCCACCCCGACAAGCTGCCGACGTTCGTAGCGGCCGCCGACAAAGGGAGGGCTCAGATCGGGCAGCTCCGAGGGGGTACCCGGATCAGAGCCGCCGGCGGCGTCGGAACACATCCACCTGTCGGTCGAGTCATCCTTCAAGCCTGATCCTCCACAATATCCAGCGGCGACAGGACCAGCTCCAGGTTTCCCTTCCCGTCGGGCCGAACAAGATCCTCCCGGATCTGGGCTTCCCGCAGTTTTCCGCGCAGCCGCCCAAGGTGGACGTCCCACCGACGCCGCAGGACCCCCCGGTCCACCTCGTCCGGCCAGATCTGCCCCGCGATCACCTCCCAATTCACCGGCACCCCCATCACGATCAGCTCGCTCATGATCCGCCCCGGCACCCCGCCCAGGACGCAGACCGGCTGCCCCTCGCGGTGGACATGCACGGTGACGTGACGCGCAATCATTCGCAATGGAGCATCCCTTCCGACCTCCGTCCCGTTCCGCTCCGCCTCCCGCAGCCGTACCTCCACCACCCGAAAGACGGAGGTTCCCACCGTAAGTGCATCCCCCGCCGTGAGATCCCGGGCTTCGCCCTCATCGATGCGGTAGCGCCACCCGTTCCCGTAGGACCAGATCTGCACCCGTGCGTCGGGGACATAGCGCGGGAGGAGCTCGGGGGGAGGGCCGACCCGGAGAAAAGCGGTGCCTGGAAGCACACGTCGCCCCAGTCCAGCCCCTTCCAGCGCGAGCACCACCTCTGGCAGTTGCACCGCTTCGATGCTCAGGGCTACCCCTTCGGCCAGCTCGATCACCAGCCCGGGTGCGAGCGTCACCTGCCGTACCTCTCGACCCTCCACCCGCAGGAGCCGGCGCAGGGCGAGCAGGACCAGCGCACCATCGCGGAGGCTCACCAGGGCGTGGGTCTCAGAGACCCGCGCATCCTCGATGGTGAGCGCGGCCGTCCACACCCGCCCGATGATGTCCCCGGGAAGCAGCCGGTGGAGAGAGCCGTCCGGCGCGCGCACGACCACATGGACATTCGTCATGCTTGCTTCGTATCCGCCCGGGCCGGGCTTGCCCAGCCCGGGGGGCGGGCGGAGGGTGGAGTCCGTGCGCCGAGACACCAACCTGACAGTTGTTGGCGGAGCCCTCGCGCTACCCTGCAGCGGCGGGGCTCAATGTTGAGGCGGCTCCGTCCACGCCTTCAACCGGCTCCACGGTGAGGCTCCCCAGACGCACGACAAAGTGGCCGATAGCCTTTTTGTTTTCCGTGCCTTGCACCTGGTTGATCGCCAGCTCCAGCGCTCCTTCCGGGCCCTCGGGTACCTGCCCATCCCGACCCAGAAAAAAGGGCTGATCGCCGACCCGTCCCACCAAAGCGCCCAGTGGAGCCCCCACCACCAGGGCACCCGGCTCGGCCGCAACGCCGTTGCCGTCGGCATCGGCTGTCCCGTCCCAGCGATTCTGCCCGGTTCGCAGGCGCCTTGTCTCACTCTACGCTCCCAGCTCGGCGAGCCCCGGGAGACCAAGAGTCAGCCTTCTTCCTGCGACAACCGGAGGAGGAGCTGGTAAAGCGTCGTGAGACGGGACCAGTAGAAATCGCTGGGACGGAACAATAGAGGATGGTGCCCTCGACCTCTCCATCCTGGCTCCGCGGATCCGCGATGTGAAGGCCCAGGTGGACGAGCTCGGCCACCGCCACGCCCGCCTCTCCGCCGCGTCGACGCCCGTCGTCCGCATCGCGGACGCTGCGACCATCGACCGCTACGTGGGTCGGCTGCGCGAGGTGCTGGCCACGGGCACCCCGAACGCCCAACGTGCCTTTCTCCATGCCTGGATCACCCGGATCGAGGCTGAGGGCATGAAGCTCACCGTCAGCTTCACCTTGCCCGCCGAGCTGGGCGGGGGTGCGGCCGGTGGTGGCTCAGGAGGTTGCCAGCGGCAGAACTCCGGCTTGTCCGAAGTTCTGCCCCTGGTAGCAAACAATGGAGGCGGTGGGAGTCGAACCCACGTCCGAAGCAGCTTCCATTCTCCGAGATACGTAGCCTTCCGGTTGAACCCACCGGCGGGTGTCGTTTCCTTTGGAAACCGTCAGAGTACCCTGTTTATCTTCGCGCGCTCGGCGGTTGCTCAGCCCCGAGGTTGCTGCAAGCCTGGATTACACCCGTATAAGTTCGGCCACGCCTATACGAATGCCTGATGCTCTATATGGCTTCAGGACCGTGAACTATCAGGCCGCGAGGCGGACTTCCTGTTCAAAGTAATTAGTGTTATTGGCACTTGATTTTTTGGTCCGATTACGGATGAACCACTCCTGCTACGCCCTTTGAACTTCTACCACCCCGTCGAAACCGGAACGCCCCCGGTCAGCACGTGGATCGAAATGATCCACAGCAGAAGGATAATCCCCCTTTCCCTGATGGTCAAGGGCGGGTTTTTTCATGCTCTTGACCCGTCAAGAGCTGTGGGGTCATCGGCGGGAAAAGTCTGCTTCAGCCTGGTCCAATCACCCCGTCCGAAGTCTCCACCACCTCACACTCCGCGCTCAGGTCGAAGGGGGTGTGCACCACCGCCATGTTGCACATCTCGTCCTCCGAGGTCAGCCCGTAGTGAATCTCCTTGGGGTCTTCATTTTTGTAGGTACACGACCACTGGAAGCCCTGACCTTTCGGTACCACCCGCGGCGGGTTGTACTGCGTGATCATCGGGTTCTGCCAGTCGTCGTTGGTGAAGAAGACGTCACCCACCGTGGTTCCGTCGAAGGGGGCGATGCTGAATTCTACGGCACGTTTGTGGGAGTGGCTGGCCAGAAAGTGAACTTCTACGTCCCGATTGAACACGCAGCGCGACCACTCGGTATGCGTTGTGCTGGGCGGCACGTTGATGTACTCGTCCCGCACCGACCCGCCCCAGATGCCGCTGACCACCTCGTCGTCGTCGATGGTGTAGGCGTTGAGGTAGGAGTACAGATCGACAGGTTTATCGGTCGTATTTACGAAGTGAACCTCATGCAGCAGGTCGATGCCCATGGGCAGGGTGGCCGCCACCCCTTCGGGAAGCTGCAGCGTTCCCTCTGCAACTCCGGCGCCGCCAAACATCAAGATTGCCGACTCCCTGATCGAGGAGTCCGCGTAGATGTCGTTGCAGTCGTAGGTCCCATAGGGAACGGTGGAGGGCGTCAATCCAAAGGTGGAAAGTGTGATGTGGTGCAAGCCGGGCGTTTGCAAAAACTGCACGGAGTTCACATTGGCGGGGTGGTCCACCGGCAGCGGGTAGACCGAACACAGCCACACCTCGGTGTAGGGGTCCACAACAATTCCACTCATCGAACCTTGGAAACCTTTCCCCTCGGCCGGGGGTGCCAGCGTGGGCGGACCTTCCGGGGTCGATTCGTTGTTTTCGGCAGGCTGACAGGCGAGGAGGAGAAGGAGGATCGACATTTGGCAGGGCTATCTCGTCGATCCGGGCTCATCCACTCCTCTTCATGTAGTCAATCCTCCTCCAAACGCCGCTTGGCCTCCGCCAGCACTGGGCTCTTTTTGGGCGCCTTGGCCACAAAACGCTCCAGGTGGGGGCGCGCCTCGGCACTCCGCCCTGCCCGCCGCAGGGCCTCCGCCAGCCAATAGGAGCAGTCCACCGGCACTTTTTTCAGCTCCAGGGCCTCGGAAAAGAGCGCGATGGCCTCGTCCACCCGGCCTTCGGCCAGGGCCAGGCTTCCTCGCGCCCGCCGCCCCGCCGCATTGTCCGGCCACAGCGGCGAAAGCTCGGCGCGAAGCTGGGGATCGTTGCTTGCAACAACCAAATCGGCCAGCTCTACCACCTCGTCGGCATCGGCGGGGTAGTAGCTGCGGCTGCCCACCTGCAGCACCACATCGGCGGCCTCCTCCCCCGGCTCCTTCAAAAACATACGTCGTACCGGTGCTTCGGTCTGCCAGGCGCCTTCGATCCACAGCCGCTCTCCCCGCAGGGCCCCCACCGCGCCCCGTTTTGCCTTCGGAACCAGCGCCCCCGCATCTTTCCCGGCTTCTACCCAGATTCCGTTGGGGCTTACCGGCTCCCGAAGCTGGTTCAGCAGCTCTTCAAGCTGCTCGGCCTGCCGGGGGTTCAGTTGAGAAGCGAGCTTCTCCGCGGCTTCCACGACGGTTTTGTAGCCCAGGTTACAGCATATCCGCACCGTCTCCAGGCGGGTATCGGGCTTGATACGGACGTCGCCCAGGGTGGCCACAACAGCAGCTTCCAGCTCGCGATTTCCGTTGTACTGCCCCTGCGCACAGTGCCGAAGCAGCCCCACACAGGCACCCATCCGCACATCCACCCGCGGGTCGCGCAGCCCGCCGAGGATCCGCTGCAGCGCCGCTGTGGTGCCGATCTCGGCGGCGACCTGGAACAGTGCCACGTTGAAGCCAGGATCCACGCCGACAATCGGTGCCCACAGCGCTTCCCGCTCTGCCGGGGACAGCGCCCCCGGCGCCCGGTGCCGCGACAAAATGTCGGCCACGGCCCCCGCGCAATGCAGGCGTACACCCTGGGAACTATCCTTGATGCACATCTGCACCAGCCGGGGAAGCTGCTCCAGCCCGCCACTCTGGGCGAGATCCCGCGCGCCGGCGGCCCGGCTAGTGAGATCCTTGGCATTCAGGGCTTCGATGGGGTCGGCAGTTTCGGGCATGGCGGGCTCCTACTCCCTGATAACGCGCGCGGTGCCGGTTAGAGGGGGCCAGAGGTTCCATGCTCCCCTTGCTCAGCCTGTTTGCCTGTGCGCCGGATGTGATCGCGCTCTATTCTCAAGAAAGAGAGGCCGCCCTCACTTTTGTTACCGACCGACCTGCCACCTGGGAGCCGGACGCGAAGCTGCGCATCTCCAAGCCTGCCTTGAGTACCGCCATCGGTGCAGGCCTTCGTGCGGCAGTTTCTGGCGATCTTCCTACCGTTCAGGTGGATCTACCCCTGGGGCAGTCCGCCCGGATGATGCCGCATCTCGTGGTGGATCAGGCTTCGGTTGTACCTTCGGAGGTATGCTCTCCCTGTCTGGATTTTGATGGGAACCTCCTGGGGAAAGTAGAGTGGTCCATCGCATCGCTCAATGGTTCCTTCCCCTTTGAGCTGGCCGCTTCTGGGGTGCTGGCAGTGGAGCTGCGCGACGGTGGCAAGGTGATGGCGCGC
>CAITDR010000037.1 GCA_903891165.1 uncultured Pseudomonadota bacterium
AATTGTCGCGAAAGCTCTATTTTTTGAGGTCGGCGAGGATGCCGTTGATTTGCTCGATCTCTCTAGCCATGCCGAGCTGCTCTGCTTCACGAAGGGCTCTCTGGAGGACCCGCTTCGCCTCCAGACGATCCCCTTTGCGGTTTCGGTTGGCGTACACAAAACCCAGCATTCGCTGGGCTTCAACCACCTTGGATCGGGAATCGAGCTTCTCCAATGCTGGGATCACTTCTTTCGTCAGCAGGCGCCATGCTTCGTCGTGTTCCTTCCGAAGTGAAAGCAGGAATGCGATATTGCATTGAGTCACAGCCAGATCGACTGCACCTCCCAACCGTTTGTGGACCGGCAGTACCTCCTCCCGACGGATCCGCAGCGCTTCCTTCAACTCCCCGCGCGCGCTCAAGCCGCTGGCGATCTTCCCCATCGTCACCGCCCGCTCGCGTATATCCCCCAGTTGTTCAAAGACCGGCAGTACCTCCTCCCGACGGATCCGCAGCGCCTCCGGCCACTCCCCGCGCGCCTGCAGCACGTCCGCGATCTTCCCCATCGTCACCGCCCGCGAACGTACATCCCCGAGCTGCTCACAGACCGGCAACAGCTCCTCTCGACGGATCCGCAGCGCCTCCTGCCATTCGCCGCGAGCGGTAAGGCGATCCCCCAGTGCATCCCCCACATCGGCCCAAGCGCGGGTCCCCGGAGGAAGGCGGGACCGCACCTGCTGCAGCCGCTGCTCACTTGCGCCCGCCGCACCGCCCAGAGCATCCAGCCTGGCGCGGAAAATCTCCGCCTCCGCCCACCAGTCGGTCGCCTCTGGCTCTTCTACTTTTTCCAGCTCGATCTTCGCCGGCGCCAGCTCGCCGATCTGAAGCAAGTACTGAGCAAGCCCCACACGCGCCACACCCTGAAGCGTTGGGTCCGCAAGCTGATCGATGGCTCTCTGGAACAGAGACCTTGTCTCTGCCCCTCCCTCCCGTAAGCTCAGGTGCGCCTCGATCAGGAGAAGCAGTGGCTCCCAGATGCGTGGGAGAGAGCGCAATCGCAACCGTGCGACCCCATCGCGAACCTTGTTGTGTTCCCATCGCCCCAGCGCCGCCCAGCTTTCCTCCAGCAGGGCACGCTCCGGATGGGAGAGCTCGCCCAGCGGAAGGGGAGGAAGGGAGCCCGGGAGAGAAGGAACATAGGCGGTGTTTGCGACTTCCGGCGCGGGGTTCTCCATCCGGATCCATCGCAACGCATAGTCGAAAAAGTCCGGAGCCACTTCCCGCAACTGGGCGCGTAGCGCCGGATGCACCACCAGCACCCAGATCACCGGGAAGTCCCGTACCAGGATATCCCGCTGTACGTTCATCATCTGGCCGAAACCATCACGTTTGTGCTCGTACTCGGTAGCCTCCATACCCCAGAGGAACAGCAGGGACTTGAGGGGAATTGTGCCCAGGCGATCCTTCAGCTCTGCCCAGAGGTTCTTTCCGGGAAGACTGGACAGGTCAAGAGAAACCAGGGCTCCGTCCTGCTCTCGGACCTGAAGCTCCAGCCACCGTTGAAGCTGCTTCCGCTGCGGGGGTGTGGCCGCCTCCACAACCAGAAGACGGAAGCCCAGCCCCAGCATCCGCTGCACCGCCCGGCGCAGGGCAACCAGATCATCCGTGGGGAGATGCTCAGGAAGCGACAATCGGCCTCTGCTTTTCGGCTGCGATCTTCGCTTTTTGGTATTCCGGCAGCTCATCAATCAACGGGTGGATGTCGTACCAGCCGCTGCCGTTGTAGTGAAAGGCAAAACGATGGTACAGGATGTCCATGCAGGCACCACCCTCAAAAACCTGCTTGTTCATCCCGATATGGGCCAGAACCGACACCCACCCGGAAAGGTTGATCGTATCCCGCATCTCCGCCTTCAATCGGGAAATGCCCTTCTCCACTTCTTTCAGTCCAATGGTCCCGTCGTTCGAATCCAGAGATACGTCCAGAACCAGCTCCAACAGCTCCCGCATGGCGCCCCCCGAAGCCACCAGCAGGCGGTCCCGCGTGGCAGCATCGGGAATGAGGCGGTCCAGATCCACCCTCTTCGACAGAGTTTCCAGCAGAAGGCGCCTCGCCGGATCCTTGACGGTGTCGTAGGGATCCGTACTATCCCGCAAGCGAACGCTGTGCATCACCTCGGTACGATAGTGGTCCTTCAGACGCCCGGTGTTGGGACGGTAGACCAGAGCAATCGGTGGGGTCAGCAGCAGGTTGCAGCGGAGCCGAGTCAGGCTGTCCCCTTGGCGGATCAGCAGGCGGTCCATTTGCTCCGGGTCATAACGATCCAGGTTGTCCACAATGATCAGTAGCTTCCGCTGATCTTTCTCCATGTGCCCACGCACCGCATCCAGGAGCTGGTTCACCAGCTCCAACAGGCTGCCTCCATACTTGCGCAGCACCGTCTTCAGCTCATCCCGATGCTCACTCTCAAACTTGATCAGGCTGGCGAAGCGCCCCTGAAGTTCTCCCAGATAGTCCAGCTTTGCCCCGGCCTTGATGCTTCCCTCGATCTCCGTCTTGAAGGAGAGGCCGACTGCCGTGGTCTGAGTGATGATCCCAAACCAATCCTCAATTTTTTTGATGAACCCAGGATCGAGCTTAAAATTCAGGTTCTTCGTTTCCTGAAACAGCTTCCGCGTCAATACCAGCAGGAGGTCTTCCAGGTCCAACTGGCGGGCGTTCGCCTCCACATTGGCTTCAAAATAGAGGCAGTAGTAGGATCCCTGCACCGCCTGCATCAGGCGCCGGATCTCGGTGGTCTTGCCTGAACCGCGATGGCTGGCGAGGGCAAAATGCAGGAAGGAATCCGAATTATTTCCGAGGAGCACCCGCGTCAGACGCTTGCGTGCGCTGTCGCCACGCGCCTCGCTCAGATCCACATAGCGGGGATCCCCAACCTGGAGCGGCTCCTCCAAAAGAGTCCTTGAAAGGTCTTCCAGGGTCTTGGCGGGAGGCGGAAATTCCATACGCCAGTCTATTCCACCCAACAAGCCCCCGCCACTCATACTATTGACGCGTCAACCCAGGATCATCGACGCCCCGCTTGCCTCCAACGGAATGCACTCACCTCGTTGCCACCCCAAAGGAGTTCTGTTCCCGCCTCGCCCGGACATACTGCATCTACACGAGGTCTCCTTTGAAGCTCCATCGCTCCGCCCACTTTGTCCCTCCCCACGCCACCAGACCGGCTCCGGGCTCCCAGACCACCACATCTGGAAGCGAGGCGCATCCCCGCTCACCCGCGAGCATCGTCCTTGGCCCAAGGTTAATTTTCAACGACTCCTTGGGACCTGCGCCGTGCTTCTACAACGGCAGCACCCCCAAAAAACCCAAAAGCCGCCCCATCTCTCGACGGTGCGGCTTTCGGAAAGGTGCAGGGGCAGAGGGACTTGAACCCACGGCCTGCCGATTTGGAATCGGCTGCTCTACCAACTGAGCTATACCCCTATAGCATATTCAATCCTCCTAACCAGATTTTGAGGAGGCGTCAAGGCGGCGGCATCGACGACACACCACAGAGAGGTAAAAGCGGCATTCCTCCTCCTCCCCCAGCCTTTTCCGCCCTCTTCCTCAGGCCGGCCAGTCCACCGGATGCTCCGGCACGTAGCCCAGCACGTCCCGCGCCCGGGTGCCGTCCAGCACCCCGCTGTAGTGGAAACGCTTCCGGTTCATCCCGTAGCTGAAGTCGTGACCGCGCAGCCTTCGGCGCCACCGATACAGCGGCGTCATCCAAGATCCAGGCACCGGAATCGACAGCCGTCCCCATTTGTTGATCGCCTCCGACAGCGGAATGGTGTCCGCACCGGGAATGTTGTACACACCCTGCTCCGCGGCGCGGGTTGCAAATTCGAGGGCCCGAACCACATCTTTCAGGCTCAGCACATTCAGCATCGGATCAAAACCCATCGGCCGGAAGCAGATCGGGCTCTCCAGGTAGTCGTAGAGCTGGGAACCGGTGCCCGGTGCCAACACCTCTGCGCAGCGCATCACCACGATCTTCAGCTTGGATAGCCCCATCTGCACACATGCATGCAGATCCGCTTCCACACGATCCCGTACGAACTGCGGCGCGTTTTGCGACAGGTTCAGGGGGTGATCCTCGGCGATCAACACCGGCAGATCCGCCTGTACTTCGTACACTTCTGCGTGCGAGCGCAGCACAAAGCGGTGTATCGTCGGGTGACGCTCGCAGAGCTGCAGCAGCGACCGGGTGGCGTCTACGTTCAGCGCGTGCACCTTTCGGCCCTCAGCCCTTGCTTCCGTCGTCAGTGCAGTATGTACGACCACCTCAACGCCAAGATCACGGGCGGGCCCGAAGAGCAGATCCTTGACACGACGCTCTTTCAACAGATCGAGCTGAATATAGGTCAGGCGCCCCGCGTGCGAGAAGGGCAGAGCGTCCTCCGGCGGCCGACTGCCGACGGCCAACACCTGCCCGATTGCGTCGTCCGCCAGCAGCGACCGCACCAGCAACTCTCCAACGGGGGTGTCCACTCCCGTAACCAGTACACCACGCATGGCTTCCCTTTTCATTTGAAAATACCTGGACGTTCCGCAAGCCCCTGCTCCAACAATGCCTCTACCGCAGCACGTGTGCGTGCCGCCGCCTCCCGCACGGCGCCGGGATCGTCGGCCTGCTCGGGCCGGTACAGATCGGGGATCGGAATCGGGGGTCCGTACAGGATGTGGTACCGTACCGGCAGAGGAATCGGCGTGAGCGTTAACGGAATGAAGGGTGCGCCCAGCAAGCGAACATTCAGCTTTCCGATCTGGGGCATCTGCTCCTCTGGCCCCACAATGCCTACCGGTATCACGGGGGCCTGGTGACGAATGGCCAGCTCTACATGCCCCACCCGCCAGTCGGTCAGGTGGTAGCGATCCTTAAAATGTTTGGAAATTCCGGGCACGCCCTCGGGAAAGATCATCACCATCTCGCCTGCACCCAAGAGCGCACGCGCATTTCCTCTGCTTCCTCCTACCATTCCTCCTCTTGCAAAAACGGTCCCGATCACCGGCATCATGGGCACAAAGTGATCGGCCACCGGACGTGCGATTCTTGGAGGATTGGATTTACGTACGATGTCCGTCCACAACATCGCGGCGTCGGTGGGCAGCGTGCCGGAGTGGTTGGCCACCACCACCGCCTGACCTTTGGCGGGCAGGTGCTCGTGCCCATGCGACTGCACCCGGAAGTAGGAGTCGTAGAGCCCAGCCGTGATCACCAGCCCCATTCCCACAAAATCCCGGTGCATGCCGAAGGCGTCGTAGCCATGGCCTGCGTCGGCAAAGGAGAGCTGTTTGATCCGCTCCCGCTGCTCGGGGTTGAGCCCGGCGGCGGAGATTGCACGCGCAAAGACGGGAAGCAGTGACATGCGGATCGGCTATCCCGCTGCCCGTTCCCCGTCCGTAGAAAGCCCGCCAGAGCTTCGTGCCCAGGCCGACGCGACTGCCGTCGGCCTCCTTCGCGAGCTGGGTGTGGAGGCCCTGCCCACGCCCCTTCGCGATGGTCGCGAGCACCACCTGTATCGGGTCCACTGTATCCACGGGGACTTCCTCCTTAAATTCCCCCGTACCGATGGCCTTCCCGACCCCTTTGAACCCGACCGTCCCTGGGTGGATCGCCTCCGCTCCGAGAGTATTGCCATTTCGTTGGTTCAGGGGGTTCCGGTACCTTCTCCCTATTTTTTCCATCCAGAGACCTGGCCACCCTGCTCCCTGTTGGGCATCCTTCCAGGGGTGAGCCCGGAGCAGCAGATCGAGCGGGGGCGGGTGGACTGGGTGGGGCTTTTGGGGCTCTGTATGCAGATCGGCAGGATGTTGGCGCAGATTCACACGCGCCGACGGCCGCTGAACGGGGGCGGTCTGCCCGACCTGCCGGGCAGTGATCCGGCCACCGCTCGTCTCCTCCATTTGGACTACCACATCGGAAACATCCTGGGAAGGCCGGAATTGGGCTGGCGTTTGACAGGCGTGTTGGACTGGACCTGTGCCCGCTGGGGGCCTCCAGAGGCCGATCTGGTGGAGCTTCAGGTGAGCCTTTTTGCGGCAAATCCCAGGGCGCGGGAAGCTTTTTTGAGTGGCTACCGCCAGGTTTCGCCCCACATCATGGATGTGGAGGATGTGGAGGCGCGGGCGATCCTGGAGATCCAGCGCCGCCTGGTAGAAGATCCGCCAGAAAAGCAGATGATCCACATCTGGGAGGACTGGATGGAGCAGAAGTTGGGCGGCCTTACCCTGGGGCGCACCGACAGTCTCCCGCCCTGATTTTGTAGCCTTCCCCTTGCCTTTGACAAGGCTGCGCATACCCTTTCGGGATGCGCAGTATCTGGATCTCCAAGCCCGGCCCGCCCTCTGTCCTGGAAGTTCGCGAGAGCCCGGATCCACAGCCTCAACCCGGCGAGGTACGAATTGTAGTCCAGGCTACAGGTGTGAATTTTGCCGATCTGATGGCCCGAACCGGCACCTACCCGGATGCCCCGCCCATCCCCTGTGTGGTGGGCTACGAGGTGGCGGGCGAGATCGACGCGGTGGGCGAGGGGGTGGACCCGGCGCGTATTGGCGAGCCGGTCCTCTCTTTATGCCGCTTTGGAGGCTACAGTTCCCATCGCTGCGTGCCCGCCTCCCAAGCGGTACGCCGCCCCAAGGGGATGGATGCCCAGACGGCCGCGGCCATCCCGGTCACCTACCTGACCGCCTACCTGATGCTGCGGATCTATGGGCGTCCAACGCCGGGAGAGCGGGTGCTGGTGCACAGTGCGGCGGGGGGCGTGGGCCTCGCGGCGCTGGATTTGTGTAAACTGGCCAAGGCGGAGACCTGGGGCATGGCGGGGAAGTCCAAGCACGACTTCCTCCTGAAGCGGGGCTACGATCACGTCCTGGACAGCCACAGCGACGCATGGCCAGCCGAAAAGATGGACGTGATCCTGGATCCGGTGGGGGGTGCTTCCTGGAAGCGGGGGCTCGACGGGCTGAGAGCGGGGGGAAAGCTGATCTGTTTTGGATTTTCCGCCTCGGCCACGGGGGAGAGTCGCTCGCTCTGGTCGCTCTTGCGCACGGGCTTGCAGGTGCCCTGGCTGCGCATCAACCCGGTCAGCCTGATGAACGAAAACAAAGGGGTGATGGGCGTCAATATGGGCCACCTCTGGGAGGAGTCCGAGCGGGTGTCCGGCTGGTTGGCCGAGATTTTGACGCTGTGGGAGCAGGGGCACATCCACCCCCACATCCATGCCACCCTTCCTTTTTCTCAGGCGGCCGAAGCACACAGTATTCTGCACCGGCGCGAGAACATGGGCAAAGTGCTGCTTACTCCCGATTGATCAGTCTTTTTTCTTCAGCACCACCGATAGGGTCACCGCCCCCAGAATGCTGCCGATGGGGAAGTGGAAGAGGTTCATGGCCGAGAGCAGGATCGCCCCCAGATCTCCCCACGGTCGCTGCCGAATCAGACCGTAGGCGACAATAAAACTGGGGAGAGAGAGGAGGAAGACGAAGAGGAAGATAAAGCCGCTCATGCCGATAAAGGCGGCCCCGATGATCTCTCCGTCGTGCTCCCCCGAAACGGCGGCGACGCCCCCCATAAGAACAAACCAGAGACAGACCATTCCGAAGAGCAGCACTTCAAAAAGTCCCTTCACCAGCCAGAAAACTCCCAAGGTCGGCCGTTCTACAAGCTGCATGGTCTATGCTCCCGTCGGCAGGCCAAAGCCCTTGAAAATGGTCGCGATCAGGCCAACGGCCCCGATGAGAAACAGCGGATGGAGGGCCATCAACACCATCCAGAGCGGGGACCGCGCGAGGCTGAAGTGGACCCAGACCGCCGTCAGCCCTGCACCCACCATCGCCACCACAATAATGTACGGCACCAGGATCGTCTCGCGCAGCCCCCCCGAAATCCACAAAAAGATAGCCCACAAACAGACCCGGCTGAATGGTCCAGTGTGCAACCCGACCGAGCACCTCGTGGTATTCCGACAGCAGCTCTTGGGTGGGAGAGGTGGAATTTTCCAGGTTATCCCCGCAGCAGGCATCGGTATGCCGTCCCGCGTTTACCGGCAATCCTGGATCACCGACGCCGACGGCGCGCTACGAGCGGCAGCAGGAGGCCCGCAGCCCCGCCTTGGCCACAGCCGCAGCCGGGCGGCCCCGCCGGAGCAGGCCCCAAGGATGGAAGAGGCTCTCCCTCAAAGGGCATAGAAATGCGCTTCAATCCTACCTCTCCCTCCACCACCTCGATCCGAAGCTGCCGCCACCCCGTCCCAGGCAGGGCCAGCACTTCGCCCACCTTCACCTCTCCTAACCTCTCCCCCTCCAGCTCCACCTGCATACGACCCTCACCCGCCCCCTCCACCGTGACCGAGGAGCCAAGGGTCCATGGAGCGACACCCTCTCCGGGTCCCAGAATCAGCACTCTTTCCACCACCCTCGGGCGAGCGGTGGGTGAAAAGGGCTCCAAGCACACATCTTGCGCCAGGAGCACGTCGGCATGCCCCGCTTCATGCCAGCTGTCGCCCTGGTCGTCCGACCAGTAGAGACCCAACAGGGTGCCCGCAACCACCAGCTCCCGCTCCGCAAAGTCAGGAGCCACCTCGATCTCCTGGATGGGTGGAAGAGGGATCGGAAGAAGCGTCCAGCGATCTCCCCCATCGTGGGAACGCCAGAGTCCGTCCGCAGCATCCACCGCAAAAAGTGTTCCATCGTCCGCGACCACCAGACTGAGTACACCACCGGGCAGCTCAAGCACCCGCTCAAAGCTCTCCCCCCCATCTTCGGAAGAGGCGATCCCGCGGCGATCTCCCGCTATCAGGCGCTGCCCCCCTCCCGGTGGCCAGGATACCAGCGCCGTAATGGCGCCTTGGGGGCCCACAATCTTCTGAGGATCGGCCGCGTCGGATAGAAAGTAGGCATGGGCAGAGTGGGCGCTCGTCACCACAAAAAAGCCTTCCTCCTCCAACAAATGCCCCTCACGCACGGCCACCACCGTATCCAGGATAGCCTCCACCGGGGTCCACACCTGACCATCCCTGGAGCGGAAAAGCCCCACCTCCGGCACCATCACCCAGGACTGGCCACCCGCCCGCCATAGACCCCGAATTTCCCCAGCCGGAGTTCCCGTTTCCGACCACGAAACACCTCCATCCTCACTGATCAGCGGTGCTCCCAGGTCACCCGCATACAGCAGGTGGTCCGGCCTAAGCCACCCCACCACCCGACCATAGGTATCGGGTCCACGCATCCCTTCGCCGCCCAGGGACTGCATGCCATCGCTGCTATAGCGTTGAAGACCATCTCCGTAGTTGGTGGCAAACAGAAGATCGGCAGCGACGTCCCAGGCCAGATCGCGCACAAAACCGCCATCCCACATCCGCGGACGCTGGTAGGAGGCCTGCCTGCCAGGCTGCACCGCAATTCCGCGGTAGCCCCCCACCACCGTCGTGTGGTCGCCCAGCCACAGGGTGGTCACCGTGCCCTCCAAGGACTGAACCGCACCGGGTTCTTCGACATAGGACACGGCATCGGGAAAGGGAGCCTGCCGCTGGAAGGTCTGGCATCGATCGTCCGAGAAGGCGAGATCCTGCCCGGTGCCCACCACCAGTGCTGCGCCGTGCGCGGCAAGTCGGACCGGGACCATACCGTTTGTCAGCGACGACGCAGGCAGCTCAGCACAGGGCCGCCACTGCCCGTCCATCCACACCGAGATCACATCCGCGGTGGCGACGTAGAGGGCGTCCGCCAGGGCCAGCGCCACCGGGTGACCCGCTTCCAAGAGCGGCAGGGGCTCCACCGCCGCCTCGTCCCCCAGGTAGATCTGGCCGCTCTGGTCGATCCCGGCGATTCGGCTCCCGTCTGCGGAGACCTCCACCGCCACAAAGGAGGCCCCGGGTACCAGATTTTCCCAAGAACTCTCCAGGCTGGACGCCCACCAGAGGCCGCGGTTACCCGCGATTGCCATCCCAGTACCGCCCCCTTGCGCATCGCTCAGCTGCCCGGAGGGCAGCACCACCTCCACCCACTGCTCCCCGTCCAGACGCCGCGCCCCCTCGGCCGCCCAGAGCATCGGGTGACCAGCCCAATCGACCAGGTGGGTAGGATCTACCGTCCAACCTGGAACGGGCATGGGGTTCCAGCGAGCGCCCCCGTCCGTGGTCTCCAGCAAGGTCCAACCGCGTGCGGTACTGTTACGCCCGTCCACCTGAACCAGCGCATGAGCACGACCAACCTCCTCAAAATCCTCCGGAACCGCGACTCCCTTCACGTTATCATGGGGAAGGTGAGCCGCCGAAACAAGCACCAGAGAAAGCAGCATGGGGAATCGGCCTTTCGGCTACTGTATGTTGATCAGCGCCAAGGCCGCTTCAAATTCTTCCTGAGTTGTTGGCGTCAGCACTTCAAGAATGATCCAGCTCTCCGTTCCGTCGGGATCCACAATCTGCTTATTGGTCGTCACCACACCGGCACCATCCACCAAATCCTGTGACTCTACCTTGGTTCCCAGATAGTCCCCATCGCGATAGGTGGAGGTACTGTGCCAGGCTGTCCATGCCCAGGGCTCGCCCGCGTCGTAGGCACCCACTACATCCAGGGTGCCCTCCGCGGTCACAAACTCGGAGGTAAAGCTGTTTTTCTCCACATCCACCTGGTGCACCAGCTCGTAGGTGGACCAGATCTTACGGTCGCCTTCGGTCCACACCCGCTCGGTCAGGGTGCTTTCAAAAGCATCCAGAATGCGGATAAAAAGCAGATCTCTCGCTCCCTCCACAAAGCTGCCGTCGGGCTTTTGCCCCTGGCTGGTGCCGGTGTACCAGATGGTTTCGGCAGGCGGGGCCGTGTCTTTGACGACCGGCTGAGAGTCGGGTGTACCCGAGGTACAGGCAAGAAGAAGCAGCATGATCAGGCTCTATCCTGTGCGACCTTCACGGCCAAGACCCCGGGCTCGCCGGCGTGACCGGCCCGGGTTGCCACCGCCACCTCCCTCCCTTAAGCGGTTCAGGAAGGGAGGAAGCCTGCGACGTCGCCTCTGCCTGGACCTCAGCCTACCTTTGCTTGCCGCCACCGCGGACCCGTCCGCCCGGCCGGTCCTTCCCGAAGACGCGGCGGCCCTGTCGGGCCTGATGCTGCGGGCTTACGCCGGGACCATCGACGACGGCGGGGAGGGCCCAGAGGAGGCGGCCGCCGAGGTCCATGCGCTGCTGGGCGGCGCCTATGGACCCTTCGATTTTTCAAATTCCGAGCTGATCGAGCAGGAGGGACAGGTGGTGGCCGCCACCCTGCTGACCCGCTTTGAAGGGCTGCCCCTATTGGCCTTCTCCATGACCGACCCCGCGTGGAAGCGGCGGGGGCTGGGGCGGGCCGGACTGCTCCGATCCATCCACCGCCTGCAGCAGGCGGGGGAGGGGAGGCGGGGACCGAGAAAAGGCAACTCTTTAGACGTCTAAAGAGTTGCCTTTTCTCGGATTTGCAACCTTCAACGACTTCCATTCCGTATTTTTTTCAACCACCTCCGCCGACCCCGGTGGTGCCTCCCGGCCCCCCCTTCCTGCGTTTTTTCCTCCCCGAGGCTCCCGATGCAGCGCGAACTCCTGATCCTGGACGGCTCCGTTCTTGTTCTTCGTCCCTACTTTGCCGGGGTGGCCGCTCCCTGGGCCGCCGCCCGCTCCTCGGTCCGAAAATTGTTGGGAAGTACCAGCCATTTGGCCATCGTCATCGACCGCACCATGGACACCTTCCGGCGGGAGCTGGAGCCCACCTACAAGGCGCAACGTCCCCCCGCGCCCGAAGAGCTGATCGCCCACTTCCAACGCTTCGAGGAGGAGGTTCAGGCAATGGGCGTGAACCTGCTCGGCTCCACCCGCTACGAGGCCGACGATCTCGCCGCCACCCTGGTCCGCCACGCCATCGCCGCCAAGCTGCCCGTGCGTATCCAGAGCAACGACAAAGACCTGCTCCAGCTTGTCCGCGAAGACCCACGGGTGGTCACCGAAGATGTGACCAAAAACCTGTGCTATGACCGAGCCGGGGTCCGCGAGCGACTTGGCGTGTGGCCGGAGCAGGTGGTGGACTACCTCGCGCTGGTCGGCGACAGCGCCGACGGTGTGCGCGGCGTGGACGGGATCGGGCCGAAGACCGCCGCCGCGCTGATCGACCACTTCGGGAGCCTGGACACCCTCTACCAAAACCTCGACAAAATCGCCCCCCTCCCGATCCGGGGGGCTAAAAACCTCGGCGAAAAGTTGGCAGCCGGAAGAGAGGTCGCCCTGTGGGCCCGGCGACTGATCACCCTGGTGGACGATGTTCCGCTGGGGGAGGATCCGATCGTGCGCTGCGCGCGGGCGTAGAGTAAATGCCACAACACCTGGAGGGAAGCGGAGGAGGAGGGCAAGCTGGAAGCTGCCATTTTTGCGCTGCTTTTGGATGAGCCCCTCTTCGACGCCTTCTTGAGCTGGCCTCCGGCCCACCTGGAAACATTTCGGGCCTATGTGGCCGAGGTACCGCTGCCGTAGAGCGGGCCTACAAGCCCGCAAAAATCTCCAAGGGCCGGAACACCCGATCCGCCCAGGCCGCCTCGTTGTGAGGCGCCTCAGGCTCCCACCAATGCCAAAGGTCTACCTCGTACTGGTAGCCCTCGGCCACAAGGGTCTCGGCAAGCTGGAGGTTCTCGCAGTAATTGTCGGAAGCATCGGGATCATCGTCGTTGATGCCGTCGCCATCGCTGTCGTAGCAGCTCCCGGAGCCGCCGGAGTCGATGTAGAGGGGGACCGGCCCATGGCCCGCCGTCGCGTAGAGCTCGATCACCGTGGGGTTGTGCAAGCCGATGCTGCCCCAGCCAACGGTACCCGAAAGAGAGGCGGCAAAATCCCAGTCCTGCGGGTTCTGGTTGGCCAGATACAGGCTGATCAGCCCCCCCAAAGAGGAGCCCATGATCCCCACCGGGCCCGGCTCGCCGTAGTGCTCCTGGATCAGCGGGCGGACTTGCTCCGAGAGGAGTAGCCCGTAGTCATCCGCCTTTCCCCCCACCACTTCGCCGATGTCGTCAGGAACGTGGGTATATTCGTCCATCCGGGCGGCGGTGTTGTCGATACCCACCACCAGGATCCCCGGCGGCAGGCTCTCTTGGAGACGCCAGCCTCCCCAGATTCCATTTGGATCAAAGAGGTTCTGGCCGTCGTTTGCGTAGAGCACACGATCGTGGCCACCCGTAGGTACCCAGACCCGTAGCTCGCGAGCTTCTACCTGATCTGTTCCCACCTGCAACCAGCGATCCAGGTGCGCTGCAGTGGGCCGCACCAGGCTCAGCTCCCCAAAGCTGTCGTAGTCATAGGAGCGCGCCCGGGGATCGGCCGCCCAGGTGGACTGGTCGGTGAATTTGTACCCCTCTCCACGTTTTGCCGAAATCAGTGCCCAGGAAAAGCGTGACTCTGTTGTGAGTGACGTTCCACTCCAGCTATCAAAATCGCCCGCCACCTGATCCAGCGAAAGATCGGTGTTCACCACCAGCCAGCCGTCGGTGGTATGGACGGGCCAGCCCGAGGCGCGCGACCAGCGCAGGAGGGCCTCGTCGCGATTGTCACGCAGATCGGCCAGCACTTCTTCGGCAGAAGGCAGCTCGGAGGAGGAGGAATCGATCTGGCTTGAATCCGCCGAATCCGCCGCTGTCTCCAAAGGCGAATCCAAGCTTTCTTTCCCGCCGGGCGACGTACAGGCCCACAGGAAAAAAATCATCCCGAGATATCCTCGCCGCCATCCACCCGGAGGACGTTGCCCGTCAGCCAATAGGTGCCGGGACGGCACAATTCCAGCATACAACGTGCAACATCAAGCGGCTCGGTCAATCGGCCGCTGGGGTTCCGGGCCAGGCTCTTCTCGATCAGCTTCTCTGACCCTGGGATTTTTTCGAGGGCGGCCGTACGGGTCACACCCGCCAAAAGGGCATTGACCGTGATCTTCTGGGGGGCCAGCTCCATCGCCAGCTGCCGTACATGGGACTCCAGCACCGACTTGGCAGCACTCACCGGGCCGTAGCCCGGCCAGACATGGTGCGATCCCGCCGAAGTCATGGCGTAGATCCGGCCTCCCTCCCCGATAAGACCGTTCGCAAGCAGATCCTGCGTCCACCAGACCAAGCTGTGGCCCATCACATCTACGGTCATTTCCAACTGCGCCCGGCTGACCTTTTTTCCGCTGCCGGACACAAAGGGCACCAGGGAGCCGAAGGCCAGAGAGTGTAAGAAGATTCCCACCTCTCCAGCAGGAATCACTTCCTTCAGGGCAGCGATCACTTCCGCACGACGCTGGTCATCGGCGGCGTTCACATTAAAGAACAACGCCTGCCGCCCCAGAGCGCAGATCTCAGCCTGCAGGGCTTCTACACCGGGCATCCCGCTGCGGCGATCCAGGTGTACCCCGGCGATGTCCCAGCCTTCCGCCGCAAAGGTGCGGGCGATCGCTGCACCAAAACCGGAGGATACCCCCAAGATCAGCAGCCAACGCCCAGCCATGACCTCAGTGCCCGGCGGCAGGGGCAGCAGGTGCGGCCGGAGCAGCAGGTGCGCCGGGAGCAGCACCGGCCGAGGGTGCAACCGTTGCCCCGCCTGCAGGTGCGTCCGCGGCGGTGATGGTGGCGCCCTTCTTAAGCTCTTCCAGGTAGGCGTTGATCAGATCTTCGCGCAGCTTCGGCTTGACCTGATCCATGACCTCTTCCATGGGGACCATCTCCCGCTTGGACTCGACCTGGATGACATGGAAGCCACCCTTGGAGGGCACGGGGCCCACCAACGAGCCGTCCGTAGCGGTGGCGATGGCGGCGGCCATATCGGGGCCCAGGTTCTTCACATCTACCCAGCCCATACTCCCGCCGTCTTTGGCAGTGCGGGTGTCCAGGCTCTTGGCGGCAGCCACGGCGGCAAAGTCCGCGCCACCCTTGATCTCAGCCATCACCGCGTTGGCCTCGGCCTCATCCTTCACCATGATGTGGCGGATCTTGGCCTGAGAGCGGCGGAACTGCACCGCGTGTTCATCGTACCATGCCTTGGCCGCGGCTTCCGTGGTGCGCTCGGCCACCACCTGCTCCACCACCGCGCGGGCCAGGGCCTGACGCTCGGAGAAGGCGATCAGCATCTTCACGTCCGACTTTTCGTGAAGCTTCATCTCCAGAGCCTTCTGGTAGAGCAGCTCGGTGGTGACCAGATCGTCCTTCAAACGTGCGGTCTGGCCCTGTGCAATGACCCGATCCCGCACTTCTGCGGGGAACTGGGACAACATTCCATCCACCATCCCCTGGGTGATGGCCTGACCGTTGACGGTGGTCAACACGTCGCCGGTGCGCTCCAGCGTGCCGGGAATGGGGGGAGGGTTCTGGCAGGCGAAGAGGAGAGAAAAAAGGCTGGAGACGATCATGGGTCGCTCATGAGAGGGGCGGCGTCTAACCGGCTCCTGCCCCGCCGCCACCCTCCGTGACCTTTTCTTGAGGGATCAGGGGCTGATTCCGAGGGCACGCAGTTTTGCTTTGAGGGCTTCCAGCTCGGTCTCGGCAGCCAGCGCGCGGGCGGATTCGGCCTGAGCACGGGCGGATTCGGCCTGAGCACGGGCGGATTCGGCCTGAGCACGGGCGGATTCGGCCTGAGCACGGACAGCAGCGGACTCGGCAGTCCGGGCTTTGTCCCAGGTCTCTTTTGCACTTTCAAAGCGCCGTCCGTCACGGTGATAGACCGCGAGTGTGTCCGTTTCGAGGTGGAAGCGGATGCCCAGCCGAGGACTGACATGGTCTTGCATCGGGACCGGCCGGAGCGTCTCCCCCTCTCTCAGATAGCCTTCCAGCCGGTTGTGATCAGGGTCGTAGACGTAGTATTCCTGCACCCCAAAACGTTCATAGAAGGCGAGCTTATTGCGCATCTCCGGTGGCCGATTGCTGGGAGACAGCACCTCCATAACCACCTGAGGGGCGATGCCCTCCTCCACCCACTGCATATAGCTGGAGCGCGGTCCTTTCGGCCGTCCGAAGGCCACCATCACGTCGGGAGCGACCCGCGTTTTGTTGTCCCCCTCCACCGGATACCACAGCAGATCACCCGCGACAAAGTCGTCGACGGCGGCATCGATATTCTCCTTGAGGGTCACGATCCAGTCAAATTGTACCGTATTCTCCGCCATCCGATTTCCATCCGAGCTTGGATATTCCACAGGCGGAACCACACGTCCGGACCGACGTGAGCCGGTTTCTACCCAGCCACCCGAGGGAGGGGCCTTTTTGGGCTTCATTTCATCCCCACCACCAGCGTACCATCCAGGGTCGTCGCCGCCAGCCCCTTGCTGGCCAGCACCGCCGCCAGGGCATCCTGCCAGGCCACCTCTTTAAGGCGAAGGGTGACCCGCCCCTGCACCTGGTCGGAGACCACGAGGTTCAGATCGGCCGCATCCGCCAGAAAGCGCAGGACGGTATGGATGTCGGCATCCTGAAATTCAAGGGAGATGGTAGGATTCCCCGCAAGAGCCAGACAAAGAAGGGCAAGCAGCATGATCAGCCTTTGAGTGCAAAAAAAGCCTGCACACCGGCCGGTTGAGTAAGTGTACCCTGAAAAATTCCCGTCGCCCCCCGTCGGGTGGCGGCAAAGGCCACCAGATCGAGCGCGGGGCGCATCTCCAACACCAGGGTGGGATGCAAAAAAGGAGCTTCGTCACCCACAGGCTCGGCAACCAACCAGGAGTAGTCCCCCGTGTGTGGCACCCAGGTCGCCAGCGCCTCCGCTCGCCACACCCGGTCTGTGCCCAATTTCAGGCGACCACCCTCAAAAGCCCAGCTTTCCTGCCCGGTTACCCAGGTGCCGCGCACCGGGGCAACCTTCCCGGCCCACAGCTCCAGCGCCCGGAGATAGCCCTGATCCTCTACCGGGCTGCCCTGGCCTTTGGGATTCCGAAGCTCAAAAAGCCCGAAATTGTCCGCATCTTCGTCCAGGCGCCAGGACACCTGCACCGGCCCGGTCTCATCTCGCAGTACCCCAAGTGCTCCGCGCTCCAGCCGGTAGCCTGCAGGCAATCCTGCCGCAAAATCCTCCAACATCCGCTCGATACCCGCCGCACCGGCGTCAAAAGAGGCCGCATCGGGGGGCCCTCCGTTCCGAAGTTGTTCGGTCTCCACTCCCACGATACGGATCCGAAGAAGCCTTCGTTCAAAGCGGACAATATAGCGACGCAGACCAAAGCGGCCGCTCGCTTTGCCGATCACCTCGGAGGCCCGAAGGCGCCGGGTGAGCAGCGCCAGCTCGGCGTAGAGTGCCTGCGGATCCCGCCCGGCGAGTTGTCGATCAAACCAGCCCATGGCCCCCTTATATCCAGAGATTGCATGGAGATGTCAGAGACCGTGGCAAAAGCTCCGGCGCTGGGCTAGCATAGCGACGTGACTGCCAAGCTCAAAATTTTCCTCGCCGTCAGCATCGGCTCGCTGCTCCTGGATCAAGGCTCTAAAGTCTGGGTGGCAAACAGTCTGCGCATCGGTATCGATGAAGTCAAGATTATACCTGGCTTTTTATCCTTTGTCCACGCACAGAACCCCTTTGCGGCCATGGGGCTGGGCTCGGTGATCTCTGATACCACCGTGCGAATGGGGCTTTTTGCCGGATTCACCGTTGTGGCGATGGGAATCCTGTTGAAGATGCTGAAGGATCTTCCAGGAGAAGACCGCTTTCAGTCGGCGATCATCGCGCTGATCTTCTCGGGCGCCATCGGCAACGCCATCGACCGGGTGCACAAGCAGTCGGTGACCGACTTTATCCGGGTCTACACCGACTATCCTGCGCTGAAAAACTGGCTGCTGGAGCGCTTCGGCACCTACGAGTGGCCCACCTTCAACATCGCCGACTCGGCCATCGTCGTGGGTGTAGCCCTCTACCTGATCGGCTACCTCTTCGAGAAAGATTCGTCCCCTGCTGCAGAAGGCAGCAGCCCGCTGGACAATCCCGAAGAAGGCGCACGCCCCTCCGCCTAGGGGGCGCTGTCCTCCGGGCGCCAGCGCCGCACCATCGGCCGGATCCCCCGGGCCTCCATCCGCTCCACCAGCAGCTTCATCTGGGTGGGGTCGATGACAAGCTCCGTAGGGGAAAACTCATGAACCACAAAGCGCTCCAGCCCGACAAGCGCATCCAACTCCGCACGTTCGGCACTTCCCGCCAGCCGGAGCAGCGCGAGGTTCCGGTGCTGGATCATGCGCGACTCTCGATGCGGTAGGCGTAGCCCTGCTCGGTGAGGAAGAGCTGGCGTTTTTCGCCGAATGTCTGCTCAACCGTATCCCGCGTTACAAGACTGTAGAAGGAGGCTTTATTGTCACCGGGTTTCGGCCGAAGAATACGCCCCAAACGTTGGGCTTCTTCCTGCCGACTTCCCCAGGTTCCACTGATCTGGATGGCGACGTTTGCATCCGGCAGATCGACCGAGAAATTGCCCACCTTGGACACCACCAGCACCCGGATTTCCCCATGTCGGAACTGGGCATAGAGCTCGTCCCGGCGTTTTTGCGAGGTCTTCCCTTCGATGATCGGCGCTTCGATCCGGCGGGACAGGAATTCCAGCTGCTCGATATACATGCCCAGCACCAACACCTTGTCGTTCACATGGCGGGCCAGAAGCTCCTCCACCACCACCGACTTCCGGGCGTTTACCGAAGCGATTCGGAATTTTTCACGGTCGTCGGCCACCGCATAGCGCAGGCGATCGTCGTCTGAGAAGCCCACCCGGATCTCGGTGCAGGTCGCCGAGGCGATCCAGCCCTGGTGCTCCAGGTCCTTCCAGGGCATATCAAAACGCTTGGGACCGATCAACGAAAAAACGTCCTCTTCCTTCCCATCTTCCCGAACCAGGGTCGCGGTCAGACCCAGGCGACGCCGTGCCTGCAGCTCGGATACGGCGCGGAAAACCGGCGCGGGCAACAGGTGCACTTCGTCATAGATGATCAGCCCCCAATTTGCCTTATCGAAGATACCGAAGTGGACAAAGGGGTCGGTCTTGGACTTGCGAAAGGTCAGGATCTGGTAGGTGGTCAGGGTCACCGGCTTGATCTGCTTCATCTCGCCGGAATATTCGCCTACTTCTTCCTCGGTGAGCGTGGTCTTGTCCAGGATCTCCTGCTTCCATTGACGCAAGGCGGTCACGTTTGTACACAGGATGAGCGTGCGGGTATTCAGGCGGGACATCGCCCCGATTCCCACCATGGTCTTGCCCGCCCCGCAGGGCAGCACCACCACACCAGAGCCGCCGTGCAGCATCCCATCGCCATGGAAAGAATCCACCGCTTCGGTCTGGTAGTCCCGCAGGGCCCAGGGCCCCTGAGTGGCGATCGACAAGGGACGAAGCCGGAAATCCAGCGCCTCGCCCTCTTTGTAGCCTGCCAGATCTTCGACCGGGTGCCCGGCATGGGTCAGCGCCTGCTTAAGTTCCCCGCGATGTGCAGGGTTGACCAGGACTTTCCGCTCCCCGATCCGTAGCCCCAGAAAGGGCATCACCGGCTTCAGGTTGCAGACCTCGGTCATCAGGACGGGATCGTCGGACTCCAGGCGCAGCCCGCGCCCGTCGGCAAAAAGCTTCAGCCGCCCGTAGCGCCCCATCGTGTCGCGCACGGACACGGGAACATTGGGGGGCACGTCATATTTTGCCCACTTTTCCAGCGCCGCAACCACGTCCTCCACCTTCATGCCCGCGCTGGCAGCATTCCAGAGGGAGAGCGGCGTGATCTTGTAGGTGTGGACGTAGTCCGGGCTTTTTACCAGCTCTGCGAAGCGGTTGAGCACATCTCTACAGCTCGCAAAATGCGGACCCATCGTCTCCAGCAAGAGCGTGTGATCTGACTGGACAATGAGGGGATTTTCGGGAGTATACCGCATCCGCCGCTACTTATGGCGGAAGGTGATTCGCCCTTTCGTGAGGTCGTAGGGAGATACCGCCACGGTCACCCGGTCCCCCAAAACCACCCGGATCCGGAAGCGCCGCAGCTTTCCGGCGAGGTGCGCCTGCACCGAAGTTCCCGCGTCGGTCTCGACCAGGAAGGCTCCACCTGGATAGACTTCCTTAATCACGCCATCAATCTCGATCAGGTCGTCACTCGCCACTCACACCTCTGAGACAGCCCCTGCTAACCCAACCGACAAGCTTTGACAAGCGCCTGCTGCTGTGCGCCCTGGTGCTGGCCTGCAGGAAGGATGTGGATCCCCCGGAGCTTCAGTGCCCACCGGTTTCGGTCGATAAGGACGGAGACGGCTACTATTCTGACCAGACGGGAAACACCGACTGCGATGATGCAGATGCGACGATCTCCCCCGGGGCCAGCGACGAGCCCGGCGATGGCATCGATGCCGACTGCGACGGTGTGGATGCGGAGGCGGCCTGCGTCTCCACGGGCGCCGACCCCTGCGATGGTATCGACAATGACTGCGATGGCCGCATCGATGATACCCTTCTGATGAGCATTTCTGAAGGTGGCACCGTCGCTGTCGCGGCCCCGTTGGGAGTCGGCGGGGCAACGCTGTTGGTGCTGGGACGCACCACCACCGACGGTACCGACGGGGAGCTGGCGATCTACGACATCGATAGCCAGCTTCTCCTTCGCCTGCCGGGGACCGACCAGGGATCCTCCTTTGGGCAGCAGCTTGCTGCCGGGCGCGACTATAACGGCGATGGAAGTGCCGATCTCGTCGTTTCCGCTCCCTTTGCGACGACGGCGGCCGGCCCCAACCACGGTCGGGTTTTTGTTCTACCCGGCCCCATCACCTCCGCAACCACGCTGGAGGACGCGATCTTTGTCTTTGAAGGTGGTGAGCTGGAGGGTCAGGCAGGCACTGCCCTGGCTCTGGCCCCCGACCTGAACGGCGACGGCAAGGCTGAGCTGTTGATCGGTCACTACCGCCACGTACTGGCCTGGTCGGGGCAGACCGGCACTCAAACCGTCGCCAGCGCCATGGGAATTTGGGAGCTGAACTCAGGAGGTGGCTCTTGGCATTTTGCCACCACTCCCGACGAGGATAGCGATGGTCTGGATGAGCTGGTTTTGGGGATGGACACCTACAACAGCGGGCGCGGCCTGCTCTGGACCACCAGCAGCTCTACGCTTACGACGGGGGACGGTACCTATGGACCGATAGACGCCCTTCATTTTGTGGAAGGACAAGAGGGTGAAGGTGCAGGCAACAAGCTGACCCGGGTGGGAGACAGCCTCTGGTATCTGTCGCACGGGGTTCCGGTTCGGGCAGGCGACGGCCTGCGCTTGGATGGAATTACCGGCCTTTCTCTTCTGGATCTGGGAGATGTGGACGCGGATTTGGTGTCGGACCTGGGAGTGGAGACCATCGACAGCCTCGAAGTCCGCAGCCTCAGCCCCAAGAGCCTCACCGGCTTCGCCGGTTTTCAGGGCGCGCGCAACCTCGCTCCCCTCAGTGATCTGGACGGAGATGGGGATCCGGATCTCCTCTTCCGATCCGCCTCAGAAGCTGGGATTTTGGATTTGTTGGCGACCCTGAACAACAGCTGCGATGCCGACGCGGACGCGGTGTCCGGCCCCGCGGGAGACTGCAACGACAGCGCCGCCACCGTGATCCCCCGGAGCGGGGCAGAAGTCTGCGACGGTCTGGACAACGACTGCGATGCCGTGGTGGACGAGGTGGTCGAACTTTTTGTGGAAGGCCGGTATGTCTGGGGGAGCAGCCTGGGTGATGGGGGGGTGGTCCTCCACTCCACGGCCAATACCGCAGATGTTTTTGGAGCGGATGGTAGTCTACTTCACAGCTTTCCTGGGCTGGATGCCGTGGGACTGAACCGGGTGGCGGGTGTCGGAGACCTGGACGGGGACGGTGCCCCCTCTGTGCTTCTGGCGGGCGACTTTTCGGCGTCGCTCTACACCGCAGAAGGCGTCCTGGAAAGTGAGATTTTGGACGGTCCTGACTGGACCCGCGGGCTGCAGGTGGGTGCAGCTGGGGATCTGGACGGCGACGGCCTCGGCGATATCTGGGTGCTCTTGCGTAACGACGCTGGGCTCCTGGCACTGGGTATCTGGAACAATCCTCCGCAGACGACGGTGGCCGACGATGCCGACACCCTGATGGTGATGCCTGAGGGCTGGGAGTCGGTGGTCGTTGGTGCAGCTTCTCTGCCGGAAACAGGAGATCTGAGCGGAGACGGTCGCGACGATCTGGTCTTCGGTATTCCCGATGCCTGGGAGAACAACGGCGGACGTATTTCGGTGGTGCCGGTGGTACAGCCCGGCCTTAAAGAAGTGGATGTGCAGACGGTGTACTCCATCTACGGAGATCCCGAGGAAAAGCTGGGGAGCTCCCTGGCGATCGGTGATTTTACGGGCGACGGCGAGGCCGATGTGCTGGCCGGAGGTCAGCATGGGGTGCATGTGGTCAGCGGCACCACCTGCCCGCTGCCGGGAATCAAAAAAATGCCGACGGACAGCCTGACCTTGGTGGATCTGGACGGTGATGGAAGCCTGGAATTGCTGGGCTCCGATCTGAATGCAACCGTGAACGGTGCGGCAGACGCCGGGGCGATCTGGCGGCTGGACTACGATGAAGAGCCGGAGCTATGGAGAGGGGGCCTTGCTGGCGATCTTCTGGGGATCCAGCTCTTTGCAATGCCCGGAAAGGTGGGCGTGCTGGGACAGCAGGGGCTAAAAGTCTGGGGCGGAGGGTGCGGCTCATGAAGGCAGCGGTGATTGGAGGCGGATCCTGGGGCACCGCACTGGCACTGCAGCTGGCGCGGGCGGGGCAGTCGGTACAGCTCTGGGAGCACCGGCCCGACCGGGCGGCAGAGATGCAAGAGCGAAGGGAGAACGCGGTCTATCTGAAGGGGATCCGGCTCCATGATGCCATCACCGTCACCAGCGATGCCGAGGCCGCCCTGTTTGAGGCGGAGCTGGTGACCGTGGTGGTCCCCAGCCAGACGGTGCGCTCGGTGATGAGCCGCCTTGGACCTTCCATTAAAGACCATGCCTTGGTGGTCTGCGCCAGCAAGGGCATCGAGATCGACAGCCTCCAAACGATGGACCAGGTGCTGGAAGAGGTCCTGCCCCAGCGACTCCATCCCCACATTTTTGCCCTTTCTGGGCCATCTTTTGCGCGCGAGGTGGCCGAGAAGAAGCCCACGGCAGTGGTGATGGCAGGCCGCGACGAGGCTGCTGCCGCACGTGCAGCCTCCGCCTTCCACGAGGGTTTTTTTCGGGTCTACCACTCCAATGACGTGGTGGGCGTAGAGATCGGCGGTGCCATCAAAAACGTACTGGCCATCGCCTGCGGGGCCTGCGACGGCGCCGGGCTGGGTACCAACGCGCGGGCGGCGCTGATCACCCGGGGGCTCAACGAGATCAGCCGCGTGGCCCTGGCGCGGGGGGCCAACCCGCTCACGCTGATGGGCCTGGCGGGGCTGGGCGATCTGGTGCTGACCTGCACCGGGGACCTGTCGCGTAACCGCCGCGTGGGCCTGGGATTGGGGCAGGGGCGTCGTCTCGCAGAGATCCTGGAAGAGCTGGGACAGGTGGCCGAAGGGGTGGTCACTGCCCGCTCCACCTTTCAGCTCTCCCAGAAATTAGGCGTTCAAATGCCCATTGCCGAGCAGATCTACCGGGTACTCTACGAGGACAAGCCCCTTCAGGACGCACTCCGCGATCTTTTTGGGCGAGAACGGAAGGCCGAGCTGGGTTAGTCATCACAGCCGATATAATTCAGGGAGGGCTGGATACCTTCCGAAAGCTGCCAGATACCGCCTTGAAGCGGATCATAGGCCACCGCCTCTCCCTGAAGCTCAAAGGCACCCGAAAGCTCCACCGGGGCGGGCAGGGCCGCCAAGTCCCCCGCCGGGTTGAACTCCCAGAGATGGAAATAGCTGCGCAGCACAAGTCGGCTTCCATCCGGCCATAAATCGGCAGCCGTCGCACGGGCGGTGAGATCCTCTCCCGCAGCCCCGGTGGGCACATCCCCCAGCCACTCCAGCACCACCCCGTCGGAGAGGGTCGGAAAACGATACACCCCGGCGGTCGCGTCGGCCCGTTTGGTCAGGATCACCGGCAGGCCGCTGCCCTCGACCACCAGGGCTTCGGCATCCTCGGGGTCGCCGGGAAAGGTGTACGAAAATACTTCTGGAACTACTGTATACTCTACAGTACCCGCAATAAGAAGAGGCTCCTCCACCCGCAGCACCGAAAAGAGGTCGCGCTGCACCCCTCGGTCGCCGATGTCCCCGATGTACAGCGACCAGCCGGTGGCGGAGGGGAAAACAGCAAGATCTTCCCAGTCTTCGTTCTCCACCCCCTCCACCGTCAACGTCGCTACGCGGTTGCCATCGAAGTCCAGCGCGTACAGCTCGGCCGCTCCACCGCTGTCCTCATGACTCCACAGGATCCCCGGATTTAACCGACTGACCGCCAAACCGGAGAGCTCGTTCAGCGTACTGTCCTGCACCTTCCCGATCACCACCGGGTTGAGGTAGGCGCTGCAGGGGCTACCGTCGTAAGGAACATCACTGTCCACAGGCGAATCTTCCAAAGAATCGGCCGGAGATTCTTGATTCGAATCGGGGAGAGAGTGTACATCGGACTCGACCGTGGAATCCGGGGCGGAGTCCACCGCCGACTCCTGAAGCTCCTCTGTTGAATCCTCCCCTTTGACCAAGGATTCTGGCGCAGTCGTACAGCCAAGGAGAAGCAGGAGCATCCCCACAATGTAGCCCGCATCCGGTCACCCTGCGTCGCCGGACGGCCGGTCGGGAAAAAGGTCGAAGACCACGGGTTATACAAGGCTGGACAGGGAGTCTGCGATGCTGCTGGCGATGTCGCTCTTTTTGGCCCAGGCCGCTCTTCCCGAGGGCGCGACCTGCTTGTGGAGCAAAACGAACCCCAAAGGCCCCAAAAGCTACGAGCTGCCCGTCGCGGGGCAGAGTGGCGAAGCACTCCTGATCGACTGGTTTGTGGAGGAGGAGCCCGTGGGTGTGACGACCCCCGCCGCCCTGGTCACCATCCGCTTTCAAGGCGGAAAAGAGAACATTGTCCGCGCGATGCCGGGCACCCAGGTCTCCACCCACCCCATGACCAGCCAGGACTTGCAGGCCCTCGCCATCACCGTGGCAGGAAAACCGGCCTGGAGCAGCCGCCAGACCATCGCCCTGGCCAGCCGCAGCCCGATCGAGCGGGTGACCGTCGCCAGTCGCCTGAGTGATCAGACCCTCTGTGTGCTGAAAGCTCAGCTTCAGACCAGCCCTCTTCCGAACATATATCGAACCGATATATCAGGCTGGTACCCCTTTGCCGTGCCCCGCTACGTGAAGGCGCCACTCTCGGTGGGCCTGCCGGTGGAACCGATGGCGGGCAGCCGCGGCTTTGTCAGCGTGGATGCCAATGGAAACCTACGCTTTTCGGATGGCACCCGCGCGCGCTTCTGGGGTACCAACCTGATGGGGGTGGCCGGTCTTCCCGAGAAGTCGGAGGCGGAAAATTACGCGAAGACCCTGGCAAGATTGGGTTTCAACCTGGCGCGTATCCACCATGTGGACAAGGCCACCAACGGGATCGTGGACCCCAACCGCAGCCCCAGCACCGACCCCTTCAACGAGGAGCGCCTGGACCAGCTCGACTGGTTCATCGCCAAGCTGCAAGAGCAGGGCATCTACATCTGGGCAGAGGTCGCCACCACCCGTGCTTTTACGGAGGCCGATGGCGTAAGTGTGCCGCAGGATGCCCCGCAGGGCCACAAGCTCTACCCCATGTGGGAGCCCGACTGGGAGACCGCCTACCTGCGCTGGTTTGAGCAATATTGGGGACGTACAAACCCCTATACCAAGAAAAACTACACCAACGACCCCGGCATCGCGGTGCTGGAGCTGACCAACGAGCACTCGCTGCTGTTGAACTGGGGGGCGGGCATCGAGTCGCTCCACCCGGTACACCTGGCCAATCTTACAAAAAAATGGAACGAGTGGCTTAAGAGAAAGTACGGAAGTGATGCCGCCGTAGCCGCCGCCTGGAAGGGATCGGTGAACCCCGGCATCGGCACTGGTGAGTCCATCGAAACGGGAACGGTACTTCGTGAACCTTCCTTTATTGCGCTGGTGGACCGCTACCCGGACCAGCGCCGCGCCGATCTGGGCCGCTTCTACTGGGAGCTGGAGGAGGCTTTTTTCCAGAAGTTGAAGGCCAAGGCCGAAAAAATGGGCTTCAAAGTTCCGGTGGTGCCCACCATCCACTACAACAACCCGATGCTGCAGACCTTGCATGCCGACTCCAAAATGGCGGACATCCACGTCTACTACGACAAGGGCGGCGACAACTCTGTTGATGGAAACAGTGCTTTAGCCGAGCCCGGCTATCCACTGAGCACGCTGTCCGGTGCCATGTACGGCAGCGGAATGGCCGTCTCCGAGCTGACCCACGGCTTCCCCACCCCCTTCCGGGCGGAGTCCCCCTGGCTGTGGACCACCCTGGCTTCGGTGCAGGATTGGGACGTTTTGATATGGTCTTTCTGGTCTGAGGGCGTCGTGACCGAGGATCCCACGCTGGATCCCCACCGGCCCGATCTGCGCACCAACCCCGTGGTGCTGACCCAGCTTCCGGCGGCCTCCTCGGCCTTTCGGGCGGGCTGGATTCCAAGTGCAACCGGTCTTTTTCCGCTGCAGCTGAACCGCAGTGTGATCCTGGAGCGGCTGGGCATTTTGGGTATCACCCGTCCCCTGGAACTACAGGATCTTCCTACGGTACTCTCCAAAAAAATCCGGACTGTGGTGGATCGGGAGCTGGCCCCGGTGGAGGGCACCCCGGTGCCCGGGGTGGGCTGGTGGGCACAACCGGGGGTTCTTTTATTGGATCAACCTCAACTTCAGGTGCGCGTGGGGCCACCCGGCGCGCTGGCGAGGGGAGCCGGAGATCAGGCCCTTTCGCGGCTGGAGGTGGCCGTCGATGACTTTGCGGCAGTAGCCCTGGTCAGTGCCGACGGTAAGCCCTTGGAGCAGAGTCGCCTTGCGACGTTGACCCTCTTGGCCTACGCCGAGAACACCGGGCAAAGCTGGACGGCCTATAAGCACAGCCTGCGCAGTCCGGGTACGGCACCGATACTTTTGTCGCCGCTGCGGGGGACAGTACGTTTTGCCTGGACGGGTACACCGATTGTGGAGGTTCTGGGAGCGGAAGGACAACCCACGGGAACACTGGTGCCAGTCAAGGGCAGCAAGGGCTGGTGGACCCTCGATACTTCCACCCTCACGACGCCCTGGTTGTTGATTCGCAGCAAAGAGTAATTTTTACTACAAATGGGTCCGATCGGGTGAATGCGGTGGAAAAATCGCTTTTCCCCTGCCTTCAGCGCTCAGCGGCATGGCCATGCTGGATCATCGGCCAGTAGGTGGCCCAGCGGAAGTCGGGAGAGTTGTCGTGGGTGTGGCAGGCCACACAGGCCGATCCGTCAGCGGGGAGCTGCCCGTAGCTGGGGGAGGGGGCAGCGAGGTGTTCGGAGCCGGGGCCGTGGCAGGACTCGCAACCAACGCCGGTTTTGGGGAGATCGGCATGACCGGACCAGCCGCCGGGGTGTCCGTAGCCGGTGACATGACAGCGGAAACAATCGGGGTTGTAGGCGGC
>CAITDR010000038.1 GCA_903891165.1 uncultured Pseudomonadota bacterium
GCCCATCGCTCCGACCTCCGTCGAGGCTGCAGTCGCCGGACTGGTAGAAAATGAGCAGCTCGAACATCTCGAAAAACTCCTCCGCGCTTCAAAAAAGCTGCCGACGCTGTATGCTGCCGCCCTCCAGACCCTGGACCGGCTGGGGCTCACCTGGGAAGACGACGATGAAGAAGGCTGAAGCTACCCAAAAGACCCATCCCCTCCTCTACGTCTGCAGCATCGTCAAGGACGAGGAGGAGATGTTGCCGGGAATGTTGGCCTCCGTCCAGGGGCAGGTGGACAAAATTGTAGTCGTCGATACGGGATCCACCGATCAGACGCGGGAAATTGCGGAGAAGGCGGGTGCGGTGATCCTGGATCATGTCTGGGACGGCGACTTTTCCGCTGCCCGCAACCGCGCGTTGGATGCCGTGCCGATCGGCGCCTGGGTACTGGCCTTGGATGCGGACGAGCGCCTCTCTTCGGGTGGCGGACAGAAAATACGCTCCTTTATGGACGAAGATAGCCATGCCCACGCGGCCTTGTCGCTCTACAATGCCTCCCGTTTGGACATGAGCCTGGAGGAGGCCCAACGTCCGGACAGCGGCATCTCCCCCGTACTGGTTCCTCGGCTTTTTAAGCGGGATTCCGAGCTACGCTGGGAGGGACGTATTCACGAGGTGCCCCGGACCTGGACCAGGAAACGCCGCGGGATCGAGTTGATGGTGCCGCTGTTGCACCTGGGCTACGCCAAGGAATGGATTGAAAAGAAAGGAAAAACCGACCGGAATCGGAAGGCACTGGAGGAGGAAGTAGAGAAGCGTCCCGACTCCAGCGTCCTGCGGGCCTACCTTGCCTTTGAGTATTTTCGCATGGGCGACCACGAGCGCGCCTGGGTGCATACGGAGCACGGCTGGCAGCTCTGCCTGCAGCAAAGCCGGGACGAGCTGGATCCCGTCATCAACCTGGGGAATATGCGGACCCAGGCACTTCTGGGAAAGGGCCGGATCGAAGAGGCGGAACAGACCGTGGTGGACATGCGTCGGCTGGGCCAACCCCACCCCAACACCGAATGGCTGGAGGGACGCTGCGCCCTGGTGCGGGCCCAGAGTGGTGATCTGTCGCGGGTGGAGCCGGGAATTGCCGCCTACCTGCGCGCTTTGGGCTGGCAGCGCACGGTCTTCCAGGAAGTGATGCTGGAGGGGGTGAACTCCTGGCGTTCCACCTATGAACTGGGCCTGTTGTTGCTGCTGGCGGGCCGCTATGCGGAGGCCGGACCGCTGCTTCTGAAGGCGGAGGGCTGGCCGGAGTCGCGCGCTCAGGCCCGCTTCGCCCGCTGGGAGCTTCTTCTCTTGACAGGTCAAGTGCAGGCGGCATTTGCGCAGCTCGAACCTATTTTGACTGAGGCAATGACCAAGAACAGCCTCATGCCTCCCGACTTCTGGCTGTTGGCAGGTCTGGCCTGCTTCCAGCTCGGCGCACTTCCCGAAGCCCGCCACTTCGCCGCGCGGGCGGTCGCAACCGAAAGTTCTTGGGTCAGCCCACATCGGAAGCTGCTCCTTCAGGATCTTGGGCATCAACTGAATCCACCGGCCGCTCCGATACGGGGACCGCTGCTAGAGGCCCTGCTGGCTGGGCTCCCCACCCGATCCACCGAAGTCCCCACGGAGGAAGAGGTGGACACTGTGGTGGAGGAGCTGGTAGAAGGTGGGGACAACCTCGGTATTGCGGCCTTGATGACCCGCCGCGCCGTGGCCCTGGCGCCGCAGCTGAAGGAGCAGGTACTCGTCGCCCTCGACCGCCGCGGTCTGGAGTGGACCAACGATGAGCCCGACTTCGTCCTCATCGGCGGCGCTGGCCGCTCCGGCACCACGCTCTTCCGGGCGATGCTCGGGGCCCACCCTGAGATCCACTGCGGTCCTGAGGCCAAGCTGGTGCCGGTGATGGGCGACCTGCATCGTCAGCTCCACCGAAGCTTTGACGCGGAGTTTTTGGGCGCGGGTATCGACAGCAGCCTAATCGATCAGGCGCTGCGTGCCTTTCTCGCCACCTTCCTTCGCGGGCTACATCCCAGAAAGAGGATCGCCGAAAAAACACCACCCAACCTGAACCATATGGCGCTGCTGGGCGGCTTTTTCCCCCAGGCCCGCTTCATCCACATCCTCCGGGATGGGCGGGCCGTGGTGGAGTCGCTGCTGCGTCAACGCTGGGCGGGCCTCGATGGTAAGCCGCTCCCCTATACTCAGAACACCACCTTGGCCGCCCGCTATTGGCGAGAGACCGTCCAGACCGTGCGTAGCCAGGCAACGACTGTGCCCGGACGCTTTTTGGAGGTACGCTACGAAGATCTGGTAGAAGATCCTCGCAAAGAGATGGAGCGGGTCCTTGCCTTCCTGGGTGAGCCCTGGGACGAGGCCGTGCTGAAGCCCAGCGCCACACTTTCCAGCCGGGAGAGCAGTACCGCCGCCGTGGCCGAAGGACTTCGGAAAAATAAAGAAGAGAGCTGGAAAAAGATGAGCCAGGCGCAGCTTGCAGAGATCGAGGCCGAGGCGGGTGGGCTCCTGCGCGAGCTGGGCTACTCGCGGTAGGCCCGTGCAGCGGCCTCCTCGGCCTCCTTCCGCCGCATGGCTTCGGCCAATTCCCGCGCTTTTTGGAGTCGCTCGCGGGTTTCCTTCACGATCCGTGCGCGCTCCACTGCCGACACGGAGCGCAGCCGGTCTTCGGCATGTTCCTCACTTTCGCCCTGGGGAACCAGCCCCAGACCGCGCAGGCACAAACGTACAAACTCCTCCCGACGCTCAGGGTCCTCGCGGATCTGCTCGGCATTTGTGTGGGCAGGCAGATCGCGGCCCAGCTCCAACAGTGTCACGTAGGCGGGTGTGCCAAAACGTTTGGCCGCACGAAACCAGGGATCATGCAGCAGCCAGGCCGCCAACAGCATGATCTGCAGCTTCGGTACATCCTCGTCTTTCCGACAGCGCAGCGGCGCGATCTCCTCCTCGGCCAGCGGGCGCCCGCCCAATTCCAGAATCAGATCGGCGAGAATTGCCTCGGGAACCACCACATCCGCTGCGGGATCCACCGTCTGAAAGTGACCGGAAGGCCCGGCATAGAGGCGGAAGTGGAACTCGGGCGGGCACTCAGTGATGCGGTGCATCAGCTGCTCTAAGAGAGGTGCTTCAAGGCTCATTTTTTTATTCCGTATTTCATACTACTAAAATGGCGGGCAAAGCTCAAGAGGTCGGGAAGGGTGGGAACATAGTCGATTTTCCAGCCCATGGCCTGAAGCTGAGCAACTTCCTTCGTGTAGCTGTTGGGGGCGGCATTCAGCGCCACTGTGCCGCCGCCGCCAGCGACCTTCAGCACCTGCCCCATCAGCGCCCAGCCCCCCTCCACACTGCGGCACATGGCAAAGAGATCCGAGTCGGTGATCAGGAGGATGTGCACCGGACGTTTGGGAGGAGGCAGATCCAGAAAAGTATCTTTGAGGCGAAGGATTCCGAAGGCATAGCCAGTGCCCAGATAGCCGGTGAGCACCCGCAGCGCCGTCGCCTCGTCCCGGATAAAACCCGGCGTTGACGTCCACCTTCCCGGCTCTCCCGACAGGGTCACCTGGACCTTGGCGCCCACCCGCAGCCCCGAGCGCAGAATCACCGCGCCGGCCAGTACCGGAAAAGAGAAGGTAATTCCAGGGTTTGGCATAGAGCCCGAGCAGTCGATGCCCAGGTAGAGATCCAGGGGCAGTTTTTCCGGCCGCTGCCCCTCGGTGTGGCCATAGCTACGTTCAACCGTGGTAACTCCGGGAATCACCACCGGGCTGCGCACCAGGCTCTCCACCCAGTCCAGCTCGGCCAAGGGCGACCCGGGATCCCAGAGGTCCAGCCCCTCCGGCAGCGGATCGCTGCTGCGTTTATGTTCCCGAACCGGAAAGGGGATGAGGTAGGGAGAGGAGTGCTCCCGGTAGTAGCGGGCGACCAGTTCCTCAGGCGACAGGCGTACCCCTAGGCTCGCCATCAGCTCGGTGTAGTCCCGAGGGTTCCGCGGTCTCCGACTATCCGCCTTGGAGGCTCCTTCCGGGGGACGGAAGGGGGTACCAGCGATGCGGGGATCCTCCACGGGATGGAGCCCCGCATCCCCCTCGTCCTCCTCCTCCTCGGCCAGTCCCGCCGGAGGCAGCTCGCTGCTGCCCGCCTGCAGCGCATCCAGCCAGGAAGGGACGGAATCCGCCGGGAGTTGCTCCAGATAGGGCCGAAGGAGCACCGCAAAACGGGCGCTGCCCCGCACCCAGTCCCGTGCATAGACGCGGATAACCCGGGTCAACAATCCAGCATCGGCCTGGAAGCTCTCTTCTTTGGGGGATTTGCACAGCGTGCCGCGCGGCAGGTTCCAGAGCAGCTCGTAGCCACGCAGATACAGCAGCCACAGCACGGAAGAGTCGTTCTTCCTCCCCTCCTCTAACTTCCGGTACACCGCCGCCATGTCCAGCTTAAACTCCCGGTGCAGGCGATCGTTGATCAACAGGTCGGTGTACAGGTTGGCCACCATGGGTGCGTAGCGCTCCAGACCCGGAAGCGCCCGACGGATCCGCGCCAGGATCCGGGCTTGATCCACCAGATCTCCCGGCGCATAGACGTGGTGGCCGATCTCGTGGGCCAGGATGGGCAGCGCAAACTCCTGCAGACCCTGCTGCTGCACCAAACGCAGGCTGATCACGACGGCGTGGTCGGTCAGGCGGATCATGGCAAAGGAACCCGCAAGCCCCTCGCGCCGCTCCTCCTCCTCCGTCTCACAAAAATGGGGTGGCGAAAGTTGCACAAAACGGCTCCACAGGTTCCGGGCCTGCTCCCAGCTCTGCGCCCACTGGCGAAGCAGGGGACTCATTCCACCGCCGCCACCACCCAGAGCTTGTGCGAGCGGGGGGTGCAGACCACAAGGCTGTGCGCCGTCCCGGCCACGCTGGCCGCCTCACGTAGCTCCAGAAAGACTTCGGAGACATCTCCTTTTTCCACCTTCCCTGTGGAGTGGATCTTCCAGGGCCCCATACCCTCGGGGCTGCCGCTTGGGGGGGTCACCGGCCGGAGAGTGGCTCCAAAGTAGTCTGCATCCAGACGCCAGCAGCGCCCCTCCGCCCGCACGAAGATGGCGCCCCCATACACCTCCACCACCGGTGGCCTCAAAAAATTGCCGCCAAATCCCCGAAAATTACCCATGCGCCGTCGGATCAGGTGCCGCTCCTTACGCTCCCCACCCGGCCGCAGCCAGGGATCGGCCAGATCCCGGCGTAGACGCTCGATCTCCACCCCCTCCACCTCCAGAGCTGGTCCCTTCAGCTCCTCCGGCAGCAGCTCCCACTGCCGCAGTGCCCCCTCCCGGCTCCAGGCCAGCCCGTGCCGCCAACCCTGCACCTGTCCACAGGCCAACCAGGAAGCTCCATCCTCGCAGATCGCCGCGAGACGCGCCATCCCGGTCAGCCATCGCTCCGGACGGGCATCGACCTCTATCCCCAGGTTATAGGCGGCATTGCTCAGCGCCACCGCACGGCGGCTGCTGTCGGCGGCGAGGTGCCGGGCCGCCACCGGAAAAAGCTCCGCCCAGGCCCGCTGCACCCAGGGCTGCGACGCCGACGGCCCAACCAGCTTCTTCCCCAACAATTCCAGAAGCAGCAGGTAGAGCGGCTCCACCACCACCGCCTGCTGCTCCTCCGGCAGCCCGTCCACGATGGGAGCCAGCAATTCCCGCAGGAGAGGCGCAAAATCCTCAGATTGTATTGCAGGATACATATGCTTAAAGCGTCGGAAGTGATCGTTCAGCAGCTCGCGGCGATTCTCCAGCTCCTCCCTCAACGCCATGTGAGCCACCGCAGATAATTCGTGTAGCGCTGGTGCAGGTACTTCAGCTGCAGGAGGTCATCGTAGAGGTGTCCGTACAACTTTCGGCCCTTCGACCAGGTTGCAAGCGTATTTTCGATGGCGGACAGTCGCTTGCGCACCTCGGCCTCCCCCAGCCCGGTCAGGCCGGCCTCAAACTCCGCCGAGAATTTTCCGACCGGATCATCCTTATCCAGGTTCTGGCGGTCATACTCCTTACAGGATGCCTCAAAAAGACTACGGATCCAGCTCACATGGTCTGCCCGCAGCGGTGCATTCCCCGGCTGCTCGAAGACCGGAGCGTCGCGATTCTGAACCAGCTTGTCGTGCAATACGAAGGGCAGAATCTGCCGGAGATCCTCAAAGGTCACCTCGGCAGCGCCCCGGAACCAGGCCATCGCCTTGGAAAAAACCAGCATGGTCATCAGCGCACGTACCGACAGGCCGTTGCGGGTCTGCACGCCCAAGTCGGCCACCGCATCTTTCCCCGCCTCAGCGGCGGTAAAGCTCTGGAAGTCAAGCCCTGAAAGCTTGACCGTGTCCTTGGTCATATACTCCACCTGTCGCGCCGCTGGCTCAAAAAACTCAAAGTGTGAGGCGAAGAATTCAATACGACGCCGCAGCGGGGTCGGCAGGCGCACCTTGCGGATCTGCCCCTCCATCTGGCCCAGCTCGGCCTCGGTAAAGATGATCTCCGGCGGAACCACCTCCTCTGGCTTGACCCCATCCTCCACCCGCTGCAGCAGCTCCCCCAAAAAACGGCTGTTAAAATGCAGGGCTTTGACCACCACATCGATCCGATCGCGCAGCGCTTCAATCACCTCGTAGGTGCCGCCGCCTGCATCGTCATTCGCGGTCAGATACCAGGCCGCCTCGGGACACTCGTAGATCTGATCGTAGATCTCCGCATAGTTATCGGCCATCACGGTCAAAAGTGCCGACTGGGTCCTCGTCGGGATGCGGTTGTACTCGTCGATGATCTTGATGCGCATCGACAGCCAGCGCCGCCAGGAGATTTTGACTTCGTCCATGTCGGTGGCGCTGACCAGACTGGAAGGAAGGGGATTTCCTAACAGATCGGCAATGGTCATCTGGGGCTGACCATGCTGGATGGCGCGGCGAACTTCTCGCAGTGGATAGCCGGCCAAGATCCCCATGATCACCGCAATTGCCGTCTTTCCCCTTCCCGGTCCGCCCACCAGCAGGCAGCGCCGCCGCACCGCCAGATTTAAGAGCGGGAGCAACACATAGGAAGAATAGCTCTGATCCGAGGGCAGGCGAAGCTGTACCTTCTGGTCCCCAAAAGTCCAGCTCTGGGGTGGCTTGTCGCTATACTCGATGTCGTAGAAGGGGCTGATGATAGCGTGGTTGGTGATCCAGAAGTAGGCCTGCCGAAGCTTTTCATCCAGCGGCGTCTGGCCGGCGTCGGGCTGAGGGCTGTCGATGGGGCCTGCATAGAGATCGGCCACATCGAAGCTGCCAGGAGCCGCAGCAGCAGCGGGACGGGTGGGCGACGCGGAGATCTGTCGGTAGCGGTCGAGCGTGGACATGAGCGAACGTAGCGCGGCCGGGGCCTGCGGGCCGCCGGGAAGCGCAGCGCCCTCAGCCGGTAGCCGACGCGCTTTCGTGACCTGGATCGCGCAGCCCAAACTTTCCACGCCAGAAGTCCACAAAGCCGATAGAAGGCGGGCTGGAGGTCCGATGGGGCTGCGGGATCGTCTGAAGGAAAAGGTCAAGGGTCTGCTTGGGGCAAAGAAGGAGGAGGCTCCTCCGGTGGTGCCTGCCGCCCGTCCAGCACCCGCCCCGGTAGCTGCTGTGGCTCCGGAAAGGCCCCCTGCTCCCTCGGTTCCAACCCCGATCCCCGTCGCTGTACCCGCGCCTGCTCCGGTGCCCGCTGTCGCGGATGTCGCCGCGCCCGTCGCCGCAGTACCTACCCTTGACACGTCAACATCAGTAGCCGCTACCCCAGCAGAAAGCTCCCCTCCTACCGCCCCCCCTCCCGCCGAACTCCGCAGCGGAAACGACTCTCCCACCCGTGCTGCCCACCTGCGGCCCACCTTCGGCACCACGACGCAGGCCTTCCGCGTGCGCGTCTATTCCGAGCCGGAAAAGCTGGATATCCACTTTCCCTGTGAGCCCGGGGAGTACATCGTCGAAGCCGCGGAACGTGCGGGTTTTGAGCTCCCGTCGTCTTGCCGTAATGGCGGCTGCCTGACCTGCACTGGAAAATTGATGGAGGGTGAGGCGGAGATTATCGAAGATCAGTATGTGCTGGAAGACCACCAGATCGCCGTGGGCTTCCGGTTGTTGTGCATCACCACCCCCCGAAGTGATGTGGTGTTTATGAGCCACCAGCAGGAAGAGCTGTAGTCCAGACGACAGGATTCACCGGGTGGAACAGCTCTCTTCCCAGGCAAGGTAGTCCCGCGACATCTCCGTCGGTACCGACGGGATCAGGCGATCCTGATAGGGAGCAAAGCTCTCCTCCAATGCGATGGAGAGCTGCCCTTTCTCCTCCTCCCAGGCGCCTGACTCCAGCCAGATATCGAAGTCTTCCACCGGCAGCGGACCGAAGTCGTTGACATGGAGAAGAAGATACCAGGTATTGACACGTCCAGGCTTTGCCTGAGAAAGTGCCTGAGAGAGCACACGGCCCCAGAAGGGCGCGAGGCGTGTAGGATCCTCTTCGCGGGTGGGAGCACCGGGTAGGTAGATCAGGGGACTTTCCGGATCATCCTTCGCAAATTCGTCGCGACTGGAGCTGCCTTCGGGGGGACGCCAGGGCTGGGTGCTCACATAGTCCAGGCGGGCCTGGGTGGAGGCCTCCTTGTAGGCGGTCAGACTGAGGATGCCGCGATCCGGGGCCGTAGACCAGAGTGATCCATCAAAACCGCCGTTGAGGTCGGTGACGTGCAACCCGGCCGTGTCAAAGGCCGCGAGGCTGGCGTCCAGCACCTCCGTAAAACTCTCCTCACTTCCGCCGGCATGCAGGTGGACCGACCAGCCCACGCCCATGGCGCGCATACGCTTGAACCAACCGGGATCCCAACGTGTTGCCGCCTCCAGGAAGCTATCGTCCACCTGGACGGTCAGGCGTTGACCCACACCGTGCAGAAGCTCGGCGAGATCCTCCAGAATAACCGCTTTGCGCTGGAAGGAAGCCTCCTCCTTCAAAAAACTGTTCTGACGTTCCGCATGGATCAGAAAACCCAGGCGCAATTTTTCGACACCTTCTCCCTCCACGGCTGCCCAGGTCGAAGAGCTCAGGGTGGGCTCGTCCAGGCGCAACCTGCCCTCGGTGCGTGCGACCAAAGTGGTCCGACCCCCTGGCTGGTCGATGCTGAAGCTCCGGTCCAGCTCGGAGTCCCCCTCGGGAATATCCCAGCCTGCAATCGTCTCAAATTCACCTGCGCTGTTCTCCTTGCGCAGCTCCAGTCGCGATGTTCCCTCTGCCCAGAGCCAGGCCCGGATCCGGCTATCAACCTCACGATTCAGCTCGACAAATGCAGACATTTCGCCAGGCCCAACAAGCTCCACACAGGGAGGCTGCGGGCAGCTTTCCGACGCGGCCATGCTGCCTCCGTCGGCGGCCTCCCAGACCAGATCAGCCTCGGTGGCCCGCACTTCCTCCTCTTCTACCGGCACAAAGGGGCTGCTGCGGCTGCCCAGGCAGATGTCCCCCTGGGGTCTACAGGCCAGCAGCCACCAGAGCATCAGTCCCCCCGCTGCCGCAGCTGGCGTTGGCGCTCGAACATCAGCAGGGCGGCGGTGACACTGACGTTAAGCGACTCCAGGTTTCCCAGAAGAGGAACCCCGAGAATTACATCACAGCGCTTCCGCACCGGATCCGTGAGCCCCTTGTCCTCTCCCCCAAACACCATGGCCACCGGTCCGGTCAGGTCCACCTCCCAGGGCGGCACCCCATCCATATCGGCACCCACGACAAGAATGCCCTGGCGACGGATCTCCGCCAAAGAGGAAGATATCCCCTCGCGAATCAGCGGCACGGCCTCTGCACCGCCCATACTCACCCGCTGCACCACCGGAGACAGCCCTTTGCCACGTTGTACCGGCACGATCACCGCGTCCACCCCGGCACCCAGCGCGGAGCGCAGGATGGCTCCCAGGTTGTGCTCGTACTGCACCTCGTCCACCAGCACCAGAAAAGGATCCGGGTTGGCGGCCAGCACTTCACGTAGGGACAGCTCGGGGAGCGGATCGGCGTCGGCGATCACCCCGTTGTGGACCCCGGTCTGGGACACCCGATCCAGCAGATGCCGGGGCACCCGCCGCACCAACTTCCCGCCCTTTTCGATGATCTCCGTCACCTTTTCGTCGGCCTTGGCCGCATCGTCCAGGTAGATATGGCGCAGCGCACGGCGTTTCCGACGCAGCGCCTCCACCACCACGTTGCGACCCTCCAGGACTTCGCCGCTGAGCTTCAGCGACTCCATCGCACCTTCTTCCTTTTGTTCTACCCTCGCTTTTTGAGGAGGCCGCCCGCCCATCGTGGGGCGGCCCTCGGCGGGATGGCGGTCGCGACGTGGCTGCTCGGAGCGGCGGTCGGCCGAGCGCGGAGGGCGGGGAGAGCGAGGCGGCTTCATCAGGATCCCAGGTTACCTTCTCTACAGAGAATCTGCGGAAAAAATCGGTCCGGGTTATAACGCGGAGCGGTGGAAGCGGAACCTGAGCAGAACCAGACTGGCGAGCGACGCGCCGAATTCGAGCGTCGGCTGCGCGAGCTACGCCAGGACCTGCGCAACAGCTCACTCCCTGGATTAGTGGCGACCTACCTGGGAATTGTGGGGATGCTCGCCTCTACGCTGTGGCTGCGGGAGGCTTGGTGGTTCGCGGTGCTGTGGGTGCCGATGGGGCTGTTGCAGTACCGGGTGGTGCTCTCGGGGCACGAGGCGGTCCACAAGACCCTTTGCCACCCTGTGGGCCTCAACGAATTTCTCGGCGTTGTGGGACAATCTCTGGTGGGGGTGAACTTCGCTTCCTACCGGGTGCAGC
>CAITDR010000039.1 GCA_903891165.1 uncultured Pseudomonadota bacterium
ACCATCCTTTCTGCTGAATGATCATTCATTGGTGTGCGCCCGTGTGCCTGTTCTGGTCACGGTTCAAGCCCCACGATAAACCGCAGGAATGGACTCCTCCCCTCTCTCCCTCCTCCAAAGCCGCTACGAAGCCCTCCGGCCTGCCTCCTGGCTGCAAGGAACCGTAAAAAAGCTTGTGCTACGCCCTGAAAGCGGCGAGCGGCAGGTGGTGGAGACGCTGCGGGTCACGCGCGAGGGCGGCATCGAAGGGGATCGGTGGACCCGAAGCCGCAAGCGCGACTCCGACTGCCAGATCACCATGATGCGGGAAGATGTGGCGCGGATGCTCTGCCCGGACGAGAAGATCGAAGTCTTTGGCGATAACATTTTTGTTGATATGGATATGGACGACAGGCTGCTGAGCTGCGGCTCGGTGGTACGTATCGGCACGGCCTGGCTGCAGGTCAGCCCTGAACCCCACAATGGCTGCGGGAAGTTCAAAAAGCGCTCGGTGGAAGGGGCGCTGGAGTTTATCAGCCAGCCTGCCCTCCACAAACACCGGCTCCGCGGGATCCACCTGTTTGTGTTGAACCCCGGCGAGATCCACGTCGGCGATGCCATCGTGGTGGAGTGGGCGGCCGGAATCATTTAGGCCAGTTGTGCCTGCCTTTTTGTGGGCCCGCCTGTAGGTTAGGCCCGCCGACCCGCCGCCAGCAAGCCCTCTTCCACGTCCGCCCGGCCAGAGTCCCGGATCATCTTCCGGGTGATCTGCATGGCATTCTCCATCGAATGATCCATGTTGTTGTACCAGAACATCCCGGTGCGGCCCGCCAGTTGCAGGTTCTCGAAGCGGCTCAGCGCCTTGCGTGCCTTCTCCAGCTCGGTCGGGTAGTGCTTGTGATAGATCGGGTAGGAATCCCGCACCCGCTCCACCCGTACATCCTGTACATCCTTACGCGCGCCCACCAGACCCACCTTCACCAGATCGTCCACCACCCAGTCGGTCAGCCGCTCTGCATGTTGCCAGCGCTCGTCACCCTCGCGGCAGGTGACCTCCACACAGAGCCCGGTCATTCCGGGAGGCGCCGTGTCGTCGGAGAAGAACTTGGGAATAGAAACGCGGGAAAAGACGATGTCGTCCGCACCGTAGTAGCACCACTGGTACTGCCGGGGTGTCTCCTTGCTGACCAGCACGTTGTAGATCAGCGTCGCAAGGTAGGGGAGCTTGGGCACCTCCTGGCGTAGCTGCTCGCAGGCCAGGGTGATGGGCGCGGTCCACACCACCATCGAGGGCTCGATACGCTCGTCCCCGGCATAGATGGCTTCGATCCGGTTTTTTCCGGGGACCATGCGCGCCGAGGTGTTGGTGAGGATGCGCCCGCCGTTGGCGAGGATCATCTGCGACACCTTCTTCCAGGTCGCGTGAAGTCCACCTTTGGGGTAGATAAAGTCGATCTCGGCCTTGTTGTACTGCAGCAGCGTGGACTTTGCGAGCTGGGCGAGGTTCTGCATCTGCAGCTTGTCGTCGATGATCGCCC
>CAITDR010000040.1 GCA_903891165.1 uncultured Pseudomonadota bacterium
ACCTGCTCCGGGCTCATGTATGCGTATTTTCCGCGAATTACGTCCTGGGGGCCACGCTGAAAAGCGGCCCGAGAAATCCCAAAATCGGTGAGCTTGACCTCGCCCGCAAAGGACAAGAGCATATTCTGTGGGGAGATGTCGCAGTGCACCAGATAGAGCGGATTCCCCTCGGCGTCGGCCGCGGAGTGGGCAAAGGCCAGGGCCTTCAGGACCTCACAGATGACAAAAAGTGCCAGAGGAAGTGGAAAATCTCCCATGGTGCGCGTTTTCTGCACCAGCCGGGCCAGATCCATACCATGGACATGCTCCATGGCAATGTACAAAAATGGACCCTCCTGTCCCAGCTCGAAGACCTGGACGATGTTTACGTGCGAGAGTGCCGCGGCGATGCGCGCCTCCGCCATAAAAAGCTGCTTGAACTCTTCGTCCTGGGCCAGGGTGTCCAGCATCCGCTTGATCACCACAGTTTTTTCAAAGCCCATGGCCCCCTGGATGCGGGCGCGAAAAACCTCAGCCATACCTCCGACTGCAATCTTTTCCAGAAGGGTGTAGTGGGCAAAAGGGGCAGGAAGGGTCTCGTTGCTCAAGCACTCTCCGGCACGACGAAGCAGGTTCCGTTAAGACTATCACAGTCGAGAGGTCTTATCGTGTCCTTGGAAGCCCTGCGGGGCCTGGTGGCGAGACTGCGCAGCGACTGTCCCTGGGATCGGCAGCAAGATGCCCTCTCCATGCGGCCCTACCTGATGGAAGAGCTCTTTGAAGCTCTGGAAGCGATCGATCGGCAGGATCCGGTGGCCACCAAAGAGGAGCTTGGGGATTTGCTCTTCCAGATCTTCTTCCATGCCCGGCTTGCCGAGGAAAAAGGCGACTTTGATATTGATCAAGTAGCGGCGGGGGTCACCGAGAAGATGATCCAGCGCCACCCGCATGTTTTTGCTGACCCCAGCCTACCGGGGGGGCCGGGGATCTGGGAGGCGCGAAAAGCAGCGCGCCGTTCTGGATCGCGGGTGGACGGAGTTCCCCGCGATCTCCCTTCCCTTCAGCGGGCGCACCGGGTCGGAGAAAAGGTGGCGCACGTCGGCTTTGACTGGCCGGATCGGGAGGGCGTGTTTAGCAAGTTGAAGGAAGAGGAGGCGGAGCTTCGGGAGGCCCTTGAAGGGGGGGATCCCGAACGAATCCGCCATGAGTATGGTGACTTTCTGCTGGCTGCGTCGTCGTTGGGGCGGCACATCGGCGTATCGGGGGAGGATGCGTTGAGAGAGGCAAATGCGCGCTTTGAGGGACGTTTTCGGAAGGTGGAGAGCCTTGCCAAAGCGGCCGACATCCCGATGGAGCAGGCGGGTGCGGAGCAGTTGGAGCGCTGGTGGCAGGAGGCGAAGAAATCATGACTTCAGTCGTACTTTTTTTGATGTTCACGGTCTTTCCGGCTCTGGAGCTGTGGCTGATCATCACCGTGGGCGAGCAGGTGGGCGCTTGGCAGACGGTGTTGACCCTTGTTCTGGCCGGGATCCTGGGCAGCTGGCTGGGCAAGCGGGCGGGCTTTCAGGTGCTGCGCGAGATTTTTGAGGGTCTGCGGCAGGGAATTCCCCCGGCCGATAAGCTGGTGGAGGCTGGTCTGGTGCTGGTGGGAGCGGTGCTCCTGATCACCCCGGGCTACCTGAGCGATGTGGTGGGACTGGTGCTTTTTATTGCGCCCGTGCGGCGTTTTCTCGCGCCCTCTATCAAGAACCTGGCCTGGAAGTGGCTGCTGCAGCGTGGGCTTCAGGTGGGACCTCCTGCCGCCGGGCCGAATGCCCCGAAGACCAACCCTTCCAAGCCGCCCGCTGATCCGCCCCATTTTCAACATCCGGTGGCCTGAGCCCTGGCCGCTCCGCTTGGAAGTGAATAGATTTTGAACAGAGGGAGCTGGTATGACCCTGTTCGAAGTCTTTTTTGACGGCGACTGTCCGCTGTGTACGCGAGAGATTGCGATGCTCCGGAGGCTGGATCGTCGCGATGCAATCCGCTTTACCGACATCACAACGATAGATTTCTCGATGGATACCATCGGGAAAGACTATGAGACGCTGATGGGCAGCATCCACGGAAAGATGCCGGACGGGCGCTGGGTCAGTGGCGTCGAGGTGTTCCGGCAGCTCTACAGCGCGGTGGGTTTTGGGCCGCTGGTGACGCTGACACGCCTTCCCGGGGTGTCGTCTCTGCTGGACCTGGCCTACGGGGTCTTCGCGCGAAACCGCCTTTCCTGGACCGGCCGGGCAGGCTGTGAAAGCGGCAGTTGCAGGGTGGGGGTCTGATGTCTGAGATCGGGTTGGGCATCGGCGCTTTGTCGAAGGCTACCGGAGTGCCGGTCAATACGCTGCGTACCTGGGAGAGACGCTATGGCGTGCCGACGCCCACCCGCTCCGAAGGGGGCCAGCGCATCTACGATACTGCCGAGGTGCATCGGCTGAGAATGGTAGCTCGGGCACTCGAAAAAGGTCATCGGCCG
>CAITDR010000041.1 GCA_903891165.1 uncultured Pseudomonadota bacterium
CCCGTCCTGGCTTCCGACCGAGGTTGCACTTGCACTTTCCAGGTCCACCAGCAAAAAAGATTCCTCGTTCAGCCCCACACAGGCGTGCGATGAAAAACGGCGCGCGAGATAAGCCAGGTTATCAGCGTCATCTGTCTGGATACGGTCCATACAGTGCGGCAGAATCTGCAGGCCGCCCACAATCCCCAGCCCCCGGTCAAAAAGGCGGAACTCGCGCTTCTCGGCCTCCGCAGCGTAGTCATTGTAGACGATCATCCGTTCACAAAGTACCAACGAACCAGCGGAAATTGCCACCACCACCGCTCCGCGCCGCAGGGTCTCCTGCAGCGCCCCCTTCAGGTCAAAAAAGCGCAGCGCACCCAGCAGCTCCCCCGGCTCCCCTCCCAAAAGAAAAATCGTATCGGCCTCCAGGAGGCGCGCCTGCAGGAGCGCCCGCTGCTGCTGCCAGTCCGGATCAAAGCAGAGCCCGGTGCGGGTGGCCACCGCCCCCTCCACCTCGGCCAAAGCCTCCATCATCCGCGCGTCGTGCTGGGTCAGGTCGGCCAGCTCATGGACCAGCTCCCGCGTCAGCGCCCAGCCTAAAAGCTCCTTTCCGCCCAGCGTCGCCTCGGGTCGGAGTGCGTCGCGCGGCAGCATCGGCAAGCCTCCCAGGCTGAAGCCGGGAATTCGGCTCTGCGCCGAACGTACGGCATGTCGCACCCGACGTGCATGGAAGGAGGTTTTCTCCAAATAGAAGCCACGGGTTTCGGCTCCCACCTGCTGCATCTCCTTCTCCACCCGCGCCACATGGGGATGGCGCTGCAGGTAGGCATTCCAGGCGTGCCAGGCGCTCAAATTCTTGATGTTCTGGTCGTAGCCCCCCTGCCAGTCCGACGGAATCCCCACCGCGTTCAACGCATCGCGGATGGGCGCGTCGCCGAACTCCCCCGGGCCCCATGCCGCCGTGACAATCAGGCACTTCCCGCGGATAAAGGGACGAACCCGGTGCATCAACAGGCTCAAAGAGCCCATATTTCCGTTGAAGAGGATCTTTCCGTGCATGGATATTCCGGTCGCACCGCGCCCTTATCACGCGCGAGCGGCGATCTCCCGGCCATGCGTGCGACTGTCGCTCCAGCAGGCTAAACTCCGACGATGAGCATTCTTCTGCTGGCGAGCCTGGCCCTGGCCACACCCGAGGTGGTGCTGGTAGGTATCCACATTCCCGGCCTGGTCGGAAATGAGGCGGGGCGTGCCGAAGATCGGCTGGAGGAAGCACTTAAGGCGGAGGCGTTGGAGCCGGTGATGGCGGATGTGCTTGCGCCCACCCTGGCTGGAAAAGAAGGCCTGTTGATCGAGGACTATGCTCTCGGTCCCGGCAAACAGCTGGTGCAGGAGGCCCGCATCCTCTATGACCGCGCCCAGCCGGGAGAGGCCATCCCGCCGCTGCGGGAGGGCATCGAGATGTTGAGCCAGGCCCTGCAGCTGGCGGGCTCCGGCCGGGATCTCCAGGATGCACTATTACTTCTGGCGCTGTGCCACTTGGCCAATGGCGAAGAAGATGCAGCAAAGGAAGCTTTTTCGCGCGCAGCTATGCTGGACCCGCTGCGCACGCTGGAGAACGCCTCCTACTCGCCTGAGGCGCGCAGCCTTTTTGAAGAGGCAAAAAGTCGGGTGACGGCACAGACCACGGGGCGGCTGTGGGTGATGGCCTCCGCAGATGCAATCATCTACCTGGATGGCCGGGAAATTGGTACCTCCCCGGTGCAGGACTTCCCCGTGGCGCCCGGCGACCACATCGTGGTGGCGCGCGGCCCCAAAGGTTCCACCTTTCGCGACGATGTGCACATCGAAGCATCGAAGACCACCCGCGTAGAAGCAGCATTGGAGCGCCGTAACCTCGGTCATGCCGAGAGCAGCGCCACCGGCCGGGCACTCCAAACCCGCTATCTTTATCAGGCCCTGGGCCGCTACAGCGAGGCCGAGCTGATCCTGATCGGCGGCGTGGTCGATGGGAAGTCCTACCTGCAGTTCTACGATCCGCAGTCGGCCTCCTTCTCGCGCGTGGTGCCCGCAGAGTCGGGCAGCGACGCCGTGGGCTCGCTGGTGGCATCCGTGCCGAAACTGGCGGAAATGTTGGATGAAAGCGGAAACATCCGGCCGGACCGGGTGAGCCCGCAGGTGGCGCCCCTGGATGTGGGCGCCAACGATCTGCTGGCAGGGTTGCTCCTGGATCCACCGAAGGTCGAAGTGCAGGCCAGTCCCGACGAAAAGAAAGGTGTACCCTGGTTTGTCTGGGCAGGGCTCGGGGCGGTGGTGGCGGGAGGCGGAGCGGCAACCGCCGCGATCCTGCTGGCCCCGGAACCCAGCGGCACCATCACCGTGGGACCCATCCCCTGACGGCGATCATGGGCTGGAAAGCAGTATTTTTGTGGCGTGACTCTGATCAGAGTCACGTCGCCATGCAGAAGGCCTAGGGCGGATGATCTTCCTCTCCTACCGGACCCGGCGGGCAGCCGAGCTGGGGCCCCTGCGCAAGGCGCTGGAGGAGCGGGGCCTGGAGCTATGGCGTGATCAGGAGCGGGTGGAGCAGGGGGAGAGCCTGACCGCGGCGGTGCAGCAGGGTCTTGCTGAATCCTGCGCCTTGATCGTCTGGTTTACGACCGACTATGAACAAAGCGCCATCTGCCAATGGGAGCTGCGTCGCGCCTGGATAGCGGCGGGAAGCCAGCTTTCCCGCCGGATCTACCTGCTCTGCGCACCTGGGGTGGCGGCACCCGCGCACTTTCCGGCGGAGCTGATCCACCACGCCGAGGATCTTCCTTCTTTTTTTGCTGCACTGCTCCCCCCGCCCGAGCCCTTCGGCCCACCATCCCCGCTGCCGACGGTGCTTCCCTTCCCCCGCCCCTCTTCCCCACGTTTTAGCGGTCGGATACGGGAACTATGGCGCTTACACCAGCTACTCTCCCAGCCCGGGCCGGTGCAGATCCGGGGCATGGGGGGTCTGGGCAAGAGCCTGTTGGCGGTGGAGTACGCCAACCTGTTTGCCGCCGCTTGGCCGGGCGGAATCTTCTGGGTAGAGGCCGATGATCTGCGGGTCGCCGACCTGTTGGGCCTGCCGCCGGGCGAGGAGGAGCAACGTCGGGCGGCCTTGCATGTGGCGCTGTCGCGGCGTGGACCCTACCTGTGGATTCTCGATGACTTCCCTGCCGAATCCCCGGATGCGCCCACCGCAAACGGTCAGACACTACGGACGACCCGCGCCATGGATCGGCCAGGCAAAAGCCTGGATCTGGAGGGGCTGGGGGAGGAGGAAGCGCAGCGCCTGTTGGAGCAGTGGCGCCCCGTCGGCACCGCCGTAGACAGTGCCCGTCGCCTGTGCGCCACACTCGGCTACCTGCCGGTCGCCCTGGAGCTGTTGGGAGCGCTGTTACGACGGGAGCCCGACCCGGAGCCCTATCCGACCTGGGAGCGGAAGCTGGCGAATCCGGGGCGGGATGCCCTGGCCCTGGCCGAAAAATTGCGCGAGGATCTGCCGACGGGCACCAGCCGCAACCTGGCCACGGTACTGGGCAGCAGTCTTTTGTTGCTGGAGGACGCAGGCTGGACGCTGTTGCTTCTGCTATCCTCCTTGGCTGCCGTACCTCTTCCTCGAAATTTTTGTGAACAGTTGCTCGATCCGCCCGAGGTAGAGAACGGCCGGGCCGAAGCCCTGCGCCTGTCGCTGCTTCGGGAGGAAGAAGGTAATTTCCTGCTGCATCCGGTGCTGCGGCGTGTGCTGCGGCTGCGAAAAGATCGGGAGGCGCAGCGTCTGGCATTGGGCCTTCGGGCCACCGGTGCACTGCTCCAGACCTTTCAACAGGCAGAACTCTCCGATCCACGTCTTCATGCACCTTTGTATGCCCTACTGCCCCACGCCCGCAGCCGAACGGAGGGGCCGCTGGAGGAAGAGACGGCGGCGCGGCTGCTGGCGCGGTTGGCGGAGCTGGATCATGCCGCTGGTCGCGACGGTGGGGCGCGGGCGGGATGGGAGCGTGTGCTGGCTTGGCACCGCGAAAAAGGCACCCTGCAGCAGGAACATGCCCTGGAGTGCCAGCAGAACCTCGCGGTGGTGCTGGCACGCCTGGGCGAGCTGCCTGCGGCCAAGGCCATGGCAGAAACAGCCTGGGAAGGCCGGAAAGTCCTCCTGGGTCCCACCCACCCCGAGAGCCTGAACAGCCAGCAGAACCTCGGGGTGATTCTGAGCCAGTCGGGGGAGGAGGCTGCAGCCAGCCATCACTTTTATGAAGTCCTGGCCGCCAACCCGGCGGAAGACCTGCGGCTGCGCTGCCTCCAGAACCTCGCCCTCTCCCAAAAACACCAGGGGAAACTTCAGGAAAGTCGCCAGATCTACGAGGAGATCCTGCCCTTGCAGGCCGCCCGCTGGGGTGCAGCCCACCCCGACCGCGCCCGCAGCCTCCAGAACCTGGGTACCTGCCTGCTGGCCCTGGGCGATTCTTCCGCCGCCGAGCTGGCGATCCGGGAAGCCGCCGAGCTGCTGGGCCAGAGCCTGGGGCCGGATCATCCCGACCACCTGAC
>CAITDR010000042.1 GCA_903891165.1 uncultured Pseudomonadota bacterium
GTCAACGTGAATGAGACAGAAGAGCGAAAAGTTTAGCGAAGTACGAGCGCCGTGGCGGTGCCGACGTCGCTGCAGGGCGTGCTGTCCGGGCTGACAGGACTGCCGGGTCATGGGGACAGGCTGTGGACAACACTCGCAGGGCTCCTGTTGCCCACAACCTGACCCCAAGCCCCTGGACAACCCCAGAGCGGGTTGCCCACAGTCCCTTGGACAACCCCAAAGCGGGTTGCCCACAGCCCGGCCCGCACCAGCCATCATCGACTCCTCATTTCTTCGGAATTCTGAACCGGAGCAGCTTCGACCTTCGGTCGATTTATCCAGACGGAAGTCGGCAGTGCAGGAACCTTCGGCGGGCCGTGGACGAAACGCTCCGGATGGGCGGCGTAGGCATCTTTGTAAGCGTCCGCCCACCCCCATCCTGACAGCCCGCCGGTCCCCCGATATCCCCTCCGTCTTCGGAGGCATTCATGCTTAGACGGTCCGCAGCGCAGTGGCAGCTCCTCGTTCAACAATGGCGCAGCTCTGGCCTCTCCAAGCCAGACTTCGCCAACCTTCATCAACTCCACCCTGCCACCTTCGCATGGTGGGAAAGACGCCTCCGAAGCGCAGTTCCCGCCTTTGTCCCCGTCGTTGTCCCGGAGCCGGAGCCGCCGGGTCGGAGTGCAGGCACCTGCCCGGGCGAAGGACATCGCCTCGCGCCTCCCCCCTTCCTCCTGGACATCGGACCCATCCGCGTACATGTCCCGCACGGCTTTGATCCTACCGAACTCCGCACCCTCGTGCGTGTCCTGTGCTGAACATCGCCCCCGGGCTCCACGTCCACCTCGCCACAGCCCCCGTCAACTTTCACCTCGCCCATGCAGGACTCTGTGGCGTTGTCCGCAGATTTCTCGACGGTGAACCTCTCCACGGTGTCTGGGTCTTCTACAACCGCAACCGCACCGACCTCAAAATTCTCTGGTTTGAACATGGAGGTTTTGTCGTCGCCCACAAGAAGCTCTGCCAGGGACGCTTCCGCATCCCTCCCTTCTCGGGGGCCACCCTCCCGCTCACCAACGCCGAGCTCGCTGCGCTGCTTGAAGGCATCGACCTCCGCCAGGCCCAACGGCTCCACCGCTGGAATCCTCCAAGCTCCAGGTCAGAGGCTTGTTAAGTCGCTTGTCCGGATCCGGCCGGTCGGCTACATACTCCCGATGACACCCGAGCAAGAGATCCAGGAACTACGCGCACTCCTCGCTGCCCGCGACCGGGAGATCGAGGAGCTGCGCATCCGCCTGCAGGCTGCCGAGGATGGCGTCCTTCGGCTCCAGAGGGACCTCGAAAAACTCCGCCGCGAACTTCACGGAGCCAAATCCGAGCGCCTCGACCCCAACCGCCTGCCCATTCCGGAGCCGGAGGAGAAAGTGGCGCCAAAGGAGCAGTCGGGCACCGCCGAAGCGCCGGACACCACCGAAGCGCCCGCCGATCCCAAAGCCGGACAGGCCGACCCGAAGGGCAAGCGTGGCCCATACAAGTGGAACAACCGCAAAAAGAACGTTCGTCGTGATGTTTCCGAGATGAACGATCTGGAAACCGTCCGCTTTCGCGCGGAGGTTGCGGATCGCAACTGTCCCTGTGGCTGCGGTGCGCAGGCGGTGACCATCGGCTACGAGGAAAGCTGGCGTCTGGAGCGGATCCCTGCGCGTATCGTCCGACACCAGATCCTCCAGGAGAAGGTGGCCTGGCCGTCGCATCGGGACGGCACCTCCGCGGGGGTGAAAACCGCAGAATCCCCGGCATCCTACGCCCTTCCCCGGGCATTGTGCGGAAACCGTCTGTTGGCCGAGGTGGCGGCGGACAAGTATGTGGACCACCTGCCGGCCTATCGGCAGTCCGAGCGATTTGCGCGGGAGGGAATCGAGCTTTCCCGGTCCACATTGGTGGACTGGTTGATGGCCTTTGCCAACCTTCTGAAGCCGATCCGGGGATGGCTGGCCGATCAGGTCCGGGGGGGCGGCTGGCTGCGTGCGGATGCGACGGGAATGCCGGTGCTGGACCCGCCGACGGTAAAAGGGAAGGCACACCATGGACATCTCTGGGCATGGGGCAATTGGGACTCGGTGATCTTTGAGTACACCGACAACAAGCGCGGAGAGACGGTTGCGGCGTTGTTCAAGGATTTCAAGGGGGTGTTGCTGATCGATGGGGCGACGGACTTCAACCTTCTGGAGAAGGCGGAAGGGGTGACGCGGGCGGGCTGCTGGGCGCATGCGCGTCGGAAGCTGTACGAGGCGCTGCCCTACGACCCGAAGAAGGCGCTTGCGGGAATGGTGGCGATCCGCCGGTTGTTTATGGTGGAGCGTGTGGTGATGGCGGCACCGTTGGAGGATCGTGTGGGTCTGAGGAAGACGCTATGCCGCCCGATCCTGGACGGGATCCGGGTCTGGGTGGACGAGGAGCTGCCGCAGGCGGTGCCGAAGCAGCCGCTGCACGGGGCGCTGCAGTACCTGAAGAACCAGTGGTCCCGGCTGGAGGTGTTTCTGGAGAAAGGTATGTTGGAGTGCCATAACAACGCGACGGAGCGGGATCTGCGTCGTCCGGTGAAGGGGCGGGACAACTACCTTTTTGCGGGTTCACCGGCGGGGGCGGAAGCAGCGGCGGTGTACTATACGCTTGTGGGAACGTGCCTTTTGCAGGGGATCGACCCGAGGCGGTACCTGGAAGAGGTGGCGGGCCGCCTGGATGAACCGGTGTCGCACCTGACGCCGCAGGCGATCCGGGAGGAGTGGGAGGCGGGGGCGGAGAAAACGTAGGGTGGGTTCGGCGGACGGTTACCGGCGCTCCGCACCGCGTTGCTTCAGGCCACGCGGGATCCGGTGCCCGTGGCACGCTCGGCTGCGTGGATCGCTCTGAACCGGCATGCGAGTCGCCCCTCGTGAAAAACGATGTACTTCTCTCCTGGGTTGCGGTACAGAACACCCATTTGAGTGGGGGCATAGAACAAGCGCCTGTTGCGCCTCACGTTGGTGGTTCAGGATCTCCATGAATGAACATTCATTCAGAAAAAATAAAGGAAATAAGCCTGCTCCTCCTCACATCACGCAAGGCGCGTGCGCCCCGAGCGGCGCAAGCGCCCTTTGTTGGCACCCTACCGTGCCGGGCCCCTCAAGACCCCGACAAGCCACAAAGCCGGTCCACCCAGGCCCAGTCGATGAAGGCGTCCAGCGTCGCGTCCACAGGGACACTCTGGCCCAGGCGGACATCGGGAGATGCCTCCGCCAGAGACAGAATAGAGTCGAAGGCATTGGCCCGAAGATAAGGGGGCAGGCTCCGATCCCCGAGAATCTCCCGGAGACGGAGAAGCGTAGTGCGATCCTGTTTAGGTGCAAGCTCGGACCAGCCCATCATCGCTACCACGCGCACCTCCACGTCCGGATCCTCGTTCATCATCCTGGCCGCCTGGTCCCGATACGCGGGTAACCCCCAATAAAAGGCCAGGCTTCGGATGGCCGCAGCACGCACTTCCGCCGAAGGGTGGGTCAGAAAAGGGACCACATTCGGAGCATGCGCACTCCTGCATTGTTTGCCCAGATCGATGATGGCATCCGCCACCGTTTCTGGATTGTTGCTGCGAAGGTCGTTCAGGTAGCTGACTTCTTCAGGGGACATTTCCGACTCCTAAATGGTGCTCTCGTACAGGTCAAGGAGACGACTCAGATCACCGAGTTTTTCGCGAAGAATCATGCCCTCTTCACTCTCCGTCGGGAATTTTTTCAGGAGATCCTGGATGGCAATCATCCGAGTCTTGAGGTTGGCTGAAGCCTGACTATATTCTCTGATGTGATCAAAATAGGTGTGTTCAGATTTCTTGATTTTCACCCCCCTCTTCTCCTTGATCACGGCAGCCAGATCATCCGGGGTCATCGCCTTGCGCACGGATCCCTCCGGCCCCAGAAGTTCAGCGACTTCCTTGGGATACGGAGAAGTATCCACTTCGCGCCAGCGCTTCAGGTAGCTGTTCCGGGCTGCCTCCCAGGTGCGAACACGGGCCAGCTCCTCGCGGGTAAGGGCCACGGGCTCCGACATCCCCTTGGAGCCAAGCTGCTTTTCTGCAGGGCCTCTGGTTTTCGGTTTGACGGCCTGCACCTCGAAGGGAGGCTCGACAAATTCTTCATAGACTTCCCCGCTCTTCGAAGGCGGCACATCCTCTTTCCCGCCCAGCCGAGCCGCAACCGCCTCCTCCTCCACCACCACCAGCTCATCCGCCCCACCCCGCGCAGTGGCACCCTCGACCGTGGACCCGCCCTTCGCCACCGCCCCCTCGGCCACAACGCCGCCTTTGGCGGGAGACCCTTCCGCCGCGGCTCTTCCCTTCCCCGCCACCCCCGTCAGCCCACGCCCCACCCCACCCCGCAACGCCAGAATCGCCAAAACCGCCAGCACCGCGTGCAGCAACATCCGACAGAAAGCCACCGAAGCCTCCGAGATTTTCCCCGGATCCCCCTCGGACTCCCATGCCTTCTTCATGCCCTCCCAGCCGTACATCACCGCCTGTGCCGCCTCGACTACCACCCCAAAACCCAGGAAAAGCAGCAGAATCCCCTGTAAAAGTACCGCGAGTCCCTTGGTCACAAAGCTGGGATCCGGTGCCGCCGTCAGAAGGCCCACTCCGGCCTCCAGCCCCCAGAAGATCCCCAACGTCAACATAAAAGCATCGAGGTTTTCCCAGATCAGCTCAAGGGTCTCGCCCAGCACCCCGGCCGCATGGAGCGGCACTTCTCCCAGGGCCAGACGCAGATCCCGCTGGAATTGGTAGCCCCGCGAGAGCCCTGAAAGGGTCTTGTCCAACCAGCTTTCTTCGGCGGCGGCATCCGTGGAAGGGGCATCTTCGCTCTGGCTCCGCTGGATCCGCGCCCGCCCTCCAGTGGCTGGCTGCAATTGCGGTGCCGGCCCATCAAAACCCAACTTTGCCCAGGTTTCAAAGCGGGAACCCGCATCCTCGGCCTTCGCCTCCCCCGGATCCCCCGGCTGGTCCAGCTCCTCGGCCTGTCCCTGCGGCGCGAGTGCATGGGCAACTTCGTGGGCCAGTAAACCCAACAACTCTGGATCATCCATATTTATGTCTTCAGAGAGCCGCACCACCGAGCCCTCCGCGTGCGCCTCCGCACCGATCTTTTCATTTTCGGTTCTTTTACCCTGTTCAATCCGAAGGCCATCCACCCGAGGCCCAAAAGCGGCGCGAAGTGCGCCCAAAGGACGCTGCTCTTCGCCCAGGCTCGCCAACATCCCACCTTCCCAGCCTTTACCCAGGGCTTTCTCGCTCGCGCCCCCGCGACCCGCCAGTTTCTCCGCCCGCTCGGCATTGCTGCGCCCACAAGACGGTCGATCCTGAGTTTTTTCCGGAGCAACCGGAGCAAGGGCCAAGGGCAGATGGCTTTTCACGGAGGGCACCTCTGCCCGATTTTGCTGCAAGAACCGTGCCAGCGAATTTGTCAGCTTCGTTCGTAGCGGGATTGATGGACTTCGTCAGGGATCCAGCAAAAGCCCAGCTTTGCGGCCCTGACGAAGGGGTGACGAAGGGTGTCGAAATTTCGACACCCCATCCGGCAAAAAGCCAGGAAGACCCGTTGGCACGGATCTTGCATACAAAAGAGCTGCTGCCGGAGCCACCATGTCCACTCCATCGCTGACCGCGTTGACGCCACCCGCGAGCACGGATACTTCCATACCCTGGAGGTGCCTGCCGATGCTTCTGCTCCTGGCTTGCACCGGCACAAAAACGGGCGAGAGCGACTCCACTACGGCGGAGGCACCACAGGTGTTGATTGCCGCCCCCACCAACGGGAATATCCGGCGAGGCAATTTTTCTGTGAGCGGATATGCCTTCGATAAAGAGTCACCCTCGGAAGATCTGCATGTACGGATCTGGCCGGACCCCGCCGGGAGCCCCGACTTCAGTGCCTTCCAGGCGGTAGGTTCCGACGGAAGCTGGTCCTTCACCTTGCCTGCCCAGCCATCCGGTCTGGCGATCATCGAGGTAGAGGCCGAGGATCCCGACGGGCTGACCGGCAGCGAGCGGGTCACCCTCGCCATCAACGACGAAGACGCCCCCATGCCGGTATTTCTGGTCCCCACGATGGGTCAGGTGGTCCGGGAATCCTCAACCCTTCAGCTGGAAGTTGCCATCACCGACGACCTCAGTGGTCCCTGGAACATAAGCTGGAGCCTGGGGGACGGAACCTCTTCGGTGGAGCTGGGTTGCGACGGTGCCTCCATGAGTCCGGCGAGCTGCACCTGGCAGACCACGCTCGGTAATTGGAGCTTGTATGCCTACGCGGAGGCTTCGGACGGTCTGGTCGGGGCCGCCCATGTGAATTTTGAAGTGGTTTCTGCCAACGACTACGACGACGATGGCGACGGCCTCTCCGAAGCAGAGGGCGACTGCGACGATACGGATCGCAGGCAGGGAACGGGATCTCTGGTGGCCTACGTCGATGACGACGGGGACGGCTACGGCGAGGAGGAGGTGTTTCTCTGCACCTTCGTGCTGGGTTATGTCTTTACACCCGGCGATTGTGACGATCAGGATGTGCTCACGCACCCTGGTGCCGACGAAACCTGCGATGGTGAGGACAACGACTGCAACGGGATTATTGACGATAACCCGGTAAATCCCACCTTCTACTATGTAGATGCGGATGGGGATGGAGAGGGGGCCGGGACGGCCTCCTTCGGCTGTTTTCCGACAGGGGTTTCTCTCTATGGCACGGACTGTGACGACGGAAATGCGGCGATCTTTACGGGAGCCCCGGAGTATTGTGATGGCGTGGATCATGATTGTGATGGAAGCACCTACGAAGATGACTCCGTAGACGCGCTGGCCCTCTACA
>CAITDR010000043.1 GCA_903891165.1 uncultured Pseudomonadota bacterium
GCAATTTGAGTCGCGGCACTGCGAGCTGCCGCCGCTGAATCGAAGCTCCGCCGGAGATGTAGCCTTCGTTGTGCTGGGGCGGCTTGCGGAGGGGATCCGGGAGCAGCTTACCCAGCTCAAAGGTATAAAAGATTCGCTTGGCCGGGATGGGGGCTACTTCCGGTGGCGGGAGCGCATCAGCTACCTGGATCTGCTTTGGCACGGAAAGCCCGTCGTGCAGGTTGCGTGGGCACACCCCGGCAGCGCCGAGCCGGAGTGGTGGCCAGGTGGTAGTCTGGAGTACCAGACTGAGGCCGCTTGGCTATTTGTACGTCGGGATTGGGGACCGTGGGGGCACGACGTGGTGCCGGCCTCGACCGTGTTTCGGCCCCTACTGGGAGAGGAGTACAGCGAATGGCTGGTGTACACCCGTCCGATCCCGGTACCCCGGCGGGTGATGGAGCGGCTGCCGGATGCGTGGTGCGGCATCCTGGCGCGGGGGAAGCTGGCCGAGGGGGCGGAGCTGGATCCGGAGGCGGGGATGTCGGAGGCGTTGAGGCAGGCGTGGGGGTTTGTGGGGGGGAAGGTGGACGAGGTTGTAGGGAGTGAAGAATGAAAACGCAACAAAATGTGGAGGTTGGATGTACGACTACGCATGGAAACGAGGCGATTCGACTGACAGTAGGAGGGATCCCGGTGGATGGATCCGAGTGGGTCCAGATCGGGATGGAGGTTCCTGGTGAACTGACAAAAAGGTTGCCTATGCGCGCTGTCATTCCAGCGGGCGCGAGTCGGGGAACGGAGGTTGAGGAGAGGTGGGTGGCGATTCGGTGTGCGGGCGGGTGTGTGGTGCTGCATGGTGCTCGCCCCATCGTCCGGCGGCTACCTGTGGCGGTGGCGGTGTACGAGGCCCCGGAGTCGGTGTTCGACGCGATGTGGGGACTGAAAGACGGCGAGGGCTATGAAATTGTGAGGGAAACTACAAGGTGTGATCTGACGGAGGCTCGGGTGATCTTCCAGGGAGAACTTCCGAATTGGGAGGATGAGGAGGTAGAACAGTGGCAGTTTCGACCCTTCGGCTCTGAGGAACTGGCGGGAGGGATCGTTGGCCTGCACAACAGCCCGCTCTCGGACGCCGGTATAGAATTGGAAGGGATGGTGCGGGTTCAGTCCGTCGAAGGTACCGCCTTCGCGAAGACATCGCGGGAGCTGATCCGTCATACCGGAGATGCTGAAGATACCGTCCGAATCAGATGTGTAATGCAGGCTACACTATCAAAAAGTGGTCTTCCCATCAGAATTGTTGCGGACTGGGTCCGGGTCGAGTGGAACATCTTCAGATTGGATCCGGTGGTGGAGCTGCGGCGGATCATAAAGCCGGAGGGGCTTCCGAGGGAGGCGAAGCTGGAGGGGCTGTGGGAGCAAGTTGCGACGACATCAGGCCGTGTGCGGGTCGGCGCTGAGGAGGTCAAAGCGCCTGCAGCGCCGGCTGCAGAGAGAACAGGCAGTATAGTCGGGAATGTGCTTGCCTCGGGAGCCTCTACC
>CAITDR010000044.1 GCA_903891165.1 uncultured Pseudomonadota bacterium
CAAAAAACCCGGTGTCCCGGCGCGGGCCGCTTTTGATGAAAACCTCGGCCACGACAAGCAGCAGATCCCGCTGCTATTCTGGTACAACGCCCTGTTGATCGCCAGCAATGGCACCGACAGCCGCGTGGGCTCGCTCACTGCTGACTGGGGGCGCTTCTTCGAATGGAAGCGTATCGAGCGCGAGGACGAGCCGCGACGGGTGTCGCTGGAAGTGCTGCTGCGCGGCACCTGCCAGACGGGGCGGCTGCTCGATCTGGTGGAGAATTTTACGCTTTTCTCCGAGCACAAGGCCGGGCTGGTCAAGATCCTGGGCCAGAACCATCAGTTTTTAGGCGTCAACAATGCCATCCGCTCGATGCTGGAAGCCCGGAAGGGGGGCCACGGGCGCGGGGGGGTGTTCTGGCAGACCCAGGGCAGCGGCAAGAGCTTTTCGATGGTGTTTTTTGCGCAGAAGGTGCTGCGAAAACTGGCGGGTAACTGGACCTTTGTGGTGGTGACCGACCGGGTAGAGCTGGACGAGCAGATCGCCAAGACTTTTAAGGCGGCCGGCGCGGTGAGCGAGGCCGAGGGGGACCAATGCCACGCGGGCAGCGGGTCCCACCTGAGGGAGCTGCTGCGCGGCAACCACCGCTATGTTTTTACACTGGTCCACAAATTCCAGACCCCCGACGTACTGACCGAGCGCAGCGACGTGATCGTGCTGACCGACGAAGCCCACCGCAGCCAGTACGACACGTTGGCGCTGCACATGCGGGCGGCGCTGCCCAAGGCGATGTTTTTGGCCTTCACCGGTACACCGCTGATCGCGGGCGAGGAGCGCACGAAGGAGGTTTTTGGCGACTATGTGTCCATCTACAACTTCCAGCAGTCGGTGGAGGATGGGGCGACGGTGCCGCTCTTTTATGAAAACCGGACGCCGGAGCTGGAGCTGGTCAACCCCGACCTGAACGACGACATCTACCGGCTGATCGAGGAGGCCGAGCTGGACAGCGAGCAGGAGGAGAAGCTGGAGAGGGTGATAGGGCGGCAGTACCACCTGATCACGCGGGACGACCGGCTGGAGACGGTGGCAAAGGACATTGTACGGCACTTTTTGGGGCGCGGTTTTGTGGGCAAGGCGATGGTGGTCTCTATCGACAAGGCCACCGCAATTCGGATGTACGACAAGGTGCAGAAGTACTGGGCGGCCGAGGCCGCAAGGGTGAAAAAGGAGCTTTTTCGGTATGACCTGGCCCCTGCGGAGCGCGCCACCCTGCGCGAGCGGCAGGAGCTGCTGAGCAGCACCGACATGGCAGTGATCGTGTCTCCCGGGCAGAACGAGATCGAGCAGATGAAAAAGCTCGGGCTGGACATCGAGCCCCACCGGCGGCGGATGAACGATTCCCAGCCCGGGCTGGACGAGCGCTTTAAGGACACCGAAGACCGGCTGCGGCTGGTGTTTGTGTGTGCGATGTGGTTGACCGGCTTTGATGCGCCAAGCTGCTCCACCGTGTACCTGGACAAGCCGATGCGGAACCACACGCTGATGCAGACCATCGCGCGGGCCAACCGGGTCTTTCCCGGCAAACACAGCGGCGTGATCGTGGACTATGCCAACGTGATCACGTCGCTGGAGAAGGCGCTGGCCATCTATGGTGCGGGGAAGGGCGGCACCAATCCGGTGGAGAACAAGGCGGCGCTGGTCGCCATGCTGCGGGCCGAGGTGGCGGCGGCCACCCTCTTTTGTGTAGAGAAGGGGGTGGATCTGGCGGCGATGGAGGCGCTGCCCTTGGGCGGAATGGATCGCCTCGCCGAAGTCGAAAACGCCGTCGACGCACTGATTGCGCCCGATGCGCTACGACGGGAATTCTTCGGCCACGAGAAGCTGGTCACAACGCTGTATCGGGCGGTAAAGCCCGACCCGGCGGCGGTCGAATTTGCCGTCCGGGTGGCCGGTATCTCCAC
>CAITDR010000045.1 GCA_903891165.1 uncultured Pseudomonadota bacterium
CTCACCTGGAGTGACGCCGACCTGCAACAGGCTCTGGTGATCTTTCACACCTTGAACCTTGCACATGAGCTGGCCGATGCCACCGCCTATCAGATGGGGGCTGCGGACTATGAAGATCTCTGGCTACTGGAGCAGCGGGGCCGCAAGGTGGAGGCTTCTGTTCTGAAAACCATGGTAGATGGCGGAAAATGGGGCGAGAAGGATGTGGAGCTGTACCGCCGCTTCCTCACTGACCTGCGGGCGGGTCTGCCGCAGGTAGACATCCCTTCAGACGCTGGCACGGCACGTGACCTGTTCAACCGCGGCTTTGATAGCACCTACGAGCCTTCTGCCGGGGATCCCGGGCACCTGACCGCGATCGCGATGGGCTTGGACGAGGGGTTGGCGCAGCTGGCAAATCCTGTGCCTCTTGCGACGCTCCATCCCCTCTACCTCCCCTCTCCCACGCGTGTCCGAGACTACGCGAAGCTCCAGATCGCAGAGCTTGCACGAGACTATTCCCGCCTGGAAAATGCCCGCGTCGAAGAAAATGGCGTGAATTTTGTGGTCGGTCTGGATGCAGAGCTACGCGCTGAGCTGGAGATCGATGAGGCAACCGGTCATTTTCGGGTGCGCATGCGTCATTCCATGAAGCGCTCCGAGAGCCGCGAACAGACTCTTCTGGACTTCGCCAACGGTTTCTCTCGGGCGGAGGCAGGGAGTGACGACTGGCGTATGTCCGTGCTTGCCGATGCGGTGTACTGGTCTACCGGCTGGCTCAGCCTGGATCCCGTCGGCAGGCCTCGGAACATCTACGATGCCTTCGTCAGCCTGAATTCCTATCAGGACCGCTATTTTCCGGTCTGCGTCAAGATCAATGCTGGGCTGTTGACTGCGGAAGAAGCCCGCACCGTGGTGAAAGAATGAACCTCCGCCGCCTCCTCCCTCTGCTTCCCCTCCTCGGCTTGACCGGCTGCATCAGCTTTGAGCGTGTCCTCTACCAGATCGATCTGGCCGCCGGAAAGGCCGTCTTCATCTGGCAGGATCTGCGCGGCACCGGCTCAGGAGACTTCAACGATCTGCTGGAGGACTACGTCCAAGGGGAAGCTGCCTCCAAGGAGTTTCCCAGGGCCGTCGTGGAGAAAAAGTTCATGGTACCCGATGGGGACGGCTTGGACTTCGAGCTACACCTCTCCTTCACCGATCCGGCGCAGCTGGGCATCCTCTCCTGGGACGCCGAACATCCCTACCGCTTCTGCGCTCCCGACGGTCTGACCATCCGCGCTGCCAACGCAGACTTCCGCGATCCTGACGGCTGTGTGGTCTGGAAGGCAGGTGCAACTTCGCTTCATATCGAAGCCATGCGTATCGATGGTGTAGCGGACGAGACGCTCCTGGACGAGTACAAACGCTGGAGCCTCTTCCGCTCGAAAGAGGGCCTCAAAAAGTAGCTCAGAGGCCGCGGTTCGCATGGCCCGGCCTGATGGCTTCCGCGGCTGCTGGCCACGGAAGGCGCCAGCGCACTCGGCCCGAGCGGGGTCGATGAGTGGCCCATCGCCCTGCGGAAAAATGCCCTTGTCAATGCTATTGACGTGGCAAGAGATTACGGAGATAGATCAGCTTTTCCTATAGAAAAATCCGATTTGGTGATTTTTCTCGGGCTGGCGAAAATTAGGCAAAAGTCTCATAGGGAAATTGCCGTATGTGCTTGTGAGCGACGAGCCCCACCGCCGCGAATCGGGAGAAGCCATGGAAGAACGTAATATTGCTCAGGATCCCACCGCCATTCCCGACATGGGTTCCTCCCGCGCACTGCGCCTGCGCCTGACCGGCAATCGGGTCGAGGTCCCTACCCTCCCCACCGAGCAGCGCGTGGTCCTGCACCTCGGGGCTTTTGAGCTTCGGGAACACTTGGCGATGGGATCTGTCGGCGTGATCTTCGAGGCCCTCCAGTCTGTGGACGGCGAAGATCCCGTGGTTGTCTCCCTCCATATTCCCTTTGTGCGCCACCAACAGGACC
>CAITDR010000046.1 GCA_903891165.1 uncultured Pseudomonadota bacterium
ATAGAGGGGCCCGCGGTATCCTTGAAGGGATCGCCAACGGTGTCGCCAACCACGGCCGCCTTGTGAGGATCGGTGCGCTTGCCACCGGTCATCTCGATGTACTTCTTGGCATTGTCCCAGGCGCCGCCCGCATTGTTCAGGAAGAGCGCCATCAGAATGCCAACGATCGTACCGACGATCAGCATACCCGCCACCACCTCGTGGCCGTGCCCGGTGGGCTGGAAGCCCAGACCGAGAACCACGGGGGTCCCTACCACCAGAACACCGGGAAGCGCCATCTCGGAGAGGGCGGCCTTGGTCACGATGTCCACGCAGTCGGAGTAGGAGGGCTTCTCGGTACCCAGGAGGATACCCGGCTTCTCGCGGAACTGGCGGCGGACTTCCTCGATAACCGACTGGGCGGCGCGGGACACGGCCCGGAGCGCCAGCGAAGCGAAGACGAAGACCAGACAGCCACCGATCAGCGCGCCCACAAAGACCATGGGGTTGGCGAGATCCACTTCCTTCAGCGGGGTGCCGTAGTGGTTCACCTCGTCGATGTAGGCGGAGAAGAGCAGGAAGGCCGCGAGAGAGGCCGAGCCGATGGCGTAGCCCTTGGTGACCGCCTTGGTAGTGTTGCCTACGGAATCGAGCAGATCGGTGCGCTCACGAACCGCCTTGTCCTGGCCCGACATCTCGGCGATACCACCAGCGTTGTCGGTAATGGGGCCGAAGTTGTCCATGGCCAGGATGTAGCCGGCGGTGGAGAGCATGCCCATCGTCGCAACGGCGGTACCGAAGAGGCCACCACCTTCCACACCACCCAGGGCCAGATTGCCCAGGTAGTAGGAGGTGAGAATGGCGGCGCTGATTACCAACACCGCCAAGCCGGTGGACTCCATACCCACGGCCAAGCCGTTGATCACGTTGGTGGCCGGACCGGAGGCGGAGGCGTCCACAATGGACTTGACCGGACGGTAGCGGTACTCAGTATAGTACTGGGTGATCCAGACAAAGGCGAAGGAGGTCAACAGCCCGATGCCGCCGCAGATCGAAAAGTACAGCGCGGAATTGGGGTGGTTGGTGTCGTTCAGGAGCCAGTAGCAGGAAGCTACGGTGCCCACCGCCGCCACCGCCATGGTGACGTACAGGCCCATGTTGAGCGCGTCCATGGGGTTTGCACCCTCCTTGGTACGCACCGCCAGGACCCCGAGGAAAGAGCCAACCAGCCCGAAAGAGGCCACCACCATCGGGAAGAGGATCACCCCTTCCAGACCGGCGGAGAAATTCACTGCTGCCGCGGAAGCCAGGGTGGCCGCCAGGATCATCGCACCGATGTTCTCGGCAGCGATGGACTCGAAGATGTCCGCACCACGACCGGCACAGTCACCGACATTGTCGCCCACCAGATCGGCGATGACCGCGGGATTCCGCGGATCATCTTCGGGAATGCCAGCTTCCACCTTGCCGACCAGATCCGCACCGACATCCGCAGCCTTGGTGTAGATACCGCCGCCAAGCTGGGCGAAGAGCGCCACAAAAGATGCGCCGAAGGCGAAACCTACCAGGGCCAGCGGCACCTTGGTCAGCTCCACCCCGAGAGCCTGCAGACCCAGGGTCAGGCCGAGTACCCCGAGCAGGTTCACCCCGATGACCACAAAGCCCGCAACCGAGCCACCCCGGAGGGCGGCCTGGAGCGCATTGTTCAGGCTGTGGATGGCTCCGGTCGCGGTGCGGATGTTTGCGCGCACCGCAACAGTCATGCCGACGTAGCCCGCCAGCCCGGAGCAAAGGGCGCCCAGAATGAAGGACACCACCGTGTAGGTGGCGAGCATCATCGGCTCAGCGGGGTCTACTTCACTCTTCTGCCGGATAAATGCGTAGAGTACGAAGAGTGCCACCGAGGTCACCACCGCCAGGATGCCGATGGTCCGGTTTTGCCGGGTCAGGTAGGCTTCCGCCCCCTCCCGAATCGCACCGGCAACAAACTGCATTTGACCGTCTTTCTCCACCGGCTGGGCCATAAGCCAGCGATACAGTCCGAAGGCCGCCACAAGAGAGGCGATGCTCGTCACAAAGATGAGGATGGCTGGTACGGGAACCACTTCTACTCCGCAGATCCGCAGGGGAGAGGACATCCCCACCAAGGTGAGGATGTTGGTCGCGGGATGCACGACCGGCCGCGCCGCCTAACCCGTCCGGACCCAAGAGCAAGCAAAAGGCCCAACCTCGAAGGGCCGAGCCTGCTCACACGGGGTCGCGAATCTCTCCCACCAGATCGTAGGCAGCCGCCTTCAGGATCTTCACCATCCGGATATCACCCGCCTTGAGATTGGGCGGGGGCGACTGGATATACACCTGACCGTCCACATCGGGGGCCTGAGAGGCCATGCGACCGCGCAGGATGTACTCACTCTCCGCCGACAAACCGTCGATCAACACCGGGACGGTCTTCCCAATGATGGTCCGGTGCTTTTCACGGCTGATCTTCTTCTGGAGGTTCATAATCTGGCGCTGACGGTCCTTCTTGATCTTCTCAGCCACCTGCCCTTCCAGGGTCGCCGCGGGCGTCCCGTCCTCCGGGAAGTAGGTGAAGACCCCGAGGCGATCAAAGCGCTGTGCCCCGACAAAGTCCATCAACTCTGAGAAGTCCTGGTCCGTCTCGCCCGGAAAACCCACGATGAAGGTGGTCCGCACCGATACATCGGGCACAAACGAACGAATCCG
>CAITDR010000047.1 GCA_903891165.1 uncultured Pseudomonadota bacterium
CAAGCTGGCCGATGCCAAGCAGGGCATGATCTCCGCACTCTTCTTCAGCCCCACCAACGCGCAGTTGTGGTTGAAGTCCGGGAAGACGGCGGTAGATTTGGAAAATTCCTATCGCGAAGCCAAAAAAATCGCCACCGAGGCCCGCTACGCCGCCGAGGACATCGAAGACAGTCGGCGGGCCGGGGAGGAGCCAGAAAAGGAGCTGGCGACACTCAAGTCACTCCATTCAAGCTCCAAGAGTCTGATGGAGAAGATCCAGGACTTGGACCAGGAAGCCCAGAGCCGTTTGGTGGACCTCGCCGAGGCGATGATCACCGCGTCGCCAGAGGACCGCTCGGACCTTGAAGGTGCCAAGACCAACCTGGAAAAGGCACAGACCCGCAAGCAGAACGTGCTGGACCAGCTCACCACGGTGCGGGTGCTGTACAAGGATCTTTCGCGGGACGAGAAGACGGAAAAGGCCCAGGTCAAGCGTCCCGAGGGTATCTTCCGCAACAGCAAGGCACTCCAGGCCTTCGAAAAACGGCTGTTGGAGGCCACCAAGCGGGAGCCTTCCATCCGCACCAGCATCCAGGCGGTCGAAAATGCGCAGGCTGACAGTGAAGAACTGAAGGCCGGTCTGCGTATCCTTCGGGTTCACCTGAAGTCTGTGCTTAGCACCCAGGCGCAGATCAACAACGCGCAGCAGAAGTTGGTGAAGGCCAACGAGCGGATCGCCAAGGCGCACACCGACTACTTCAGTACGCCCACCTTCCCCACCATCCAGGGATGGAAGCAGGAAGCCGCTTCCTACGCGGTGAACCTCCAGTCGGCCAAGGGCGTCATCGACCCACTGCCGCCCGCGCTGGAAAATGCGAAAAATGGTCGGTCCAACGATGTGACGTCGCTCCCTGATCTCTGTGTAGTGCCGACCCTGGAGGCCTTCGGCGGCCGCCTCGAAAAGTACATGAACTTTGTGACTGATACTGAGCGGGTCATGCCCAACCTGCCGGTATTCTCCAAAAAAGGAGGGATGTTCAGCAGTGGTCCCGACCAGACCGAGCGCGATAACGTGGCCCGGATCCTCGCCCCCTTGCAGAAGCCGGCGGAGGACCGCCTCAAGGTGGTGGAGAGCCACCTTGTCCAGATCGGCCTGGATCTCCAGACCCTGGCGGAGCGGAAGCTGCGGCAGCAGAAGGGTCTGGACATGGAGGATATCGAGGAGGCCGTGGGCCAGCTCAACAAGCTGAAGGGCGAGCTGCAGTTGCTGGAGACGGCGCTGAAGGCCTACCTGAAGAGCTGGAAGAAGCTGAATAAAATCGCGATAGAAGGCTGAAAATCACTCCGATGGAGGGCAGCGGCTACCCTGACCCTGGAATTGCCGCCGCAATCCCTCTCCAATTGGGTGTACAATCGCGGCATGCTCCTCCTCCTCCTCTTCGCCTGCTCCGAAAACGGTCTGATTGCCAAAGAAACGGAGCCGGCGGGGGACTCCGCCACGCCGCTTCCCGCCATCAAGGTGGCGCCCCGGAGTGTGGACTTCGGGACGGTGATCTTCGGCAATTCTGCCACGGCCACGGTGCATGTGCGGAATGTGGGCGATGCGCCGCTCTCCATTTCGGACCTGTCCGTCGGCAGCGCCGATGTGAGCTTCACCAACATCAGCCCGGTGCTGGCGCCGCAGGAGGTCGTCGATACGGTGCTGACCTGGACGCCCGCCGGGCCTGGGGACCTCAACGATAGCCTGGAGGTCTCCTCCGATGATCCCGACGATCCGGTGGTGCAGGTGGAGCTCACCGGGGTCATGACCGGGGGTGATCTTCAGATTACGCCCGCAAGCTACGATTTTGGCACGTTGATGGTGGGGGAGAGTGCGACCATGACCATCGACGTGGCCAATGTGGGGGTGGGCCCGATCACCATCTCCGATTGGAGCTATGACGCCGCCGACGCCGATCTGCTTGTGATAGACGCGGGGGGACTTGCGACGATGCCCGCGGTGTTGGATGCGGGAGCCAGCACCTCGGTGGTAGTGGAGTACGCGCCCTCTACAGAAGGCGGGGATGAAGGCGGATTGACGGTGTCCTCTAACGATCCGGACTCACCGGTGATCGTCGTAACGCAGAATGGCATGGGAGAGGCGGACCCCTGTAACGGCTACAGCCAGCACGTGACCATTCTGTTGACTGCGGACGACGCCTGGGAAGGCTGGCTGGACGGGGTCTCCTTCTCCGGTCCCAACCAGAATGCCTGGAACGCCTTTGATACCCTGAGCTGGGATCTGCCCTGTGGCGATCACACCATGGCGCTTTTTGCCACCGACGTGGCCCACGCGGTCTCCGGGGTGATCGCGGTGGTCTGGATCAATGGCGTGGCCCGCTATGTGAGCGGTCCGACGGACTGGACCATGTACGATCAGCGGCCTCCGGCAGGCTGGCAGGACGTGACCTTTGATGATTCTGCCTGGTATATTCCGCAGGTCTGCAGCAGCTCCGTGGCCTGGGGCGCCTCCCCGCAGCCCTTCTACGACCAGGGGGCCCAGTGGATCTGGTGGACACCCTCCTGCAGCAGCCTCGGAGAGGCGTGGTTCCGCCTGAACTTCAACGTGACGCCCTGAGGGGCATGACCGAAGTGTCACGCGTTCTGCTTACGGAAAAAAGGCTGTCCCGAGCTCCACAACTGTGGTTTTGGGGGTTGAAAGAGGCCTACGGCTCCAAGGCCGCATCCCGCGCCGCGGCTGCCCGCACATCCAGGCTGGTGAAGCGCAAAAGTGCTGTTTCTCCCAACGCCATGACCTTGGCGAAGGCCTGCCCCTCGCCCAGCTTTAATGCGAGGTTCTGCCACTCCTTCAGCGGCAGCTCGCAACACAGCCGGGCCTCGTCTTTGGAGAGCGCCACCAATGTACCGGCCACCGCCACCGTCGCGACATCTTTGCCCTCCAAGGGCCGGATCTCCACGGGCAAGCCGGGAATCTCGCGCAGGGTCGAGGGGCGGGGGGGCAGTCGGATCCCGTCGAGGCCCACCACATCCAGCAGTCGCAACGCGGCGCTGGCGCCCTTGGGGTAGACCTCCCGTTCTCCGCGCACAAGAAGGCCCTTGCCCACAACGGCCGCCGTCGCCGGGGTGATCAGCACCTCGCCACCCACCGTGTAGGACTCGACCCGCGCCGTCAGGTTCACCGCGCTGCCCACCACTCCGTACTTCTGACGTTTGGCCGAGCCGATGTTGCCGACGACCACGTCGCCGCTGTGGATACCCGCGCCCATCTCGATCTGCATCTCCAACGCGCAGCGTAGGGCACGCCGGGCATGGTCGGGTTGGGCGAGGGGTGCGTTCCAGATCACCAGGATCGCGTCGCCGATAAACTCGTCGATGGTGCCGCCATGCCGACTGATCACCGTGGTCATCGCGCCGAGGTAGTGGTTCAACATTTGTACCACCTGCTGCGGATCCATAGGCTCCGAGGTGTTGGAAAATCCGCGCAGATCGGTCATCAACAGGGTGACGGTACACTTGCTGCCGCCCAGATGTAGACCAGCGGGATCGTGGAGCAAGACCTCGACCACCTCGCTGGAGAGGTAGCGGCCGAACACGCCCACCACCCAATTCCGCTGCTTCATCACCTCGGCGGAGTGCTGGATTCGCAGGCGCAGCTGCTGGGCGACAAAGGCGGCGGCCCCGCCCGTCAACATCAGGTAGAAGGCGCGTGCAACATGGGTAACCACGCTCCCCTCCGTCAGCGGCTCTACCCATCCGGCGGCTGTGGCCACCCCGGCCAAGAGCAGGTAGGAGCCCGCGGAGACCGCGCCTGCAAACAGGCTCAGTCCGGGGGCCAGTCCCAGGGAGGTTGTGGCGAGGATGGCCCCGTAGACCAGCAAAATCGGCGAAGAAAGCCCATCCGGGTAGTTGAGGATAAACAGCAGCGCACCGAGGAGCCCGGTGGTGCTCAGGCACTCCACGGCCACCCAGGCCCAGATGCGCCAGGGCTGCGGCGACATCTCTCGGCGGATCACCTGCTGGATTCGCCGCCAGGCCCAGACCTGCATTGCGGCGATCGCGGCGCAGAAGCCGCAGACCCATAGCAGTGCCTCGCGACCCACACCCGGTCGAATCAGCTCCTGCGGAAGGAAAAAGGTCACCAGCACGCCGAAAATCGTGCCCAGCGTGTAGAGCCCGCCCATCAACTTTGCGCGCTCGCCCCCGGCCGCGATCAGCTCCCGGCTGAGGATCTTTTCAAAGTCTGCAGGTTCGCCGGACATGGGGCTTCGCCTCCGACGCCAATATAGGGCCGGCGGCCCGAAAATGCCATCTCCTGCAGGTGCCCGCTCCACGACCGAAGACCGCTCGGAGCGCGCGGACGCCGATTCGGATCAGTATAGACGGTCCAAAGTGAAGCAGATTGAGGGGGGAGGGCGGAGGGGGTGGGAGGAAAGGGGCGCTTTTCTCGGGTCCGCGCAAGGCGCGTGCGGCCAGGGCGCCGCAGGCGCCTTTTTTTTGGGCATAGTCCTGGCTGCAGGCACGAAGGGTGGAATTTGGGGAAGATCGGGAAGCGTCGCAAGGGACCCCGGACGTTTACGGGGACGGTAGGGGCGGGCTACGATCGAGGGATGATCGCTTCGATTTTCCTCTCCCCGTTCCCGGCTTGCAGCCCGGAGACCATCCGCGTGGCTCTCCTCCTCCCGGCCCCCCCGGCTCCGAAAAAGACCGACCCGCCAGCTCGCCTTCCCGCTGGCCTCGAAAAAAGTGCCTGGAAAGCGGGTATCGATGTCTTGGTAGCCAGCAGCGACGCTACAAAGGTGGAGAAGGGCCCAGGGGTGAGATATGAGGTGCGGGGAGGGGCCGCCGATGCTTGAACTTTTTCGCAGTGACGCGCTGCGGATCCGTTTGGAGGGGGAGGCCCAGCCCGATGACCCCTGGGTGGCGAGGTGGGTGGAGGTTTTGAAAGGGATGGAGGGGGAGTGGGTGCATGTCATCCACGCCTTCGGCGTCTATGGTCTGGAAGGCGGGAAGGAAGAGCTTCTGAAGAAGCTGGACGTGCGCCCCGGGGCCTTTGAGAAGCTTGCAGATCCGAGCGAAAGCGCCGGCGTCTACAAACTCCGAATCGGCTCCGAGTCCGACGAGCTGGCGGTCACCGTTGGGGCAGGCTCTCTCCAGTTGGACCGTCGGGACAGCGCGGTGACTATGGGTGTGCCGATGTCCGAGGCCGTCACCAACCTCCTAAAGGGAGCCACAGGGGCCAAGCGGCGTTTCGCCATCGGTTTTTTCGGAATTTCCGTAAATTCCTCTTGTGAAAATTCGGAACATGAAAGGGTTGCATCCTACCTTGCCGCCGTGCCTGACATGGGTGGCGTGGCCTGGGAATGGCAGCTCCGGGCAGATTTTTCCGGGACCGAGCCGACACACGTTGCCAACGGTGCTGTCTTGGTGGGGGCCACGATCCTCGTGCTTCGAATCCCCGATCCCGCGCCCGCTCTTCGTGCGTTGACGTTGGACGGAGTAGGCCCTGGCGATATGCTGGCCCTGGATCCGATTGCACCTCGTTTGAATATCATTACCGGTGATAATGGATTGGGGAAGAGCTTTTTCCTGGAGACGGCATGGTGGGCACTCACGCGCACCTGGCACACCTATGCGGCGGTGCCGAACCGGCCCTCCGCCAGAATCCACTACCGCCTCGGTGTGGATACCAAGCTGGTGGACACCTCCTCCGCCTGGGATCCGCAGTCACAAGGTTGGGCTGAAAGTGGCCTTCGCCCGCCAACCCCCTGTCTGGTTGTGTATGCCCGCGTGGATGGTTCTTTTTCGGTCTGGGATCCTGCGAGGAATTATCGACAGTATCGGCGCCGAGACGGGCGGGAGATGGAGTCCCCACGGGCCTATCAATTTACGGCCTCGCAGGTGATGGAGGGGCTGGAGCGCGAGGTCGATGGCCAGGTCCAGAAGCTCTGTCTGGGCTTGATCGACGATTGGCGCGATTGGCAGCGGGCCGGGGATGTGCGTATGGACGTGCTCAAGGAGGTGCTTGCTGCCCTGGGTGCGGAGGATGTTGCGCTGGAGGCGGGAGAGCTGAAGCGGCCCTACCTCGACGATGTGCGGATGATTCCCACGGTAAAGATGGGCTATCACCAGGATGTTCCGCTGATCTACGCGCCAGCAGGGGTCAAGAGAATGTGTATGATGGCATACATTCTTACCTGGGCCATGTCTGAACACCGCGAGGCGTCCAAACAGGCCGCACAGGTACCATCCCGGAGTGTGGTGCTGATGGTGGATGAACCGGAGTGCCACCTGCATCCCCGCTGGCAGCGTACCGTGGTCCCCAGCCTGATGAAGGCGGTGGGGGCGGCGACCGACACAAAAGAGGTAGAGCTTCAGCTTTTGTTGGTCACCCACTCCCCCCTCGTCCTGGCCTCCCTGGAGCCCATCTTTGACACCGAGAAAGATGCACTGTGGAAGCTGGATTTGGGCGATGGTTCGGTGAAGATCGAGAAGGACGCGTGGCGAAGGCGCGGCACGGTGGGCAAGTGGCTGACCTCGGATGTGTTCGATCTGAAAAAAGATACATCCAAGGAAGCAGAAGATGTGATGGTTGAAGCGGGTACGCTGATCCGCGCCGAGGCTCCTGCTCGGGATGCCGTTGTGGAGGTCGATCGGCGGCTACTGAAGGTGATGTCCGAGCAGGACCCCTTCTTTCTGCGGTGGCGGCACTACATGGAGCGGTTTATGGACGACGAGGAAGCTCCATGATCCGGGTTGAGAAGGCGGAGTCGCCGCCGGATTTTGACGAGCGGGTGGGCAACCCGGGCCAGATCGTCCTGTGGGAGCTGAGCGGTGATCCACGTGCACCCCTTCGATCCGGCCCCAAGCGGAAACACCTCGCGCCGCTGTGGACCGAATTGCTCCCGTACATGCGGAAGGTCTATCGGAGGATGTGTGCTTACCTCGCCCAGCGGGTTCCAAAGGGTACGGGGTGTGATTCGGTGGAGGAGGATTGGTTCGCGCTGGACCTGGAGAGTTTTAAGGTCTACGCGCGCCCAGCACTGGACGGCGTACAACCAGATTTGGTACAGAATACACTTGATCTCCTCAATGCCTCCTCTTTTTGTGAGGCGCGGCAGTGGTATGTCTCCCGATACCTCGGCATCCCGCTGGAGGAGGACGACCCGGAAGAGGCGATGGCACTCTCGCAACTCCGCCACGAAGCCCCCTTTGTTGCTGCCGAGCTGGCGCGGCAGCGGAAGCTGCTGGCGAAGGATCAGAGAGCCGCAACAGACGGGGAAAGCACGAGGGAACAGGAGAATCAGCGCGCGCGAGGTAGGCCGGGATTTGCCCCCTGCACCCGCCTCCCGGGTTTGGTCGCAGCGGAAGCCCCCGGACACCCCGGTTCCCCGCACGGAAAGAATCCCTCAGTATAGACCGTCTATATGATCCTGGCCCACGGGATGTGCAACGAGCTGCGTCCATTCCGAAAAATGTAGGAAGAAGAAAGGTTACCACAGAGGACACAGAGGGCACAGAGAAATGCGGGAGGGGAGAGGGCTTCGCCGTCCAAACGCACGATGGATCTTGTTGCCACGATCCTACAATTTTCGGACTCGAATCAGGGCTCCATCGCGTCGAAACGGGGCGAAGCCCTCTGCTCCCTGCCTTTCCCTCCGTGTCCTCCGCGAACTCCGTGGTAGCACGCATTTTTCCTGCATTTTTTCGGGAACGTGGGATCTTGTGGCGCAATCCGTGGGCTGGCACGCTTTTGGCTAACCGAGAGCGGAGCCCTCAAAATGACCCCGCAGCAAACGCCCCCCAAGCAGGATAGGCTCCCGCTGAAAGGTTAGACTTTTTAGGAGGCCGGCATGAACCAGGAAGAAGTAGTCGAGACCCTGACCCATGACTTGAGCTGGATGTTGGTGCGGGATCAGGCGCCGCATGAGCTGGGTTCTTTTGAGCGCCAGCGGGATGCCTGGCTGGACGGAGAGGATCTGCTCTCTGTGCGGGAGGATGGCGACGAAGCGCTGGGTTTTGGGGAGGTTGCCGCTGTCTATACCCTGACGGCCGCCGCATTGGGGCTGATGGCGCCGGTCTGTTCCTACCTGCTGGGTCTGCTGGGGCAGCAGGTGGCCGGCGAGCTGAGTAAGACGGCTGCCACCGAGCTTATCGAGCGGATCAAGAGGTGGTGGGGTGCGGAGGACGATGATCTGTTCACGGCGGAGCAGAAGGTGCAGATGGTGAATGACCTTCCCGCCTTGGTCAAAAAGGAATGTCGGAGGTTGAACATCCCCGATGCCGCCTCCGCGCAGCTCAGCCTTGCGCTGCTGCAGCAGCTCCATCGTCGTAAGAAGGCATGAACTTCCCATCGCTGGCGGGAATTCCCCGGCTCAGTGCGCTGCTTTCGCTGCTCCACGGTCTGCTGGCGGGGGCGGTGCTGGTGGGCGTCGGGTCGCAGGGGTGGGTGTTGGCGGGCGGCAACGACGAGCTGAGCCTGTGGGTGGGCGGCGCCCTGGCGGGCCTGGGCTACGGAGTCGGTCTGGTCTTGGCGTTGGCCGTGCCCTACCGGGTGCGAAGGCGGCAGGCCCTGGCCTCCGGCGCGACCTCCGAGGAGGAGCGGATGGTGGAGGGCTGGGTGGCCCGGGTGGCGCCGCAGGCCGGCCTGCGACCCCCCGAGCTGCTGTGGGATCGGGATCCGGGGAGCAAACGTCCGGGAGCGATCACCGCGCGTGGGCTGGGTGCCGCCTGGATCCGTATCAACGCGGGCCTGTTGGCAGCCTTTGGAAGGCGGGTGCAGAAGGACACACTCTTTGACGGGATCCTTCTCCATGAATTGGGACATATCGCCAATCGGGATATCCTGCCCACCCTGGTTACGGAGAGCCTGAACCGGATATTGCTGGTTGCGGTGGCGGGGGTGTTGCTGCCGATGGACCTGCTGCTGTGGATGCGCTGGGATCAGTTGGAGCTGCGGGCCATCGGAATGGGGGGGCTGCTGAACCTGCGGCTGGTTCCGATGCTGCTATCGCTGGAGCTGTTACGACGGGCGGTGGCGAGAAACCGGGAGTACGAGGCGGATGCGCGGGCGGCGAGCTGGGGAGCGGTGGCCGGCGTTCGGGCGGTGGTGGACCAACTGAGTGCAGGGGTGGGGGCGGGATGGGGGGCATGGGCACTCCATCCCAGTCGGGAGGCACGACTTCGGCAGCTCGATCGGCCGCTGTTGCTGCTGCCGGTATCCGGTTGGGTTTCGCTGACCATCGGGATGCTGGTTTCTACGGTGGGGATGGCGGGCGTCACGTTGGTGGGTGGAGTGGGGGCCCAGGTGGTCGGCTGGGGCAGCTACCTCCAGCAGTGGACGGCTTGGCTTCCTTTTTTGATACAATTATTGTTTTTTATATGTGTCTCCCTGATAGCACTGATCCCTTCAATCCTTCCCTGGTTGGTCTTGATGGGGGCGGTTGCCGTGGCGGCCTTACGTCAGGAGTGGGGGATTCTGCTACAGGGGCAGGCTTTGGGAAAACGGTGGGGGCAACGGGTGGGAACGGCCGGGTGTGTGGCCGTTGGGGCCGCCTTTGCACCGGTGGTGGTGGCGGTGGACTCCGTCAGCCTCGTTCTGACCCTGGGGCAGCCTCTGCCCGTTCTTATGCTGTGCATATTGCTGGGGGCTTCCGTCG
>CAITDR010000048.1 GCA_903891165.1 uncultured Pseudomonadota bacterium
GCCTTCGCCCATCACTGCGAGGGCACGCACCACCGGGGCCCAGACCCCCAACAAACGCCCCTTTCCAACCGTTAAAATCTCCTTGAGCTCGCGCGCCAAACGCTCGGCCTCACCCCGCTCTCCCGACTGCCACAGCGCCCACACCCGCAAGGAGCCCGCCACCGCCGCACCCGTCGCCAGTGCGTAGCCTTCGGAAAGCTCTTCGATCTCGTCGGAAAGGGCCATCGCCTCGGCGGTGTCTCCCGCAAATAGGGCCAGCTCGGCCCGCTGCCGCAACAGGCGCACCCAGGCCTCGGCCGCGCGGGGATCGGCAGGTTGCCCCTGGATCGACATCGCCAGCGTACGCGCCCCCGGGTCATCCCCGGCGGCACGACGCAAAAGTACTTCTCCCCAGAGTGCGTCGATGGCACAGACCCGACCTCCGGCCTCGCCCAGCTCCTGCACCTGGCGCAAGAGCCGGCTCATCCCCCCCAGATCCCCCTGTTGAAAGCGCAGGATCGCCAAGCCCATCGCCGCCTCCGGCCACACCACTTCCCCCTGCGGCAACGACACCACCGCCTGCTCCAGGGCGCCCATGGCCTCGGGCATCCGCCCACCGGCCAGCGCCACCAAGCCCACACCGGCCAATGCACGCCCCTGCGATGCCACATCCCCCTCGGTCCGGGCCGCCAGGAGCGCCTGCGCATAGGCATCCCCCGCCGCGTCGATGCGATCCGATAAACGTAAGGCATCCCCCAAGGTCGTAAACAACTGCCGACGCAGTTGCGCCGCCTCCATCGGCCCCAGCGCCGCCTCGGCGGCCTCGCGGGCCTCCAGCGCACGCTGGCAAAGCTGCCGTGCCGTCGCGGTGTCCCCACGCCGCAACGCCCGCCCCGCCCCCTGGATCAGGAGCGGATAGGCCCCGGCCGGATCCCCTCCCTGGATCATATGCCAGGCCGCCACCTCGGCGATGGCCCCCAGCCGCCGCCGATAGAGCTGCTGCATCGCAAGTGCGGCCACACGGTGCAGCAACAACCGCCGCTCCGGGCTCATACTCTCAATGGCCACCTGCGCCCTTCGAGCCGAAGGAATGCTGTACACTTCCTCCATTCCTTCTTCCCGAAGTTCCAAGAGCCCTTGACGCTCCAAGAGCCGCAAGGACTCCTGCAACGCCCCATCACTTGCGCCGGTGAGCGCCAGCAACAACGGCACCGAAGCGGGCGTAGCCCCCGGCCCACGGAGCACCGCCACCGCCTCCACCACCTCCCGCTGCAGCACCGGCAGTTGCTCCAAAAAGCGAGCTTCCACCAAGCGTACCCGGTCGGGCAGCGGCAAGGGCTCACTGCCCCGAAAGGACTCCACCGCCCGCAGCGCGCGGAGCATCCCGTCCGGCCCCTTCTGCACCCAGCCGGCGGTGCCCAAAGCATCCAATTGCTCCAGGATCAAACCCGGTACCCCGGCCAGTTCCTCTTGCAGGCGCCGTCCCAAGACCGCCCCCACCCCACCGCCCAGCCCCCGGTCGCGCAACATGCCGCGCACCGCCTCCCGATCCAGTCCCCCCAGACGCAGCACCACCACGCCCAAGCCGGTGTCCACCCCCGAAATAATACCGTAGGAAGCTGGCGCATCCACCACCCGCGCGGGCGGCTCCATACCCTCGGGCAGACAACTGCACACCAACAGCAGTGGCCCCGCCTCCATCGTGAGTTTTTGTTGGAGCACCTGGAGCAGCCCCTCCGCCACCGAGGTGGGTGCCAGATCCAGATCGTCCACCACCAAGAGCGTCGGCGTTTCGCCCAGCCCCTCCATCAGCCGCCAGGAAAGCTCCCCTTTGGTGGGTGCCGTCGGCAGTCCTTCCAGCAATTGCTCCAGGGCATCGGGGGTGGCCCCCACCATCAGGCAACGTAGTCCCTGCTCACGTCCGCGCTCCGCGATCTCCAACAGCAGGCGGGTCCGACCGCTGCCTTTGCCGCCCACCACCGCGATGACGCCGCCAACGCCCTCTTTCACCAAGGAGCGCACGCGATCCTGCACCTGTCGCAGTTCCTCGGCGCGGCCGTGGATGGGCAGGAGAGAGGGGGGTGCGGCGGAGAGGGCCAGCAGCACCTGACGGGCAGAAGCGTAGCGACGAGCGGGATCTTTTTCGAGCAGCTTTAAGCAGACCCGCTCCAGATGCCGAGGGATGGTCGGATCCAGCTCGGAGGGGGCACGGGGGACCTCAGAGAGGTGGCGGCTCAGGTAGCCGGCAATGCTGTCGGCCTGCACCACTTTTCGTCCGGTGAGCAGGTTGTACAGGATGGCGCCCAGTGAGTAGAGATCGGAGCGAGCATCTACCTTTTCGCCCATGATCTGCTCGGGCGCCATGAAGGCCACCGTGCCTACCAGCCTGCCGACGATGGTCAGCGCGGTATTGAAGTGATCTGTATCCTTGACTACACCAAAATCGGAGAGCTTGGGCACGCCGCTATGGGAAACAAGAATGTTGCCGGGCTTCAGGTCGCGGTGGACCAGACCCTGCTCGTGGATGTAGGCCAGGGCCTCGCAGACACCGCGGAAAAGACTCTCCACTCGCTCAAAACGGTCGGTTGGCGGCTTTTTTTCCCAACGCTCCAAGAGGCTACCCAGATCGGTGCCCTCCACCAGCTCCAGGGCCAGATAGGGGTGCTCCCCGGCCACTCCCGCGTCAAAAACCCGCACTACATGGGGATGAGAGAGCCGCTTCAGTGTGAGATATTCGCGATCAAAACGCTTCCGCTCTTCGGTTGTGACCCGCGACGGATGCAGGACCTTCAGCGCCACTTCGCCGGTGGGACCATCGGCACGGTAGACGGTGGCCATGCCCCCCACACCCAGCTCGCCGGTGATCCGATAGGGGCCGACACGTTCCCCCACACGCGGCATAGACGTGTACCTCACTCAGCCGCCGGATGCAGCCAGGGAGCTGCAAGAAAGCGCTCAGAGTCCTCGCGACCCAACGATGCAGCAAGAGAACGTGCCAATCCTTCCGCGATACGACGATGGCGCGCCCGGGTGGCATCATCGCCGCCCAGTGTCGCCAGGCAGTGCCCTTTAAGGGCGTAGAGACGAAAACCACAGGCATCGGCACGGCGCACCGCCGACTCTGCACGACGGGCGGCCTCGGCGCGGTCGCCCAAAGCAGCGTAGCCACGCGAAAGTGCAAGATCCAGGCGGCATTCTTGATAGGGCCAGCGGATACCCGGAACCTCCTGCGCCTGAAGCAGGAGTTTTTGCGCCCGATGGGGATCCGCCTCCGCCACAATCCTGGCCCGCCAGGCCAGAATCATCGGCGTAAAACCTTCGTTGTCATGGCGGGGAAGCAGCTCGTCACAGGCATCCAGCTCATCCGCCACCCGCTCCAGCTCCCCGGCGGCCCAGGCAGCGCGGGTCAAAACTACACGACCAAAGAGCTCTTCTGAGGGATCACCCAGCTCACAGAGCATTGCCAGACCCTCCTCGGCCACCGCCAGAGATTCGTCGGTGTGCTCCATATCACAGAGGATCAAAGCCTTATAGCAGAGAGAACGTGCCACACCCGGGGGGTGGTGGTTCTCGCGGGACTCGCTGCGGGTGCGCTCGGCCAGCTCCAGACCACGCTTCAGATTTCCGGTAAAATGGTGGATCTCCACAAGATTTCCGCGAGCGGTGGCCAGCGGCGCAATCAGGCCCTCCTGCTCAAAAATCATCGCACTCTGCTCAAAGCTGCGGCGGGCTTCGGCGGTAAGACCCTTGCAGAGCGCTGCAAGGCCCAGGCCATTGTAGCCATAGGCGGTTGCACGGGGATCTTTGGCGGCCTCTCCCACCGTCAAAAGCTCCTGCCAGTAGCGACGGGCTTCCTCCAGATCTCCCTGTGCCCAGGCCACCCCGGCCAGCACCTGCAGCGGCGTCGAACGCAGCACCCCTTCGGTCGCACGCAGCGCTTCCTGGGCGTAGGAACGGGCTTCTTCCAGGCGACCCAGTTGGCGGGCCTGCTGCCCCAGCTCGCCAGAGGCCTCCGCACGAAGGCCCTCGTCGCGGAGGTCCTCCGCCAGGCTGCGCGCCCGGGTCAGGTCGTCCAGGGTCTCGTCGAAGCGGCCGAGGTGCTGGAGGGCGCGGGCGCGGGAAAGAAGGAGGCTGGCAAGGCGGCGGTCGGCCTCATCCAGGGGGAGCTGACCACGAGCGGAGGGCTCCAAAGCCAGAGCACGGGTAAAATAGTCCGCCGCATCGATCATAAATGCGCTCTCCAGGCGGCTCTGCCCGGCGCGCACCAGGTAGGCATAGCCCTTCCCGTGGAGCTGCCCCTGCTCGAAGTGCCAGGCCAGCGGCTCCAGGACCCGCTCCAGGTTGTGACGCTCCCGGCGCTCCAGAACCTGCCCGATACACTGATGTACCGCTGCTTGCTGGGCTTCTGTCAGCTGCTCCAGGAGCAGCTCCCGCAAGCTGGACTGGGCCAATCCGTAGCGTGGCTCACCGATTCGCCCCCGCACCAGACCCTGAGCCTCCAGCACCGAAAGGTCCGCCTGCACGTCTGCCTCAGAGCGTCCGAGCACATCCGAGAGGAGCTGAGGTGTCAGCTCCAAAACACCCACCGCCAACACCTCCGCTACCATACGCACGGAAGGAGGAAGAAGGCGGATACGCGCCTCAATGGCCGCGCGCACGGAGATGGGAACTGGCAGGGTGGAGCGCTGGATCTGGCTCTCCTCCAGGGTCAGCTCCAGGCGACCCTCCCGCTCCACCAGCACCTCCTCCTCCAAAAGCCCCCGCAACATCTCCTGAATAAAACCCTGGTTCCCCTCGGACTCCTGGTGGATCCGCTGGGCAAGAACCCGTGCCGCGGGGCTATCCCCCACCAGGGTAAGGAGAAGCTCCTCCACCGCCCCCACCGAGAGAGGGTCCAGAATGATCTGAACCGGCCGAAAGAGCTCCTTGAAGCGCTGAATTTTCTCCTCATCCACACTGGGATCCGCCGTGACCACCCAGAGCACCGCCTGCTCGGCCAGGGTCACGGTATTGCGGATCAGGTACTGGAGAAGATCCCAGGAAGAAGGGTCGAGAAGCTGAAAATCATCCAACAGAAGAAGCCGCGGGTTCCCTCGGTCACCTATCAAAAGGTTCCGATAGGTAGAATAGACAACATGGCGGTCTACTTTTCCACCTCGAAGTGCTTCGGCAAGCTGACGGGGGCCACTCATTCCCCCGGCGGCGAGGGCATCAAAAAGGCGGTCAAAGGCCCCTAAAGGTAGATCCGAGGCCGCGGCATGGGTCCGAATCGCAAAAATGTCGCAGCGCCGGGCCACATCTACCGCCACCTTGGCCATACGACTTTTGCCCATGCCGTTGGTACCGGTGACCAGGACGACGCCGCCCGAGCCCGCCGCGCAGCGAATCACCCGCTCGGAAAGCAGCAATATTTCCAGATCACGGCCCACCAGAGGCTGCGACCCCAAGGGCCCCGGTGGCTCCAACATCGCCAGCAAGTGGGTAGCGGTGGGAAAACGTTTGAAAGGATCTTTCTGAAGAAGACGAAGGCAGATGTCTTCCAGAAGGGGCGGCACATCCTCCACCAGCTCCGAGGGCGGCCGAGGCGTTTGGTGTAGTTGTTTTTCCAGAAAGCCCGCCAATGTTCTGGCTGTAAATGGCTTCCTTCCAGTCAACAAAAAATAGAGCACCGCCCCCAGAGAGTAGAGGTCGGCGCGGCGGTCCACCCGCTGCCCCTGGATCTGCTCGGGGGAAACATAGGCCACCGTCCCCAGAAATTCGCCATGGCTGGTCAGCTCCCCGCCTGCCTCCTTCACCACCCCAAAATCCATCAATTTCAGGCTGCCGTCGGGGAGGATCATCAGGTTTCCCGGCGTAAGATCCCGGTGCACCAACCCGTACAGGTGGACATACTCCAGGGCCGCCGCCGTCTGCTGCAGCACCGAGCGGGTCAGGGCAAAACGTTCGGCGGGCGGGGGTGGATGAGCCTCCCAGCCCTCGACCACCTTGCGGAGATCCACGCCGCGAACCAGCTCCATTCGATACCAGGGACGATCCTGGAAGAGACCGGCTTCGTACACCGCCGCGATGTTGGGGTGGCAGAGCTGCGAGAGAAGGCGGAACTCCCGCTCGAAGCGGGCAAGAGCTTCAGAGCCTTCTACGCCGGGATTCATCAGCTTCAGCGCTTGACGCTCCCCCGTCTCCACATGCACCACCTCATAAACGGTGGCCATACCTCCGCGTCCCAGCAGAGATTGAATCTCCCAGGCACCCAAGCGCTGCTGTAGCAGAGGATCGTGCATCCGTGCGTGCTGGAGGTGGCCGCCAGCCTCACTCCTTTATACGTTCCCGTGGCGGGTGCCAAACATGAAACACCCCGGAGCCCAAGATGCGCCTGGAAGCCTACGTCCGCACCGACACCGGACCCGTTCGTGAAAACAACGAGGATAACTTCCTTGTGGATGAGGACGGCGGCCTGTTTGTCGTCGCCGACGGCATGGGCGGGCATGCAGCGGGAGAGGTGGCCTCACGGGTTGCCGTGGACACCATACGGGAGCTGCTGGAAGAGGGGCCTTCGCCCGAGGAAACCCGGCTGGACCGCAGCGTCCAGGATCCCGCAGATGAGCTGCGCGAACGTCTTCGCTATGCGATGAACCAGGCCAGCTACCGGATTCGGAAAGAAGCCCAGGCCAACCCGCAATATTCGGGGATGGGGACCACCCTCTGTGTGCTCCTGGTGGAGGCCGATCAGGCCCACCTCGCGCATGTGGGCGATTCCAGGGTCTACCTGATCCGGGATGGGCAGATCTTCCGGTTGACCCGCGATCATACCGTGGTGCAGCAGGAAATTGACGCCGGGCGGCTGACCCCGGAGATGGCCCGGCAGGTGCCGCATCGGAACTACCTGACGCAGTCGGTGGGCTATCATGGGCCTGTAGAGCCAGATACTTCCACAAGGCCGCTGCTACCAGGCGATGTGTTCCTGCTCTGCTCCGATGGGCTCACCGACCCGCTGGACGACCAGGCCATTGCCGGCATCTGCGAGCGCACCGATCTGGCCGACCTCGCAGAGACCCTGGTTCATGAGGCGCTGAAGGCCGGCGGAGAGGATAACGTGACCGTGGTGGTGGTCGGCGTTCGCGGCTGATTTTTTCAGTCCAGCTCGCTCAGAAGTAGACCGGCCGCGTCGCGAGGCGATAGCAGCGGTTTTTCGCCTTTTGGCAGGGGCCAGGTGATGTTCAGGGTGGGGTCATCCCAGCGGAGCACACGCTCTCCCGGTGGATACCAGGGTGCGGTCACCTTGTAAAGCACCTCTGCATCGGCACTGACCACATAGTAGCCATGCGCAAAACCCTCGGGAATCCAGAGGGATTGGCGAAGTTCCGCCCGTAGAAAAATCCCCGTCCACTGGCCCCGGGTCGGCGAATCGGCCCGTAGATCCACCACCACATCAAAAATCTCGCCCGAAAGCACACGAAGGAGCTTGGCCTGGGGCCGACCGCGCTGAAGGTGCAGTCCCCGGAGCACACCCTTCTTGGAAAAAGAGAGATTATCCTGGACAAACTCCGCATGAATCCCGACTTCCTCGAAGTGGGCTTGGTTCCAGGCCTCCATAAAAAAGCCTCGCTCATCTTCGTGGATTTTCGGCTCCAAAAGAAGAACATCGGCCAGAGGGGTAGGAAGAACCCGCATCAGCAACCTGCTCGGGAAGGCCCGGGGGAAGAGGAGGGAGGGAGGAGGCGGGGGCGCGGCACAGGGCATCCTAACCGGGGGGCGCAGAGCGCGTTGCAGCGTGGTAAAAGGAGGGGGAGGTTTGTAACCGATGTGGCTGCTGCTCCTCTCCTGTACCGATCCCGAAAAGCCCGCGAAAGACAGCGAAGACACAATCGTGGATAGTGGCACTCCCGACGACAGCGGCGGAGGCGACAGCAACGGCGTCCTCCCCCAAAGCTCCGCCGGCTGCGGAAAAGCCAGCAGCCTGCGGCCCGGCGGTGTGCAGGTAGAGGTGGAGGCGGGTGCGGACGGTGGCGGAAGACGGGGCTTCTACCTCTCCCTTCCCAAAAACTACGACCCCGAGACCCCTCATCGGCTGGTGCTGGGCTACCCCGGAACCAATTGGGTGGGAGAGCAGATCCAGCCCTACCTGGACCTCGAAAAACACACGAACGAGCCTACGATCTTCGCCTACCCCGATCCACTGTGGCGGGATTTTGATGGCTGGGGAAACTACGGCGGCTGGCTCTTGGGCCCCCACGCCGCCCCCGCCGACGGGATGGAAGATCTGGTCTACACCGAGGCCATCCTGGACCAGCTCGAAGCGGACTACTGCATCGACACCGACCGTATTTTTGTTACGGGACACTCGTGGGGTGGCGATATGGCCGCCGTCGTCGCCTGCTTCCTCGGCGACCGGATCCGCGCCGGGCTCCCCGTCGCCGCCAACGAGCCCTACTGGTTCCGCCCCAGCCAAGGCGACTTTTCCTGCAAGGGTAAGGCTGCGGTGTGGACCTTTTTTGGCATCGCCGACGACCACTTTACCTGGCAGGACTATCCTGGCCAGTTTGGTGAAGAACAAGACAACTTTTGGGCAGACGAACACGGCTGCAACGAGACGGTAGAGGACCTGGACCTCGCCGTTGGAAGCTGCATCGAGCACCAGGGCTGCAGCGCAGAAACGCGGCTCTGTCTCTATGGACCCGAGAGCAAACACCAGGTGCCTGACGACTACGCTGCTCTGAGCATAGCGTGGTTCGAAGGATTTTGAGGGAATGGAGCGCTTGGAAAGCTGCTTAAGCCGCAAAGAAGAGCGGCTATGAAGCGACTACTCCTGGGAATCGGCGCGCTGGCTCTGGCGGGATGTACGCCCCCAAGCGAGGAAGAACGGGCGATCGTCCTGGTGATCACCGTAGACACCCTGTCCAAAGCCATGGCCGATCAGGTGGGGATGTGTGCCGATCTGCAGGCGCTGGTCGGGGAGTATGGGCTGGATCTGGCCTGTATGGAGGGTGCGGTGGCCCCCAGTAGCTGGACGGGAGAGTCCCATACCCGCTTCCTTTTTCCCCAGAACTACGTCGGAAAGAAAAGACGTTTGGCAGAGCCTTCATGCGGCGACAGCTCGGTGCTGGGCGACATCCGCCAGAAGAACGGAGGCTTCTACATTTTTGGTACGGACAACCTGGTCTTGGGCGACTCGGGGAAAGAAAGCTGCGGGCTGAACCGAAGTGCATTTACGCAGGGAGCTGACAAAGTGTGGGAGACCTCGTTGGGGCCGGAGGAGATGGCGCCCCTTCCCGAGGAAGATCGCCCCGTACACCAGGCCATCGGCAGCTATGAAGCTCAGGTAAAAAGCCACCACGGTATCCAGATGTTCCTGAACTTTCTGGAGCCTGGTGGCCATGAACCCCGGTGCTGGGCCACGCCGACCAGCCCGGCCTGCGAAGAGCTGTGGGACATCGCGGTGGAGAGCGGCATCGCCGAGGCCAACGCAGACCGGGTAGAAACCTGGTTAGACGGAGAATTCTACGGAAAATTCGTACGGTTGTTTGCCGTCCAGAAAAAGGATCAGGAGAGCCGATGGAGGCCGCTGTTCTGGAGCATGATCGAAGATGGCATCCACAGTCTGAAAGGGCCATTATTGTTCGAACGACTGCAGAGGATTCTCGACGCCACCCAAGAAGCTGGAAGGCTGGGTGATCTGAGGCTGGTGATCGTGGGAGATCACGGCGAAAACCCCTGTGTTTTAAGGGGACTGGGGGATGACAGCCTGAACTGCGGGCACCTTGGTGTTCCGACCGAATATACGGCCTTTGTGCCGGTATACACCATCCCGGCCGCCATGGGAGAGCGGTGGATCGAGGCGGGTATCGCCGGAGAAGGCGGAAAAGTGTGGGCACTCGGCAACATGGGCCAAGGACTCCTCGCCGAAGTTGCGGTCGAAGTACCCGAAAACTGGCCAAAGGCCGAGCCGGTCGGCACCGCCACAAGCTGGATCTGCCAGGGACCAGAAGGAAGTGGGCAATCGGGCGTACATATCGAGGGCGACCAGGCCGCCCGCTGCCGCCACGGCACCTGCGACGCCGCCACCTTCCGTGCCCCGACGGACGCTTCCTCCAGTAGCGAAACCTTGGCGGAAGTCCCGGAAAATTTGGCTCCCTGGATCGCCGAGCCGGATTGGTTTACGGTGGCGTGTCGGAAGTGAGGGGGGGGGGGGAGGACGGTAGTTTTTCAACTTTGTGGACGTCCACAAAGTGGAAAAAGTCATGACGTATTCGCCCACCGCAGAGGGAGAGGTCGATATTTTTCCAAGAAGAGGATAAAAGACCCTCCTCCCCCATCCCCTCGGCGAAAAGATGCAAAACCCCATGCTCCCCTCCCCCCCCGATCACAACGCCACCCTCGGAAGGCTTCACGCCCTCTCCAGGAACCACCTCCTCTTTTTCCGTCTGGAAGTAGGGCGGCTCCTGCTTCAGGACTACTTCGGTGGTGATCCGGCCGCCTACCACAGCCAGGATCCCAACAAAATCCAGAGCTTCAACGGCTTTCTTCAGAATTGCAGCGAGCAATTGCGGGAGATTGGCCTGGGGGAGTCGGTGCTCCGCTCCTGCATCCATGCCCATGTGGCCGTGGCCGCACTTCCGCCTGGAACGGTGGAACGTCTCCTCTTTTCGCACATTGTCGAGCTTGCCCGTGTCGAAGATGGCGCCACCCGCGGGCTCTTGGCCCAGGCCACCATCAAAAACCACTGGAGCAGCCGCCAGCTTCGTGATGCCGCACACGCTGCGCGTGCAGGCCTGTGGATCGATGCCGAGACCACTCCGGTGACGCCGCCCGCCCCCCCGGAAGAGCAGCCCAAAACTCCCCAGCTTGGCCGTGTGGTCAGCCGGTTTGAACGCTCGGCCGACGATGTGGAGGCCTTGGGCAACCAGTGGCGCCAGATCGCAGGGAAAAAGCTGACCAGCGGCCAGAAAAACCGGATCCGCGAAGCACTTTTGCGTGTGAAGGCGCAGCTTTCTGAAGTGGAAGCGGCGCTGGGTGCAGACGGGGGCTGAGGTCTTTTTTTTTTGGGGGGGCTCACTCCTCCAAAACCACCTTCACCAGCGTGGTGGAACGTAGATCCCCCCGCCACAGGCCCACCAAGCACGCCCCAAAAACCGCAATCCCGTGCCAAATCCCCCACGCCCTGCGCCAAATCCCGCTCAGCGGCCTGCCGCGATGGGCCCAAATCGCAGCAGCCACACCAGGAAAGCCATGCCGAGCAGCACCGCACTGGCCACATAGAGGACACTGTTCCCCTCGACGGGAGCCAATAAACGCACCACCGCTGCGAGCTGTGCCAGCAGCAAAATGCCCAGCCCGGTGCGTCCCAACACGACCGGCATGCCGCTGTGTCCCCTTGCAACCCGCATCGAAATCCCGAGGAACAGGCTCCCCATTCCGCCCACACCTAGCGCATGCAGCACCAGACTCCGCGATGCGCCTAGTCCCTCGGCCAGCCATGCACCGCCGATCCACAGCAGCCCCACATAGATCACCGCGATCATCGGGATTTTTGCCGCAGGCCAGGGCTTCCAGCCCCACACCTGCCGTCCCAGAAGGGCGAGCCCCACCAGCGAAGCCACAGGAACAAAAAGTTTAAGGAGGGAGAGGAGCAGCAGTGGCCCCCAAAACCCGGGAAGCCGCTTTCCTGCGTAGCCTGGCACCACTTTGGAGGAGAAAAAGGGCAGCACCCGGTCCAAAACGGCCAGGGCCGTGGGGATCAGGAAGAGGTGAACTCCGACGTCGTTGTTCTTCAAAATTACGCCGCAGAGGCTGGCCCCCAAGACCACCGGCACCGCCGCAGTGGTGTCGTCCCACCGCCGCCGCAAGGAGGGAGCGGCCACACTCAGCGCCCACAGCAGCGTGCCGATCCACGGGGCGCTCCGCAGCAGGGTCCACCCAAAATCACTGCCACCGAACAAAAATGACGCTGAGGCGGCAACCTGCAGGAGCCCAATACCCCCCAAAAAGGCCGGTCCCGGTAGCGGTGCGTCGTTCTGCTTGGCGTAGGCCGTGAACAAAAATCCCTGAACAGCCGTACCCATCACCCCGAAGATCATAAAGGCGCCGTGCTGCGCGGGCAGAATTCCACCCGCTCCCCAGCCGCCCAATTGAAGACCCCAAAGCCCCAGCCCGGCGCCCCCGAGCGCAGTCGCAACCGGGAAATACAGCCGCCATGACTCGATTTTCATGAATTTCTCCGCGCCACCAGCTCGTCCCGAAAGGCTTCCCGTTCGGCCGGACCCAGCAGACCGCAGAGGGGAAACAACTCGTCTTCTTCGCGCTCAATATGCGGGATCAGCACCGTCGAAAGCCGGGTACAGGCATGCCGGAGCGCCTCCTCCTCCACCGTCCTGCCTTCCGAAAGTTGGAGGAGCAACGGGAGTAGCTCTTCCAAGGCGGCGTCGATCTGCACATGGTCGGCAGCAAGATCCTCCAAAAGCGATGCGGCCTGTGGGGCCACCTTCAAAAGACGAGGGCCAAGGGAGAGATCTTCGTCCTTCGCGTGCAAAGGCAGCCCCTCCGAAAAATAGTGAAAAGCCTGAGCTGCAGCCAGCGGAACCTGCGGATTTTTCAGAGAGGGCAGCCCACACAGCCGCTCCAACCCCAAAGTGTATTGCCGGATACGTTCGTGGCAGGCGGCAAGGGCGGCAACGGGGTCGGCAGGGGCCAAAGGGAGGGAGAGCTTCGGAGACATGACCATCGCTCTGCAAAGCTTGTGCCAACCGCCCCTCCCCTGTTATACGGGCTCCCCTTTCAGGAGATCCCATGCCAAACCCTACCGTCACCTTTGATACCTCTGAAGGCACCTTCCAGGCCGAACTCTACCTGGACCAGATGCCGATCACCGCCGGCAACTTCATCAAGCTCGCCCAGAGCGGCTTCTACGATGGCCTGCACTTCCATCGGATCATCCCCAACTTTATGCTGCAGTTCGGCTGCCGCTACAGCTCGGACCCCAACAGCCCCCGCGCCGGCACCGGTGACTCGCCCCTGGGCAACATCAAGGACGAGTTCACCACCAAGATCTCCAACGAGCCGGGAACCCTGTCCATGGCCAACACCGGCGCTCCCAACTCCGGTGGCTCACAGTTTTTTGTGAATACCGTCCACAACGCCTACCTGGACTGGTTCAACAACCAGACCCCCAGCAAGCACCCCGTCTTCGGAAAGGTCACCGCAGGCATGGACGTGGTCAAGAAGATCGAGACCCAGGGCAGCCGCTCCGGTAAGCCCAACAAGCCGGTGAAAATGAACAAGGTCACCGTCAACCTCTGATTTTTGGCTTTTGAGGGGGCCTGTAGATCTTTTTGCATCTGCAGGCCCCCAATCGCCTCCAGATCTTATACCATTCGGTCAGGCTTTGGAGCAGGGATGGCAGAGACCTATATACGCCTGGACAGACCAGCAATTCCGAGGGAGCAGCTGGGAAATGCCATCTATGGCACCTTCATGCACCTCGGATCGCCAGCTTTTTTTGTCATCCTCCTGGCAATTTTGGGCGTCAGCCTCCCCACCACTTTCTTTTCTTTTATCGCGGTTTCTGCCGTCTTCACCCCCTTGACCCTCTGGGAAGAGAAGCGGAACGCGTCGGTGCAGCTCCCCAAGCCCACCCCCAAGGAGTGGTGGGACGGCATGGGGATGGTCTTCATCAAGGGCATCGCCATCGGCGGTGGTTTTGTCACTTTTGGCTGGTGGGCTCTGCACTTTATCAGCCCCTACCCTGCCCTTTCCAATAGCTGGTGGCTGATCGCCCTGGCGACCATCGGCACCGACTTCGCCTACTACCTGATCCACCGCTTGGTCAGCCATGGATCCGGAGATGGGGCGATCGTCCGGTACTATCGCAAAAAACACGGCGCCCACCACTCGGTCACCGAGCTGGACTTTTTGCGCGGCAACCAGTCCTCCATCGCCGATACGGCTTTTACCCAGTTTCAGCCTTCCTTGATCGTCCTCTCCTACCTCATGGGCATGGACCTTCCCGCCACCTGGGCCGCCTACTTTCTGATCCTGGCGCTCCAGGCCACCGACCACACCAGCGTCACCTATAATATTGGCTGGTTGAAATACATCTTTATGGACAACCACGCGCACAAGCTGCACCACTGCAGGCGCGGGAACCTGGTCAACCATGCGGCGGCCTTTTCGGTCTTCGACCGCTTTTTCGGGACCTACTACGAGGATTGGGAGCTTTCTTCCAACCACCTCCACCACCACAACATCGCCTTGCCCATCCGTGCGCTCCGCGGCGAGTCCAAGACCGGCTACGCGCTGGTGACCGGTGCCAGCAGCGGTATCGGTCTGGCCATGGCCCGGCAGCTGGCGGAGCGCGGCTACGGCCTGATTCTGGTGGCCCGCCGTAAGGAGCGCCTGGATACACTGAAAGAAGAACTGGAAGCTCGTCATTCCGTAAAAGTGGTGACCGTCGCCCAGGATCTGGCCGAGCCGGACGCTGCCCAAAAACTGTTGGAGGCCACCCGCATCTTCAAGGTGGATGTACTGATCAACAATGCCGGCTATGGTATGCAGGGGAAATTTCTGTCGATGGACCTGGATGCCATCGAAAAAATGTTCCGGGTCAATATGACCAGTTTGACCCAGCTCACCCAGCTTTTTGCAAAAGAGATGGTCAAACGCCAGGGCGGCTACATTCTGAATGTGGCCTCGGCAGCGGCTTTTCTGCCCTCGCCCTATGTGTCGGCCTATGCCGCTACCAAAGCCTATGTGTTGGCATTCTCGGAAGCGATCAGCTTTGAGCTGCAGGGAACCGGTGTTTCCGTAAGCACCCTGTATCCGGGCATCACGACCACCGAGTTCAATGACGTGGCCGAGGCCAAGACCCCCGGCTTTATGGCGCCGTCGATCCTGGGTGCGGAAGAGGTGGCTGAGGTAGGGCTGGCCGGGATGTTCGCCCGGAAGTCCGCCATCATTCCCGGCAAGATCAACAAGATCAACGCCTTCTTCAGCCATGTGGCCCCGCGCCGCCTGGTCACCTGGGTGGCGGGCAGCGCCCTGGCCAAAGCCAACGGCTGGTAGCCCGCGCCGAGGACAGGTTACACCTAGCCCATGGCCGAACAACCTCCCGAGCAGGGCAGCGACAGCATCCGTACCCTCGCCACCTTTATGGCGGGGGTCCTGGTGGGGGGCGCCCTGGTCTATTTTGCCCCTCCGACGACAAGTCAGGCCCCTGGCCTGAACCCCGATGCCCAGGCCATGCAGGCGCCCGGGAATCCACCGGGCAGCCCGCCCGGCGCACCGCCCGATGGGTCTGCTCCTGGGACACCCGGCACGATTCCGGGAACGCCGGGATCCGCGCCAGGCACCACCGGCACCGAAGCCGGCACTCTCCCGGAAGGCGCGCCCGGAGGAGCTGGAACGCCGGGCACCCCCGGAGCACTGCCCGAGGGTGCCCCGGCCCTCCCCGACATCCCCCTGGGTAGCCCCGGGGCTCCTCCCGACCCCGCCGCCGCGGCGGTGCCCGTCGGCAGTGCAGGAAGTACGCCCGCCGTGGGTCAGCCTGCGGATGGAGGGGTGGGCACCCCCTTGGGGCCGCCTCTGGGCACCGAAGCCGCCGCCCCCAACGGTGCGGCACCCCCTCCCCGTGGCCCCGGTCGCCTGGAGGTTCACCTCCGCGCCGCTCCGGAAATTTGGGCGAAGCAACTGGCGGCTGCCCGAGCAAACCCCAAAGCACAGGCGCTGGTTTCCGAGATCCAGGCCCACACGGCGGCGCTGCCGGTGGTGGACAAGATGATGCCACCCATTCCTGAAGTTGCCGCCTACCTGGCCAGCAGTCGGGTACTGGTGGACAAAATGAAGGCGGCCGGAATGGACGTGGCCGAGCTGTCCGACACCATCGACCAGTTGATGCGTCCGCCCAAGGGCATGCCCCCTGCCCCTCCCGGGCGTTGATCAGCCTTCGCCGAGCTTTTTTTCTATGTGTCGCCGCAATACCGGCGCTGATTCTGCTTTTCCCCGGCTTGATCGCGCCGGACAGCTTCCCCGGGCTCCCCAGTGCCGGAGTGTATTTCAGATTACACTCCTGGTGGGCGACGGCTTTTGGGAGCGTACGAATCGGCTTTCCCAGCATCGTGGACCTGCCCTCCCCCGAGCCCCTGGCAAGGCTCCTGGCGCCGCTGGTGCGGACGATCGGGGTGGTGCCGGTGCTGAAGGGCACGATGGTGCTCGACTTTGGCCTGAGCCTGGGCATCGGCGCGCTGTGGCTGCGGCGGGAGGAGGAGTGGGTGCGGGCGGCGGCCTTGGCGGCGTTGCTGGCATCTCCCGCTTTGATCGCCGGACTTGTGGTGGGAGATCCGGAGGCGCTGCGGCTATGGGTGGCGCTGCTTCCGGGGTTGGGGCTGGGCCCCTGCGGGCTTTTGTTGGGGGGGATCGGCGGTTTTTTGGCACCGGGGATGTTGCCCCCGGCGCTGGTGTTTGCGGGCCTGCGGATCCGGGAAAAAGGGCTGGAACCGTGGACCCTCGCCGGTTTGGTGGCGATGGCGGCCGCCGCTTTTTGGGTGGGGATGCCGGGGCGTGTGGCCCCCTCGCCCTCCTGGTTTTTTAAGGTGGATCTGGGGCCGGATCCGGTAGAGGTCACGGCGATCTACCTGGGCTATCTGGTTCCGGTGCTGGTGGGCGTGGCCTTCTGGGGCGGAGAGCGGATGCTGGCGGGGGCGGCGCTGATCACCTTCGGAGCGGCAGCCCTGAGAATGCCGCTGGTACCTGCACATCTGCTGAGTTTTGTCCCTATGCTGGCGCTGTTGGCCGCAGGCCGGGTGATCCAGCGGCGCCTGCCCGGCTGGGCCCCGGCGGCCCTGGTGCTGGCGGGGGGAGCGGTGGTGGGAGAGGGCTGGAAGGGCTCAGCCGTGCCTGTTCCCCTGCCGACGGCCGACCTGAGTATTCCCGCGCCGGTCCTTCAGATTCCCAAGGGGCCGGTGCTGGATTTGCCGCCCACCGAAGCGGCTGCGGGGCGCAGCCTTTGGTTCCAGACGGTCCACCACCAGCCGGTCGCGGCGATGCCGAGTCGGATGATGAACGGGCAAGCCGACAACGTGGCGTCGGTATTGGGCGGAGGAAGCTGTCCTTCTCTGGCTCCCCTGGGCTTCCGAAGCCTTCTGGTTCGGCGGGAGCAGGGCTTTCGGGAGCTGGACCGTGTGGTGGCCTGCCTGGGCTATCCCACCGTGGACGACGGCAAGGTGGCGCTGTGGCTGTTGGGTGAATGAGGCGCCAGGGCCAGAACCGAAATAGGTGGTTCTTCCTCCAAAATTTCCCCAAGTGGCGCCAAAATCAGGTCGTAGTCTGACCCCACTTCTGACAGGTGAGCCCGTGGAGGCAACATCGTGAGGAGCACCCCCCGCTGACGAAGGGACTCGGCCACCCGCTCCACCGCCGCGTTTTGCGCCAGAATCAACACCTTCTCGACCTTTTCCATGCCACGATCTACGAGAATTCCCACATCGCAGGGGCTATCGGCAAGCACCTTCCCCACGATACCCCCCAAAAGATCGCGCCCCAACATCGCCCGGTGAGTGCCCAAGAGCAGAAGCGGCACCTCTTTTTCTTCGGCCACCCGGCAGATGTCCTCGCCGGGGGAGGAGGAGGCAAAGGCCAGGTTCTCCACCTGGATCCCCAGCTCTTCCGCACAGGTGCCCACGGCATCCAGCGCCTGCGGATCCTCGGGATCCGCCTGGATGCGCAGGTACACGGAGGGGCGATCGGCCGGGAGCAGGTGCAGTGCCAAGAGCGCCTGGCGCGGGTCGAGGCGGAGGCTGTGGGCCAGACGCACCATCGCAGGGGCAATGGCAGGATCAGCGATGCAGATCATACAGCGGTAGCTGGTCTGCACAGCCGACGGCGGCGCCAGCACCTCCGAAAGCATCTTTTCGCGGGGGTAGATCCACTCCAAGAGCGGGCTGGTGATCCAGGTGGTGACCAGCGCCATGATCACCATCATCGTAAAGAGGCGCGGCGAGATTACACCCAGATCCAGGCCGATATTCAGAACGATCAGCTCCATCAGACCACGGGTATTCATCAGGATCCCGATGGCCCCAGACTCCCGCCAGGTCATTCCGGTCAGCCGGGCCGCCACCGCACTTCCCCCGAATTTTCCCGCACATGCAACAAAAATAATCCCCAGACAGGTGAGAGCATCCCCCCAGGTGGAGACCAGACCGATCTGAGTGCGCAGCCCCGAGCAGGCGAAAAAAAGCGGCAGCAGGACGATCGTAACAAAGTCTTCGATCTTCGCCGCCAGTGCGTGGGTGAAGCCACGGTCACGGGGCATCACCGAGCCCATCAAAAATCCACCGAAGAGCGCATGGATGCCGATCCACTCGGTGATGATCGCCGAAAGCAGGAGCCCCAGAAAGAAAAAGGCCACCAGCTCAGAGGAAATATCCTGGCCCTCCTTTGGCCCCAGTCGTGCCAGAAGAGGGCGTACACCCAGCAACATGATTGCCATGTACGCCAGCGTACAAAGGGTGGTCACCGCCGCAGTGCCCAGCCCCGCCGAGCTGGCGAAGGCCACCACAAAGGCGAGAATACACCAAGCGGTCACGTCGTTGAGTGCGGCACAGGCCAGAGAGATCGCACCCACTTTGGTAGAAATCAACGACTTTTCGGTCAGGATGCGCGCCAGGACCGGAAAGGCGGTGATGCTCATGGCCGCACCCATGAACAGGGCAAAGGAAGGAAGATCGGCATTTGCGGGGGCCAGACGCTCATGCAGCGGAAAAGCCAGCCCCACGCCCATCACAAAGGGCACCACGATCGAGGCGTTGGAGATCAGGAAGGCCGAAGCACCGCGCCCCTCCAACAGCTTCGGATCGAATTCCAACCCCACAAGAAACATAAAAAATACAAGACCAAGCTGGCTGATCAGGTTCAAAACCCCCAAAGAGCTGGCCGGAAACAGTGTATCCATGGCCTCGGGCCAGAGCAGGCCCAAGAGCGAAGGACCAAGGGCAATCCCAGCAACTACCTCGGCGATTACCGATGGCTGCCCCAGCCGGGCCACCACCCGCGTAAGCAACCGGCTGGCCAGCAGAATGCAGGCGAGCTGGAGGAGGAGGAGGGGGAGCGGGTGCATCCTTCTCCCTAACCCGGATCGGTCGGAGATGCAGATTCTCGTCTATCCATACAAGCAAGGCCGGTTTTTCATCACCCCTTGCCAGGGCATGCGGAGCAGGTTATCCTTCAGGAATAGGCGGATAGCTCAGTTGGAAGAGCAGTGCCCTTACAAGGCACGGGTCGCAGGTTCAAGCCCTGTTCCGCCTACTTCTTCCTCCCTCTTTGGCCAGCGGCAAAAAATTTTGCTGCCCTCCCTTGCAGCCACAAAGGAGTCGGTTAATAGGGAGGAGCTTTGGGCGTCAGCTCAATGCGGTTATGGAGCGGTAGTTAAGTCGGTTATAACGCCAGCCTGTCACGCTGGAGGCCGCGAGTTCAAGTCTCGTCCGCTCCGCCATCCTGAACCCTCGGTCCGAAAGGTCCGGGGGTTCTTGCTTTTGGGGGGTCGGGGGGTGCCCTTCGCCGCTGCTGGAGCTTGACGGGGACACCGATCGTTTCTATACTGAAAGTCATGCCCGCTCCGCAGTCCCTGGATGTACACGTTGCCCTATGCGTTGGCGGGAAGAGAGCCTCCGGGTTCTTGGTCGGCTTTTCCGGGGTGCAACCGCGTTTCCGCCTGGACGCGGCGTTTGGCGCGACGACAAGACATCCGATCTGGTCTTCGATGACACGGTGATGGTCACCTGCTACGTCCCCGCTGCCGCTCTGGACCGGGAGGCGATGGCGACGCTTCGTACATTCCTTCATCGCCTCGGTCGGGAAGGAAATCAAGGGGGAGGTTGGCGTCGTGATCGGAAGCGAGTACTTTGGAATCACTGAGTTTGATTAAGAGGAGGTACGATATGGGACATCCCGATAGCAACCCTGCTGGCGCGGCCATTGCCACGGCTTTGGGTGCCAGTCGCCGCATTCCCGTGAGCACCGACGCACAAGGACCGCTTGGCCTGGTTCAGCTTCGCTCCGAGCTAGCGCTCCGCCTCCAGTCTGACGGCGGGCGGCCGACCGACCCGGCATGGACCATTCGGAGAATTGTGCCATTTCGACCTGCGGGCTGGGCGGAACTGCAGGAGTTTGCCGCTCGGCTGACAGCCCAGGGCCGGTCCGTAAGTCCCGCGCAGCTCGCAGCACTGCTGATTGAGCGAGGTCTGGCTCAACTGGAGGAGGGGGTTGCCCGCGAGGGAGACTCGGCACTTCGTGCGGTGGTGGGATGACGTCGCTGGCAGGGGGCGGGTCGCCTTGATCGAGAACCACACGGGCGATTCCCGTGGAGCCCTCCGCCGCTGGCACGCCTTCATCGTGGCCGCCGGTCGATTCGCAGGGTGGCTCGTCGAGTACCATCCTGGTGGAGCATACGCTGGCGCGGGCTCTTCGGTGGACTTTGTTCACGACCACGTGGCGGCCCAACTCTGCGCCTGGCCGAGCGGCTGCATCGATACCTACACCATGCGTATTCCCGAAGACCCGGAGCCGGTGTACGGCCACGTCGAGGTCGATTCCGAGGAGGCCATCGGCGCCTACGCACGTGCGTTCGAGGAGCAGGTGCTTGCGCTACGACGGAACAACTCTCCCTTCACCTCTGAGGCCAGCTAAAAGCCGAGCGCCCCTCCCCACCCAGATCCTCCACCATCACAAAGCGCTCGCAGACCAGCTCCATCTCCGGCGTAAAGCCTCCGTTCCGCGCAAAATAGGCGGCATGGCCCTGCTGCCAGCCCTCCAGGCTGTCGTCCTCGCCCTCCGAAAGCGCAAAATCGGCGTCTACCTCACAGAAGCGGCGGATGGTCACCTCGACCGTGTGGATCACCAGCGCGGGGCGGCCATCCCACTCCAGAGCGATGTCGCGGCGGCCGACGGCGGGCAGGACTTCGCCCTCGGCGGAATAGTCCCGTAGAGCGCCGCAGGTCGCCGTCTTTTTGCCGGAACGAACCAGGGCGAGGAGCCGGTCGGAGAGCACCTCGCTGTCGCCAAAAACGAAGGTCGTGGCATCGGGATAGCGGGCGCGTAAGGCGGCGGGAATTTCCGTCACTTACTCACCTTTCCAGTAGTCTACGCGGCTGTCTTCGTCGAAGAAGCCGGAGAAGGTGGCCTCCTGGGGGCGGGTGCCGGGCAGTCTTCCGCCGACGGCGCCGAATTTCCCGGAGTCGGGGTACTGAAAGATGTCGGTATCGATGGTGGTGCTGACTGCAAAATAGCGCAGCTCGATCGTCCCGGTATTGATGAGCTGATGTGCCGGACCACCCGCCGGGCAGCTGATGCAGTCCCCCGCCCGCACCGGCCAGCTCTGCTCGCCGAAGCGGAGTGTCCCCTCGCCTTCCAGGATCAAAAACATCTCCTCGTTGGCGTGGTGGTTGTGAAAGGGGAAGGCTCTTTTTCCGGGCGGCACCACGGTCAGGTTGTAGCCAAGTTTTTTAGCACCCACCAGCGGCCCAATGGGCGCCATCCGGGCTTCAAAATGCTCGCCGTGCTGGTTGGTCCGCGTAAAAGGGGCTTCGAAGAGGTTGATGAAGGGTTTTTCCAATTTTTCGACCTCGGAGCACCTGCTACTAACGAAGCGGGCGACGGATGCCACCCCAGAGGCGCTATCGGTGCGCGGGGCCGCGGCCGCTGCCCGTGGCGACAGCCCGCATCCGGGGTGATAGGGAGCGGTATGTCTGGTGCCTCCCGCGAAGACCTCGACGGCGCCCACGCGCATCACCATGGGCATGGCCACGATCACGGCCATGCACATGAGCATGGACACCCTCCCGTTTCTTCGGTTCCAGCCCCAGACAAACACCACTCGGTTGCGTTGGACCATGGCCACAGCCACGCGCACGGCCCCGTCGAGGGGCGCGAGGGTAAGCTGGCGGCCACCCTGGCCTTGGTCCTGGTTTGGATGGCCGTAGAGGCCCTTGGTGGCTGGTTTTCAGGATCCCTCGCCTTGTTGGCGGACGCCGGCCACATGCTCTCCGATGCGGCAGCATTGGGGATCACCCTTTTTGCGGTACGTATGGCGCGCTGGCCCGCAAGTGCCCAGCACACCTACGGCTTTCATCGTGCCGAAATCCTGGCTGCCTTCCTGAATGCTTCGGCACTATTGCTCCTTTCCCTAGGCATCCTCTATGAGGCTTGGGAGCGTATCTGGCTGCCGACGCCGCTTGCGGGGCCCATGGTTGTTGGCGTTGCGACGGTGGGCCTTCTGGTGAACCTGTTAAGTCTCAAGCTTTTGGGGCACCACCATGCGGACGATCTGAACCTTCGCAGTGCCTGGCTCCATGTGGCCTCCGATGCACTGGGTTCGGTGGCGGCCATTCTTGCGGGTCTTTCGGCCTGGACCCTGGGTTGGACCTGGGTAGATCCGGCGGCCTCGGCGCTGATCGCCCTGTTGGTACTCCGCTCGGGCTGGCAGCTCTTGGACGAGTCCTTGGCGGTGCTGATGGAGCGGGCGCCGGCGCGGGTGGATGTGGGACGGTTGCGGGAGCGTTTGCTTGCGCAGCAAGGGGTGGAAGGAGTTCATGACCTTCATGTTTGGAGCCTCTCCTCTGGCCTGATTGCCATGAGCGGGCATGTGGTGACGGCACAGCAGAGTCCGGAGCTTCTCTGCGCTCTTCGTGAGCTTCTTCGGTCCGAGTTTGGAATCGGCCATGTGACCCTTCAACTGGAGCCGGCCGCCTGTTCTGAGCCCGAGCTGCACCCTTGAGCTGGAAGCCGAACCGCAACGTCTGGGCGCTGAGCCTGACGTCGCTTTTGACCGATGTTTCCTCGGAGATGGTTTTACCGCTTCTTCCTTCTTTTATTACCACAGTGTTGGGCGGCGGGCCAGCCGCTCTGGGGCGTATGGAGGGCGTCGCCGAGGCAGTGTCCTCCCTGCTGAAGCTCTGGTCGGGCCGGCAGGTGGATGGGGGCCGTCCCTGTAGGCCCTGGATCCTGGCGGGTTACGGACTTTCTGGCTTTATCCGACCTTTTATGGGGATGGCGGGCTCCACAAATGCGGTGGTTTTGATCCGTGCGGGCGACCGGGTGGGCAAGGGGCTGCGCACCAGTCCGCGGGATGTTTTGTTGGGGGCGGCGGCACCGCCGGAGCATCGGGCGCAGGTTTTCAGCTTTCACCGTGCCATGGACCACGCGGGGGCGGTGATCGGCTCCCTTCTGGGCTGGGTGGCACTATCCTATTTTCAGTGGGATCTACGAACCATCTTCTATGCGGCGGCCTTGCCGGGGCTGCTGGCCTTCGGTGTGCTCCTTTTTGGGCTGCGCGAGGAGCCGCGTCCCGAGGAAAAACCCAGGAAGGTGGAGGAGGAGGGAGGTCTGCCCAGGACTTTTTGGTGGTTCCTGGCCGCGACGGCGGTGCTGGCCCTGGGGGCAGGCTCGGAGGGCTTTTTATTGTTGGCGGCAGGAGGCTCGGATGTACCGCTGAGCGGCCTTCCGCTCCTCTGGATGGGCCTTCATATCGTGAAGTCGATCTCTTCTTTGTGGGCGGGACCTGTGGCCGATCGCCTGGGCCATATGGGAATATTCCTATCGGGAAAACTGGTACATATCCTGGTATTCATCGGTTTTGCCTATGTAAGCCTGCCCCTGGGGGTGGTGGCTCTATTTTTGATCCATGGCCTGCATCATGGCCTGGCGGAGGGCTCCGAGAAGGCGCTGGTGGCCGACTGGGTGCCGCATGCACTCCGGGGACGGGCATTTGGGGCCTGGAACCTTGTGACTGGTCTCTTCGCCCTGCCAGCGGCGGTGGGCTTTGGGATGCTCTGGGAAGAGGTGAGTCGTCCGGCAGCATTTTTGGTAGCGGTGGTCCTCAGTCTTGTTGGAATGGGGATGATGCTTTGGATCCGTCGTCTACCCCGCAACCTGAATGTTGCCTGACCGACGGTGGCGGGGGGCGCTCCGGGGATGCCAGAGCGCCTGGCCTCCTCCTCCCACAGCTCTCCACCAACTTGGAAAACAAAGGTCCATCTAGCCATTCGGGGTGCCACTGCACACCGATGGCGAAGGGATGCCCCACAACCACCGCCGCCTCGATCACCGCGTCCGGCGCCCAGGCCACCGGCGTCAGCGCGCCAACCCGATCGATCGCCTGATGGTGAGTGGAGTTCACCATTTCAGGAAAATACTCTTTCCAGGAAGATTGTGACCGAATCGGATGCCAGGGGATGGCGGGATCCGTGGGCTGCTCATGTTCCAGAGCACCCGGCATAAGGCTGCCGATGTCCTGGATCAACGTCCCCCCACTTGCGACAGCCATCACTTGAAGGCCGCCGCAGATCCCAAGGATGGGTATGCCCTTTTCCATGGCCGTAGCGGCCAGCTTCAGCTCCATCCCGGCGCGAGCCTCGTCCACACCGTCCAGGCGACCCAGGATGGGCTGCCCGTAGTGGCGGGGGTCTATGTCGGCGGCGCCGCCGGTGACCACCAGACCGTCCACAAGGCCCAGGAGAGCCGTCGCATCAGGGTCGCCCGGGGGGACGAGGAGGACCGCGGCCCCGGCCTCCCTGAGCCGCTCCACGATGCGCTCGTAGACATAGGCTTCGGCCCGCGACGGCCGCACGCGCCCTTTGGAGGACGAGGCTTCGGGGCGGGGTGCACGATGATCGGTGGTCACCAGGACAACAGGACGCGCCATATGCGGAGCTATCGCGGGGCAGAGATCTGCGCCCGTTGCGAATTATCTGGATGTGCCTGTGCGCCCCGGTTCTTACGGATCTACGCCCTCCGTCATTAAGAGCGGATTCGCAGTTGACCTGCCAAGCCTTCGCCGGTAATTTGAACGAACGCCGATGGACCCTGCTCAGCCTTCGCCTTCTGCCGACACCCCCCGCGCCCCAGGTTTTACGCCTGAAGCTTTCGGCAGGTATTATCTGGTGGATCGCATCGCAATGGGCGGGATGGCGGAGATTTTTAAGGCCAAGACCTTCGGTCACGGCGGCTTTGAAAATGTAGTGGTGATCAAGCGGATTCTCGCACACCTGTCCGAGAATCCCTCCTTCGTCAAGATGTTCATGGACGAGGCGAAGATCACCGCGCTCCTGCAGAATGGAAACATCGTCCGCATTTACGATTTCGGAAAAATTGACCGAAATTACTTTATTGCAATGGAGTGTGTAGAGGGCAAAGACGTAAAGCAGGTACTCCGAAAACTGGCCGAACGTCGCAAGCTGATTCCGCGTGAGTTTGCGGTATATATCGCGATGGAAGCGGCCAAGGGGCTGGACTACGCACATAAGCGGACCACCCTCCAGGGCTCACCGCTGGACATCGTCCATCGGGATGTGTCTCCCTCCAACATCCTCGTCTCTTACAACGGCGAGGTGAAGGTTGCGGACTTCGGCATTGTGAAAGCGGCGAATTGCGCAGAGACCACCAACGAGGGGATGCTCAAGGGCAAGTTCGAGTACATGAGCCCAGAGCAGGCGGGTGGCAAGGATATTGACCGGCGCTCCGACATTTTTTCGGTGGGCATCATCCTCTGGGAGATGCTGACCGGTCGGCGCCTGTTCAAGACCGACTCCGAGCTGAAGACGCTGGAGAAGATCAAGAGCGGCGATTTTGAGGCGCCCTCGAAGATGAACCACACCGTCCCGCCCCGGCTGGACGAGATCGTGATGCGCGCCCTGGCAGTGGATCCCGACGACCGCTACGCGGATGCCCGCGATCTACACGCGGATCTCCTTGATTTTCTCTATCCTGCCCCGCCCGATGTGACCCAGCAGAGCCTCGCGCTGTACATGAAGGATCTGTTCACCGAGGAAGTCTCCGGCGAGCGGGACCGGATGGAAGAGGGCACCCGTCTGGCGCAGGCCATGCACGAGACGGCCGCTTCGTTGGACCTGGAGCCGGACTGGGAAGAGGGGGGATCGGCCCGCTCTCAACCCGGAAAAGCGGCGGCGGAGGCACACCAGCAACCAACAGCGTCGCGAATGCCCTTGGTGGCGGCGATTGTGCTGCTCTCGGTGGTGATCATGATCGGGATCGGGGCAGTTGCCTGGATCTACCTGGATCAACCCGTCAAGACCACACCTTCGGAGATGCAGGTGCAGGTGGCCGCACCCACCACCAGCACCATCCGCGTAAAAGTCAGCCCGGTGGCGGGAAAGGTCTACCTGGATGGGCGGCTGTACGGCGAGCAGAAGGAGGTGGTGATCGCCGAGGTCACCCCCGGCGCCGAGCACACCCTGCGGGTGGAAGCCGAGGGCTATCAGGCCTACGAAGAAAAAATGACCTTGGATGCGGGTTCTACGCTGCCAGTACCGGTGGTGTTGACCGTGGTACCGGCCACCCCACCGCCCCCCTCTGATCGGAAGGAAGAACCAAGCACGGGCACAGCGGTGTTGCGGGTCAGCTCCAGCCCAGCGGGCGCGGAGGTGGTGATCAACGGGCGTGTGGTCGGGAAAACTCCCCTGGATTGGACCGGAAAGGCGAGCGAGCGCATCGGCCTGGAGCTACGCGCCAGCGGCTACCAGACCGTAAAGACCTTGGTGAACCTACCTCGCAGCGGTCGTGACTCTCAGAACTACAGCCTGCAAAAACAGGGCGACGTGCAGCCGCCGCCTCAGAACGTTCCGGCGGTGGGCAAGCTGACGGTGACCGTGCGTGGCGGCTGGGGCACCGTCTATGTCGATGGGGTCAAAAAAGGCGATGCCCCGAAGACCTGGGAACTGCCCGCGGGCAACCACACCATCAAGGTGGTGAACGTGGATGTGGGTCTGGACTACAGCCAGGATGTGAAGATCGAAGCGGGAAAGACGGCGACGATCAGCGTTTCGGGGCAGTAGGCTTCAGGGCGCGGGCGCTTCTTCCTCCTCCCTGGACTTCCCAAAGGTCCAGGAAAGTCCTGCCATTCCCACCACCCGCTGCACAAAGGAGCCCTCCTCCTCGGCGGTGTCGTGGTGCGACATATTCCACTGCGCAAAAGTGCCACGCAACTGCGCCTGGAGAACCAGATGTTCGTTGAGGCTGTACATCCCACTCAGGCTGCCGCCTATCGCCGTTCGCCCCCCATAAGGTACGTCGTGCCAAAGCTCTGCACTCTCGGAAAGCAGGTCCAGCGTGCCGAGAATCTGAAAGGGCTTGACCACCCGAAAACCTGGCCCCGCCGAGAGGTTCAGACTGCGGGGTGGCTGGTAGCCTTTTTTGTTCGAATAGAGTGGAAGGCGGCCGGCGGCACTGAGCCAGAAAGTCCAGCGGGGCGACATCCACATCAGGCTCAGCTCGGCACCGGGTACAAAAGTCCCGGAACCCAGTTGGAGGTGTTGATGCGTCAAGCCCTGCTCGGTGAGCTGGAAGGGATCTTCTTCGGTTTTCCCGAAGGGCAGGCTGCTGCCCAGACCCACGCCGATCAGCACCTTCGGCAGCGGCATATTGTACCAGCGCAACATCCAGGTGCCGTCGGTCAGGCCCCCCAGGGTCTCGTTGCGATGGTGGATGTCGTCGTAGGGGGGCTCAAAAACCGCTCCCTCCAGGGTGTAGTAGTCTACCCGGACCACACGGAGATCCACCGGAACCATGAGCGAAAGCTGAAAACCCTTGCCCAGCCCTGCAGTCAGACCCGGCTCCAGGCGGAACCAGGTGATCTGCTGATCATGCAGGTGCACCGGGATCTCTTGCTGGGCGCAGAGCAGGGGCGCAACTTCCGGGCAGAAGGCTTCGTGCTGAATGCGCACGCCTGTGCCGGACAACAACACATCCGCCCGGAATTGACCCGGTTCAAGGTATGGGTTGGTGCGGGATCCTCCAGCCTGGAGGCTCGGGTTACTTCAGCCGGGTCAGGCACCCAGAGCGGGGGGCAGCCCCATCAACAGCGCCAGCATCATGGTCATTTCAGCGCCTTTTTTGCCTTTGCAAGGGCATCTTCTACCACACTGCCCCGGTAGATCACCTTCCCCTTGGCATCCACCACAATCAGGTAGGGCAGGCCCTCCGCCCACTCCAGGTGCTGCTTGACCACCGGCTGGGCAAAACTCTCCTCGGGATCCTTGCCCTCCAGGGTCACCACCCGCACTGCCAAGCGACTCTCCGCCTTCAAGGCTGCCTTCAGCGTCTCGGCCACCCCGATACAGGGGCCACACCAGGGCGCCCCGAAGTCATAGACGGTGACCTTCCCCGGTACAGGATCCAGGGGGACCAGCTCTCCGCGCGAGACGATGCGGGCATCCAGATCTGCCACGTTGGCCCAGGGTTCAATGCGGGGTTTGGTGCCTTCGGGACAACTTTCAACCGCCTCGATCTTCTGGGCCGGGAAACCCGCACTTTCGAAAGCCGCGCGCAGCCGCGCCTCGTCCACGGCCGCCTTCAACACCACACAGCTCTGGTCGGTGGCGGGATCGACGCCTACAGCCTCGACAAAATCCAGCGCCTGCACCGCGACCACCACCTTCTGGCCACAGCAGTCATCGTCGATGTCGGTGGTGCTTACCACCAGCACCGCGGCCAGTGCGGAGGAGATCAAGAGCAACATCGGCTTTCTCTATCTGGAATGGATCGGTTGCACCGGTAGGGTTGCTTACGCCAGACGTTGTTGAAGGCAAGCCGCATCCTCCGGGCTGAACGCGACCAGGATCACGTCGATGGGGACGAGGATGCCCTCGGAAATACGGAAATTGGCGGGGTGCGCATCGAAGAGGCCGACGTTACCCATCAGGTAGCTGTGCGAGCCCTCGTAGCCCATAGGTTCAATATCCAGGCGGCGAAAGCCGTATGTCACCAGCCCTTCGTCGATCTCGTGCAGGGTGGGCGCCAGCCCATCGATGTGGCGCTGGCTGGTGACACAGCGCCAACCTCGGGGATCCTCGATAACTCCTTCAAAACGAAGGTCATCGCCGAACAAATCCACCTGTAGCTGAAGACGGCGGAGATAGGGAAGAGCGGTGGCGTTCAGAAGGAGTGGCCGGCCCCCCACCAGCTCCACGGTATAGCCCGTGTACCAGGGCTTTGTCGCCTTGATCCAGCGACTTCCAATAGCCGGGTGGAGAATATGGCAGACATCGTGCTCACGGCCGCCTCTTCGAAAATTATACAGATCCGGCGCGATCAATCGCCCATACGAAGCCGCGAAGGCACGGAGGGCGCGCCATTCAAATCCTCCCGCCTCGCCTTCAGGGACACCTCCATGGCGCGCTGCATCTGCGCATACGCCTCGTTCGACGGCGTCAATGGCTGTTTGGAGCGCAACTCCCGGAGCATCTGAACGGTCACCTTGGCCATCACCCTCTCCGGACACGGTAGGAGTCCTGTCTACCTGATCTCTGTATGCACAGCACGCGGAGCCGTCAACCCACCGGCCAGAGCGACCTCCCTCCCAAGCTCCCCTCTCCCCCTCCTACTCCAAAAAGACCAAAGGCGCCGTCACCGGCGCCAATGTCAAGAGCAGTCCTCGAAGGCTGCTCAACTTCCGGGAGCTAAACCCCCGGAAATCCTCCCCAAAAGCTCAGCCTTCGCAGCTCTCGGTGAGCACCACCACCTGAGCCGGACCGGCTTCGGCAAAACCGGCGCCGATCGCCAGGACCCGCTTGCCGTCGCTGTTGCGGATGGTAAGGCTGCCCGGACGCAGGGTGGTAAGGAAGGGAATATGTCCGGGAAGTACCCCGAACTCTCCCAAAGTCCCCGGCGCCTGAACTTCCAGCACCTCGCCGCTGAAGGCGCTGCCGCGTGGAGTGACAATCTGGAGCTTGATAGCCATGGATCAGCCCTTTTTCGCCAGATCGCGAGCCTTGTCAATCGCCTCGTCGATACCGCCGATCATGTAGAAGGCCCCTTCGGGCAGCGCGTCGTGCTTGCCGGAGAGGATCTCCTTGGCGCCACGCACCGACTCTTCGCGGCTTACATACTTGCCATCTGCACCCGTGAAGGGCTTGGCGACAAAGAAGGGCTGCGAAAGGAAGCGCTGGATCTTACGGGCGCGACCGACGGTGAGCTTGTCTTCTTCAGAAAGCTCGTCCATACCCAGGATGGCGATGATGTCCAGAAGCTCCTTGTAGCGCTGCAACACCTTCTGCACCGCACGGGCCACCGCGTAGTGATCGTCGCCGACCACCTTAGGCTCGAGAATACGGCTGGTCGAATCAAGGGGATCCACCGCCGGGTAGATACCGATCTCGGTGAGCTTCCGGTTGAGCACCGTGGTGGCGTCCAAGTGCGCGAAGGAGGTCGCGGGCGCCGGGTCGGTCAAGTCGTCGGCAGGCACGTAGATGGCCTGCACCGAGGTGATCGAGCCCTTGGTGGTGGTGGTGATCCGCTCCTGGAGCATACCCATTTCCGTCGCGAGCGTGGGCTGGTAGCCTACCGCGGAAGGGATACGACCCAGAAGTGCGGACACCTCGGAACCGGCCTGGGTGAAGCGGAAGATGTTGTCGATGAAGAGCAACACGTCCTTGCCCTGCTCATCGCGGAAGTACTCGGCGACGGTCAGCGCGGAGAGCGCGACGCGGGCACGGGCCCCGGGGGGCTCGTTCATCTGGCCGTAGACCAGCGCCACCTGGGACTTGCAGGGGATCAACTTGACGTAGCCCTTCTCGTCCTTGACGGGGTGGCCCTTCTCGTTCTCCACCACCTTGATGACCTTTCCTTCGATCATCTCGTAGTAGAGGTCGTTCCCTTCGCGGGTACGCTCGCCGACGCCCGCGAACACGGAGAAGCCGCCCTTCTCCACCGCCATGTTGCGGATCAGCTCCATCAGAAGCACGGTCTTGCCGACGCCGGCGCCGCCGAAGAGGCCGATCTTTCCACCGCGTGCATACGGGGCCAGCAGGTCGATGACCTTGATGCCGGTCTCGAACATTTCCACCTGGGTGGACTGCTGCGTAAAGGAAGGAGGCTGGCGGTGAATCGGCCAGGCCAAGGTGTTGCCCAGCGGACCCTGCTCGTCCACCGGCGCGCCGATGACGTTCAGGATGCGCCCCAGGGTCTCATCGCCGACCGGCATGAGGATGGGGTTGCCGGTGTTGGTCACCTTCTGGCCACGACGCAGGCCGTCTGTCACGTCCATCGCGATGCAGCGGACCGTATTCTCGCCCAGGTGTTTGGACACCTCGACGATCAGGTTGTCCGCCTTGTCGTTGATGAACGGGTTGGACAGCGTCAGCGCCGTATAGATGGCGGGGAGCTGGCCCGGAGGGAACTCAATGTCCACCACCGGTCCCATGATCTGCTTTACAATTCCCTGGCTTGCTTCCATGCTTGCTCCGCTCAGAGCGCCTCAGCGCCCGAGATGATCTCGATGAGTTCCTTGGTGATGGCCGCCTGCCGGGAGCGATTGTACTCCAGGGTAAGACGTCCGATAAGGTCCGATGCGTTCCGGGTGGCCGAGTCCATCGCCGCCATACGTGCAGCGTGCTCGCCCGCCTCAGTCTCCAGAAAGGACTGGAAGATGAGGGTGCGAAGGTAGAGAGGCAGGAGGTTCCCCAGGATTTCCGCAGCAGAGGGCTCGTAGATGTACTCTGCGTCGGCTGCACTTTCGCCGGTGATCGCCAGGGGCAATACGCGGGCAAAGGTGGGAATCTGGGAGAAGGTGCTCTTGTACTGGTTGAAGCACAGCCATGCTTCGTCGAAGTCGCCGCGATCAAAGCCTTCGGTCAGCCAGGCCGAGATGGCCTGGGTCTGCTCTTCAAAGTGGGCAGGCTTCAGGTCCACCCGGCTTTCCACCACGTTGTGACCACGAGAACGCAGGAAGTCGCGAATGCGCTTTCCGTTTGTCCAGACAATCACCTCTTTGCCCTCTGCCTTCCAGCTCTTCAGCAGCTCGTCCGTTTTCCGGGAGATACTGCCGTTGAAGCCACCACAGAGGCCGCGATCTGAGGAGTAGACCACGGCCGCCACCTTCTTCACGGTGCTGCGGGGCGAGAGGAGGGGGTGCTCCACATCCCCGGCCTTGGCCGCCACCCGCTGAAGGGTCGCGGCAAGTGCCTGCTGATAGGGACGTGCATTTGTCGCCGCAGAAGTCGCCTTCCGCAGCTTCGCCGCCGACACCATCTTCATCGCATTGGTGATCTGGCGGGTGTTTTTTACAGACCCGATCCGGGTCCGAATGTCGCGCAGCGACGCCATGGCTTACTTCCAGCTCTTCCGGAAGGACTTACAGGCCTCCAGGATGCGCGACTCCAGGTCGTTGCCCTTCAGGGTCAGCTTCTGGGCCAGCTCGTCGGTGATCGCCTTCTGGGGGCCTTCAAAGAAGACCATCAGGTCGGTGATGAAGCGGCGTACATCCGCAGTGGGGACGTCGTCGTAGATGCCCTTGGTACCCGCCAGGATCTGGATGGTCTGCAGGTGCATGGACACCGGGCTGTACTGGTCCTGCTTCAACATCTCCACCAGCTTCGCACCCCGGTTCAGGGTGTTGCGGCTGACTTCATCCAGGTCGGAGCCGAAGGCGGCGAAGGCCGCCAGCTCGCGGTACTGGGCGAGGAAGTTTTTCAGGGGACCGGCCACCGCCTTCATGGCGGGTACCTGGGCGGCGCCACCGACGCGAGACACCGAGAGACCCACGTTCACCGCCGGACGAACGCCGGAGAAGAAGAGGTTGGACTCCAGGAAGATCTGGCCATCGGTAATGGAGATTACATTCGTGGGAATGTAGGCGGAGACGTCACCGGCCTGGGTTTCGATGATGGGCAGCGCGGTGAGCGACCCGCCGCCTGCGGTATCGGACATCTTCGCGGCACGCTCCAGAAGGCGGCTGTGCAGGTAGAAGACGTCGCCGGGGTAGGCTTCGCGACCGGGCGGGCGGCGCAGCAGCAGGGAGAGCTGGCGGTAGGCGACGGCCTGCTTGGAGAGGTCGTCGTAGACGATCAGCGCGTGCTGGCCGTTGTCGCGGTAGTACTCACCCAGGGTGCAGCCGGTGTAGGGCGCCAGGAACTGGAGCGGTGCCGGAGCGGAGGCGGGCGCACAGATGATGGTGGTGTACTCCATCGCGCCTGCGGCCTTCAGCTTCTCCATGACCTGGGCCACGGTGCTCTGCTTCTGGCCCACCGCCACGTAGATGCAGTGCATCTTCTTGGTGGGGTGGTTCTGGAACTGCCGCTGGTTGATGATCGCGTCGATCGCGATGGCGGTCTTGCCGGTCTGGCGGTCGCCGATGATCAGCTCGCGCTGGCCACGACCGACGGGCACCATGCCGTCGATGGCCTTGATCCCGGTCTCCATCGGCTCGCCGACGGACTGACGCAGAATGATACCCGGCGCCTTGATTTCCACCGGCTTCAGGTTGTCCTGGGGCAGCGGGGGGCCACCGTCGATGGGGTTGCCCAGCGCGTCGAGCACGCGGCCCAGGGTGGCCGGACCCACGGGGATGGAGACGATCTGCCCGGTACGACGGACGGTATCGCCTTCCTTGATGGTGCGGTCATCGCCGAAGACGGCGGCGCCGACGTTGTCCTCTTCGAGGTTCAACACCATCCCCTTCAGACCACCAGCGAACTCCAGCAGCTCTCCGGCCAGGGCATTTTCCAGGCCGTAGATGCGGGCAATTCCGTCGCCGACGGTCAGAACGGTACCGGTCTCCGATACCGCCACCCGGGCGTCGTAGTTCTTGATCTGCTGCTTCAGGATCTGGCTGATTTCTTCAGCGCGAATGTCCATGGAATCTCCTTTGCAAAGACGCGCAGGGCAGCGGCCCCACCGTCTTTATGCCTGGGTGCTCTCCAGCAGGGAGCGTTGAATGTTGTCAAGACGGGTCTGGAGGGAGGCGTCGAAGACCCGACTGCCTACCCGCGCAACAATGCCGCCGAGCAGAGAAGAATCCACCCGGGTGGTGAGGACGACGTGGCGGTCCATGGCCTTGGAGAGGGCCTCGCGGATACGCTCCTGCATGGCCGGGCTCATCTCGCCCGAGGCCACCACTTCGGCGCGGACCCGACCGGCAGCCTTGTCCGCCAGGGTCCGGTAGGACTGGTGGATTTCGGCCAGGAAGCCGAAGCGGCCTTTGTCGAGGAGGAGGCGGGCGAAGTTGCGCACATCGTGGTGCACGTGGAGACGTGCGAGGATGGCATCCAGTACCTGGCGACGCTCGGCCATGGTGAAGGTGGGGTTGGAGAGGATGGCCTGCGCCTCGGGGCCTGCGGTCTTCACCGCTTCCACAAGGTGGGTCAGCTCTTCAAAGCGCTTGTCGATCGCATGATCTTCGGATGCGAGCTCAAAAAATGCCTGCGCATAACGCCGGGCGAGGGAGCCTTCGTTCATCGAACCTCCTGACCGATCACATCGAGGAATTCACGGGCGAAACGCCGCTGATCATCGACGGAGAGTGCGTCAGACGCCTTCTGGCGCGCCAGACCCACCGACAGGCGGATGGCCTCTTCGCGCAGCGTGATGCGTGCGCGCTCGGTCTCTTCCCGAATGGTGCGACCCGCAACCTCTTCCATACGCTTGGCGTCGGCAGAGGCTTTTTCGCGAAGGCGGATGGCCTCCTGATCGGCCTCCCACTCGGCGGTGGTCCGCATCTCCTGGATCTTCTGGTCCAGACCGGCCAAGCGCGCTTCCACTTCCGCGTAGCGACGCTGGGACTCGGCGCGCAGGTTGGTCGCCTCGTCGATGGACTTCCGGATCCCCGCAGCGCGGCTGGCCAGCGCATCCTTGATCGGACGGCGGGTAAGCGCGAAGAGGATTCCACCAAAGATCAGGAGCGAGCTGCTCTTGATCGCCAGCTCTTGGAGAGGAATCCCCTCGTGGTGGGCTCCCTCTTCGCCATGCTCTTCCGAAGCAGCGGCGTGCTCGCCGTGTTCGGCAGAAGCGGCCGGAGCCTCTCCCTCTCCCGAAGCCAGCGCGAAGGAAATCAAGAACCAAAGCATGTTCAGCCCTCCAGCTTGCGGCCCAGCGCCTGCTGAGCGATATCGTGGGCCAGCCCATCGGACTCGGCAGCGAGACCATTTCGGGCGATCGCGGCCACTTCTCCGAGTTGCTTCATCGCTTCAGCAACACGCAGGTCGGTGGCCTGACGGGCAACGGTGACCAGCCGCTGGTACTCGGCGTTGGCTTCCGCGCGGCGCTGAGTGCGCAGCTCGGTAATTTCAACGCGGGTTTTTTCGATTGCCGCCTCGTACTGACCTACCATATTCTCGGCCTTGGCCAGCAGTGCCTCGGCGTCGTGCCGCACCCCACGGGTGGCCACATCGCGCTCAAGCACAAAAGCCAGCATGGGATCGAACAGGATCACCTTGAGGCCAACGATGACCACAAGGAAAGGCAGGATCTGGACGAGGACCAGGTACAGGTCGGGGATGATGTTCATCTAGCCGCTCCCGGGGGCGCCGGGCTATCCGATTGCCCCTCTCCTCGCAAGGCGGGGAAAGCCCCTCCGCAGAGGAAGAGGCAGGTCTTTGCCAGTCAAGACGTAGCGAAAAAGGAAAAAGGCCACGGAGGACATCCGGAGCCTTTTTTTTGGAAGCTCTCCCGCGGCGGCGGGAAGGCTCAGTTCGCGTTCGGCACGGGGCCGGTGCCGAGCTTCACGCCGTGGGCTTCCACAGTGGCGCAGCGCTTGCCGAAGACGGGCTGGCCGAAGGGGGAGAAGCCGGTCACATGCTCATGCACCTTAGGGGCATAGATGTTGGTGGCTTCGGGCATCTTCTCGATCGCGTCGTAGAGGGCGCGGGCCGCTTCGGGAGAGGGGCCCCCGATAGGCAGCATTCCGAGGATCGCAGACAGGGGATCCGCGGCGCCGCCGCCCCCGATGCTGCCCTGCTGGTCGGTGAAGAGGTGACCCCAGTCGATCGCGAAGATGTAGGTCCCACAGGCTTCGGCGCTGGTGGAGCCCATCACGCTGTAGTTCACGCTGGCGAAGGGCAGCGGTGCCCCGGGAACAGTCCAGTACTTCAGGTTACAACCACCGAGTACCAGAACGGACAGAAGGAAAAGATTACGCATAGGACCTCCGAAGGAGGCGCGCCTAATCCGCCTCTCTTGACCCTGCCAGGGGCCGATCCGGAAATCCTCGCTTTTTCAGGCCAGGATGCCAGAAGGGGTCAGAGCAGCTACATGGCCGCACCGGGGGCCTTTTGCGGGTAGGGATCGTCATCTCCAATGCGGCGGCAACCAACCCGACCCACTCCACCGTGCACCTCGCCCTGGCCGCGCTGCAGGCTGGCCATGTGCTCCGCTTTATCGAACCTTGGGACTTTGAGGTAGAGACCGACGGACGTATCCAGGCCCGGGCGCACTGCATCGACAGCGCGCCCCAAAGCCGAGAAGATTTGGCCCGGATGTTGGTGGAACGCCAGCTTCCACGCCGAAACATCGAGGTGGACCGTCTCGACATCCTCCTTCTTCGTGTAAACCCACTTCACGATGCCGTCCACAGCTTTGCCCTCCTGGCCGAACAAGCCGGCGTCCGGGTGCTCAACAGCCCCGCTTCTCTGCCGCGAACCAACCACAAGGGCTGGCTGGCTACCCTTCCTGGCGTGCCCCGCCCCGCCACCCTGGTCACCCGCTCGCGGTCGGCCGCCGAGCGTTTTGCCGTCGCCTGCACGACGGGGGTGGTGGTGAAGCCGGCACGCTCCTGTGGAGGTCGGGGGGTATCGCTAATTCGTGGCCTTCGTGGCCTGGAAGCCGCGATGGAGGCCGCCTTCAAGGCGGGGGACGGCTATGTGGTGGTGCAGGCCTACCTGCCCGAGGCGGCCGACGGCGAGAAGCGCCTGCTCTGGCTGGATGGAAGGCTCTTGGGCGGCTACTTGAGGCAGCGGGCTCCCGGAGAGCTTCGCCACAACCTCAAAGCGGGGGCCACCCCTCAATTCTGCGCATTAACCGCCAAAGATCAACAGATCCTGGACAGCCTGACGCCGCACCTGCGCCGGGAAGGCATCTGGTTTGCAGGGGTGGACGTGATCGGCGGCTCGGTGGTGGAAGTCAACGTGCTTAACCCTGGCGGCCTTCACTATTCCGGCCTCTTTGCAGGTCAGGATCTTGCCGCCGACCTCATACATTCTCTCAGTAACCGGATGGAACGATGACCCGACGAAAAAGCGGCCCCGGACGTGGCGAGCCCGCTGAGGTGGAGAAGGACGATTTTGCGGTCGGCCGCCCGCTGAACCGGAAGCAGGTCCAGGATATGATCCGCCGAAAAGAAACCTTGGCCGAGGCGGATCTGCGTGGCTGCGATCTGAGCGGCGTGAGCTTTGATGGTGCGGATCTGCGCTTTGCGAAATTCGCAGAGGCCAACCTGACCCGCTGCTCCTTCCGCAATGCCAACCTGGAGGGGGCCAGCTTCTTCGGCGCCATCCTCAAAGATGCCACCTTGGAAGACTGCAATCTGGAAGACGCGGACCTGGATTTTGCCTGGCTGGACGGGGTATCCCTGCGCGGCTCGAAAGTGCGAAAAGCCATCTTCCCCCTCAAAAAAGTACCCCTCGAAGAGATCCGGGAGTCGGTGAAAAACGGCAAGCGCCTGCGGATGGACCCCATCGCCGTGGATGACGAAGATTGACGGAGGAGCTGCTGCGGGAGTCACTACGCCGGGGGGCACCCCTGGCACGCGAGGAGTTTGTACGTCTGCATCAGGACGCGGTGTACACATGGTTCCGTAGCCTGCCCATGGGCGAAGAAGCCGCTACCCAAGCCGCGATCTCCTTCTTCCAGCGGCTGCTGTCCACCCGCCCGCCCCAGCAGGCCCTCAGTCTCTGGCTCTACCGATCGCTCCTTCGTTTTCCCGCACAGGTGGACGCGGGAGGAGCCGCCAACGCACTGGATCGTCTGCGCCGGCTACGCCCCGAGCTGCGGACGGTACTCTTCCTGCGGGACATCGCCCAGGTGGATGGGCCAATCACCGCGCAGATCCTCGAAATTTCCGAGACGACCGTGCGCAGCCGCCTGCAGCGGGCGCGCGACGAGTGGACGGCCTGAGTGGATCCCTTCTTCTTCCGCAATCGCCTGTCTGCCTGGGCCGATGGAGAGCTTCCTCCTAAAGAACGCCAGGAGTTTGAGCGGGCTATGGAGAGCGCGCCCGAGCTGCGGCAGGAGGCCGAGCTTTTTCTCGGGCGCCTGGAGCAGCTGCGGGCGCTGAAGCTGACCGCCCCGCCCCGGATCATGGAGGCCGCCCTGCGGCTTCCGCCCCCCAAAGGAGGTGTTTCCCTGGCGGGCTACGGGCTCTTCGCGCTGGTCGGGCTGGGCCTCGCCCTGATGCTGTGGCCGGAGTCCTCGATCCAAAATGACGCCGCCGCAGAAACCCCTACAAACGCCGAAGATGTCTCTCTGACCGCCTCCCCCTCCCCAAGCACTTCCGAAAAAGAAGTAGCTTCTACAGTGGAAGTAAGTTCTAATTCGGAAGTAACATCCGAAGCGGAAGTGCCTCCCCCGATTGAAAACCCGCCCGGAGCCGAGCTGCCCCCCGAGGCCGCCCGCTGGGTGCCCGGCGCCGAGCGCCCGCCTGGACCCAAGCGCAGCAGCAGCTCCAACCCCAAAGGCCATGCGCGGATGAAGATCATCTCGGTGGGTCCGGCCATCGACGCGGTGCCCGAGGAAGGGGAAAGCACCCCCACCCGCGCCCCGACCGCCCCCTTCCGCTACCTGCTGGTCCCCGAGAGCCCCGATACCGTCCTGCGCAGCCTCCAGGGTCTGGTTACCCGCCTTGGCGGACAGTTTTTGCGCACCGACGGCTCGGCGAAGGCACCCTACCCGCTGGATCCCGGCGCCAAAGATCGGGTTCTTTTAAAAGTATCGGCCGCCAACCTTGCTGTTCTGGTACAGAACCTCTCCAGTATGGGCGCGGTGTCGGTGATCGCCCAGCCAGATTCGGTGCCACCCTCGGGGATGGTGGGGGTGTATGTAGAGGTGGAAGCTCCGTAGTTTCAAAAGGACCTGTGGCATCGCGCCGCCGGGCACTCGGTCAAGTGGCCCCGGTGGGGAGCTCAGCAACCGCCCCAAACGGGTTAGCCTCCGGCCCATGTTCCTGGGCATCGCCGGTTGACCACTGTCCTGATGGTACCCCCGCAGCCAACGCTGGCGGCGGCTCTGGTCGAGGCGGGAATGTTGCCCTTGCCCCTCGCTGATCTGGAGCTTGCCCGCCAGAGTCTCTCGCCTCATGCCTTGAGTGCAGTGGTGTTTGGAAGCCCCACCGCCGAGCTGGCGGCGCCCCTTTCCGCCTGGCAAGAGGAGGGGCTTCTCTGCCCGATTCTTCTCCTCGGAAGCCGACCTCCGGGTTTTCCCTCCCTCCCCCGGCTCCGCTGGCTCTCCTCGGAAGCGGCAGTCCTCCGCAACCTCGCCTCCCTCGCCCGCCCCGCCCTTCCCGCGCAGATCTATTTGGAACGCGGAATCGTAGATCTTCAAAGCCGTCAATTTCAGTCGGGAGAGGAGCGCCAGACTCTGACCCCCCGCGAGCTGGCCCTGCTGGCCTTCCTGGCGATGCGCCCCAACGAGCTGGTGACCGAGGAGCTGCTGCTGCGCGAGGTCTGGGGAGCGGCCCCCGGGGTCGTCAGCCGCGCGGTCCATCACACACTCCACCGCCTCCGCGCCAAAGTGGAGCTGGAACCTTCAAATCCCCGCCACCTCCGCACCGAGACCGGCCAGGGTTTCCGCTTTGTTCCGCTGCCCACCACACCCGAGCCTGCTCCGGCGGCGGCTCCAGAAATCAAACCGGTACTTCCTCCACTTCCTGCCGAACGGGACCCCTTTTTCGGTCGCATCGCCCCCCTGGCCGCGATCCAAGAGCACTTTTCTCAGGGAGGCCGAATCCTGACCCTCTTGGGGGTGGGGGGAATGGGAAAAACCCGGATGGCCCTACACTTTGCAGCAGGCCAGCCCCGCGCCGCATTTGTGGACCTCACCCTGGCCCGTACCGGGGAGGACATCGATCTGGCCCTGGCGACGGCCTTGGGTCAGCAGCGCTCGGATGCAATCCTATTGGATCGGCTGGGGGAGCTGCTGCTTGTGGTAGACAATTGTGAGGATATTCTTGAATTTCTGGCGCCACGTGTGGACCGATGGCTGAACCAGGCGCCCGCACTCCGCCTCCTACTCACCTCGCGGCTCCCATTGGGAGTGCCGGGTGAAGAGATTTTCCTGGTTCCTCCCCTGGAAGAAGAGGCGGCACTGGGGATGTTCCGAGCAAGAGCCAAGGCCGCACCCGCCGACGACGATCGGCTGCGCGAGCTGGTGCGACGCCTGGACGGGATGCCGCTGGCCATCGAGCTGGCCGCTGCCCGCAGTGCGGTTCTCTCTCTTGCCGAGCTGGAACGGCATATGAATGCCCGTTTTCGGCTCCTGAGCCGGCCCGGCGGAACCGGCCGCCATGCCACCCTTCGGGCGGTGATCGAGGCCTCCCGCGCCCACCTGACGCCGCCCGCTCAGCAGGCCATGGCCTGTCTTTCCATTTTTGAAGGAGGATTTTCGACTGAGGCAGCCGAGGCGGTGATCGCCGGAGAAAGCTGGGTGCCTGATCTTCTGCAGGAGCTGTACCTGCACGCGCTCTTGATCCGCTCCGGCGATCGCCTCGCCATGCTCCCCACGATCCAGGAGCTGGGACGCGAACAATTGGGCGCCGGAGCCACAGAAGTGCGCGACCGCCACGCGGCCTGGTTTGCACACCACTATGCCCTCCCTCTTCCGCCGGATCGCCTCGAAGAAGCCTTGTTGGAGCGTGCCAATCTGCTGGCTGCCCTGCGATGGAGCCTGGATCGGGCGACCCCGGAGCGGGTGCCGCTCTTGGAAGCAGTCTGGGAGGTCCTCCGCCGCCAGGGTCCGGCCGCCCTCGCGGTGGAGCTGGCCCAACGTGCCCGAAAGGACGACCTTCTTCCGGCTGATCAGGCACGGTTGGCACTGATCGAAGCCTCGGCCCGTCGGGTGGGGGGCGACACCGCCGGGGCACTTCCGCTGGCAGAGCTGGCCGAGAAGCTGGCAGAAGGCCCGGTGCGCCTGCGGGCGGCCAACCTGGTAGGGATCCTCCACACCATCCTGGGCCACACCGAACAGGCTACCGCCGCCCTGGAGCGTGCCTTTGCCGCCCATTCTCCCCAGGCCACCGCAGAACGCTGCGCCATCCTCAACAACCTGGCCGGCCTCTGGGTGGATCGGGGCGACCTGGAAAAGGCCGCTTCCTTTTTTGCAGCGGCGGCGGCGGATGCCCGAAGTATCCAGGACCATCGCCGTCAGGTGCAGATTCTCGACAACCTTGCCCTGGTCCACACCTTTCGAGGAGAGCTGGAGGAGGCAGCCGCCTGCTGCCACGAGTCCGGACGCAGTCTTGCTCGCCTCGCCGATGAGGGTCTCCGTTTGAACCACCTGGTCACACTGGTCAGCCTGCACCAAGAGGGCGGGGACGAGCCCGCGATGCTGGCCGCCGCCACCGAGGGCCTTATGCTGGCCCAGAAGCTAGGCCACGTCCACCAGCAGGGCTGGTGTCGCCTGAGCCTTGCTCTGCTGCCTGGGACGCCGCTAGGCGAGGCCTATGGGCACCTGGAGGCGGTCCTGAGCCTCTGCCGGGGGGAGCCTACCCTGGAGGGGAACGCCCGCGCCCAATTGGCGATCCTGGCGGCGCAGGCGGGAGATCAACGCGAGGCGGAGCAGCAGTGTGGGCAGGCACGCCTTCTGCTTTCCGCGAGTCCGCCCCACGGGCAGACGCCGGTGCTCCTGGCAGAGGTGGAGCTGGCACTCTGCCGTGGAGATCACCAAGGTGCTGAGGCGATTTTTGACAGCCTTGCACCGGCCATCCGTCGCCTTGCGGAGCGCCACCCCACCACCGCCGCCGGGCGTTTGCTGGGGCGGCTCAGGGCTGCACCCCCCGGATCGGAGCTCAGTCCTCGCTGAGGAGATCGACGATGGCGTCCACGATGCTGTCCTTGTCTTCCTCCAGCTTCCCCTTGGTCTCTTCGGCGTCTTCAACCGTCTTGTCGCCCCGAAGGAAGTCTGCCAGATCCTTGATGACCTGCATGGAGGCAGACACCGCCGAGACGATGCCTTTGCCCGGGAAGCTATCCGGCAATAGATCGGCAACTTCGCCCACATCGGAGGGGTTGGGACCGCCATAGGCGGTGCTGCCACTGCTCTGGCCGGTGTGGCTGATGGCCCAATTCCGCCAGCCGGTGGGGGTCACGCCGTAGACCTCGGTCAAGAGCGCGCTGCCCAGGGCGGTGGTGGTGGTGGGCAGGCCGACGGGCATGGCCAGAACCGCCCAGTTGACGCCACCTTCGTGGTCGTTGAACAGGAGGCTCATCCGGTCGCCCGCGCTGGTGTTGCCCAGGGTGACTGCCAGGGTGGTCTCCTCGGTGAAGGTGGTGCCCGCGGTGTAGCCCAGGCTCACCGAAAAGGTCCAGATGCCGCCGATACCGCCGTAGCGCCCCTCCACCGTGGGCCAGGGGCGGTTGGGCCAGCCCAGGGAAGGAATGCAGCCGTAGTCGTGCCAGAAGTCAATCCCGGTCATCTCGTCCACAGGCTTGGTGAGCACCACGGCCACACCGCCGGAGGGCTGCGGCGCTACGATAAAATCGAAGCCATTGGAGATGCTGACCGTCGTGGTCGGCAGCAGGTCACCCGAGAAGTCCAGGGTGCGGGCGTAGGAGAGGCTGGCGAGGAGGAACAACATGGGAGGCTCCGAGGGCGGGAGGGCGGAATGCTCTCTCCGACCCTCCCAACATCACCGGGGAGCCTGTCGCAGGGGTGTCGCAGGCTGTCGCAGCGATTCTGCGACGACCTCGGCCCAGCTCCGCACCGAAGGGGCAGCCGACGCGCGTGGCTCCGCCCCGGTCGTGCGGGCGACTCGACACTGAATGAGGATTCATTCAGAAAAAGATGTGTAGATAATCGGAGGATCTTCAGGATCGTGCAAGGCGCGCGGGCCAGAGGCCCGGGCGCCTTTTTGTCAACATGGTTTTGCCCGGGGGATTTAATGGGGGGCCAGGCGCACATCCATGGCGGCGGCGAGGTCCGCCTGTCCCAGATCCCAAGCTACAGCGACGACCCAGTTGAGATTTTTTTGTCAGGCTGGCCTCAGCTCCCGGTCAGAGCTTCGAGCCCGCGCAACCACCAGCCCGGTCGGCTCCTCCCTGCCCGCTCTACGGTCACCACCCGCAGCGAGGCGACTACCCGCTGCATCAACAGCGGCGCTCCACGTTCCAGCAAAGGCTGTCCTTCTACCCGCCCCGAGATGATCTCCCCATCGTCCAGCTTCAGCTCAAAATCGCCGTGCCCTAGGCGCCATCCATATAGCACCCCCTCTCGGGTCTCCTCCGACTCACTTACCCGTGTGTTTTCCACCCGATCGAGCGTCTCCTTCAGTTCTTCAGGGCTGCTCAGGCGGACGGAGGCACGGCTTGCATGAATCTTCAGCGTGGCACCAGCACGGTGCACGACTACAAGGAAATTCTTCAACGCCACACTGACACGCGGATCTTGCAGCGCCAAGGCTTCGGCAAATTCGTCGTCCGACCTGGTCGCCGCCGTCATCAGCCCTATGGCATCTCCCACGGCCACCTTAAGCGGGGAAGGGCTTATCCGTTGCTGATCAGCCACTTCCTGCAAGTGAAAACCGAAGGATCCAGCACCGGTGCCAGTGACCATCAGCCGCGGCCCCTGCGGCAGCGGTCCTCGTTGTCCTAGCTCCCCCAGCTTCGCGGCGGCCACCGTGGAAATATAGTCCTGAAAAGACTTAAGTCCCTCGCCAGCAAATCCGGCTTCGATTCCGACCTGCGCTCGCACCGGCGCGCCGTCGAACAGCAGTTCGACCTCCGCAAAACTCTCCAGCCGTTGTTCTGCTACCCGGACCTGTTGCTCCAGCTCATCACTCCGACTCTGAAGGTTACGCCTTTCTATGGGAGATCTGCTGCTCGCCCTCAGACGCTCTACGGTTCTCAGGTTGGCTTCCGCGTAGGCCAAATCGTCTTTGTAGGTCACGGCACTTCTCCAGCCATGTGTGAGGGACGTACATCTGACCTGCGATGCCTTTCCTCCAACAAGGACCGGGCAGCAGCGTCCGCTTCCTCCGTGCCGAGGGACACCTGGAGGAGACCTTTCCATCTACGCTCTGTTCCGCGTTGGTGGCTGAAGAGTCCGAGGTAGTAGGTCAGTTGGTCTAATCGACTCTCCATCTCCCCTTGAAAATTTACAAAATAGGCATCAACTTGATACAGGTTTTTGGTGGTGCCAGGGTCAAACAATTCAGAATTGCTATCGATAATTTTAAACTCACACTCCTCGTCTATATCAAAAATCGTCAAAACATCTATATCGCCGGGACTGTCCTTTTGTTCTACAAAGCTCCCAACCACCCACTGCACTCCCCCGGTTAAACCGGCATGCCGAAGTGCGGTCCGGTAGCGCAGAAATCCATCCAAAATCGTCTTCCGAGCTTCGGTTTTCCCAAACAAGTTTACCAACTCGGTGATGGAGACGGGAAAAGGAGAGTATCGTCCATCTAGATCAGAGGGGCCTTTGCCGATATAGGGAGGCAACAGCCCGTTTTGTTCAAAAGCAGGAACCATTTTATACCGTAGCCCCCCCGTCCATGTATGTCAAAGGCCCGAGCCGCTTCGCCCGACCGGCTTACGCGATTTCAGGTTGATCGTGCTGGCGGGCACGCTCCCAACCCCTCCCCCACCACCTGCCCCCAGCTCCGCACCGACGGCGTCGCCCGCCGCCCCTGCCAAAGCCGGATGGCCTCAGGAAAGTCATCTGTAGTCTGCACTACACTTCCACCTTCTCCAGTCAGAAGGCGGCAATCTCCGATGTCGGTGGTCACCACGGGGGTGCCCTGCGCCCGGTAGGCGAGGATTTTTAAGGGGCAGAACCAGGGCGGGGCGTCGGCGGCGTAGGGGGCGAGGCCCACGTCCATCGCGGCGACGAGGTCGGCGCTCTCGCGCTCGCTCACCTGCCCGACGCTGTGCAGGCGGGGGTGAGGGGGGAGGCGGACGGGGCCTTCTCCCACACAAAGCCCTTGGGCTTCGGGGAAGATGTCCAAAAGCTCGATCAGCCGCTCCACCCCGTGCCAGGGTTTCATACTGCCGAGGAAGCCGAGCACGAGGTGACCCTCCAGGCCCAGGCGACGCCGGGCTTCTTCACGTTTGCCTACAAAGGGCTCCACTCCGTTGGGGAGGTGGAGAATTTCTCCTTTACAACCTATCTCTTCCTTCAACCACCTTGCCAGATAGGCGCTCACCGCGACCAGCCTGGGCGCCGCTTGGAGCACGTCTTTTTCCCAGGCCTTGGCCCAGGTGGGAAGAGAAAGTGCTTCAAAACGGCTCCGCTCCTCCACCAATGGGGCATTCACCTCCAAAATCCAGGGGATACCTTGTGCATGGAGCTTCCACCCCGCGTCGGAGTAGAGGCTGTGCCGCTCCCAGATCAGGCTGGGATTTTGGCGGTAGGCCAGCCGGGCTATCCGTCTTGCGGTCCACACTTCTCGATAGTCACGGTAGGACCGCAGCCAGGAAGGCCAGCCTGGAACTCCGGTTTCGAGGATGGGCAGGTTGAAGTCGGGCGCATGGTTGCCCCGGCTATCCTCCCGCCGTGCGACCACGCTGGTAGCCTGCAACGCACGGGCCACTCCGCGCAGGTGTGCGGAGGATCCCGACGGTCCCAACAGCGGAATTCCCGGCGCCGCACTCAGAAGTAGCGGGCGCGGGCCAGGATCCATCAGGCGCGGCTGGCCTCGAAGGCCTGCTCCAGATCGCCAAGGAGGTCCGGCAGATCTTCGATGCCCACCGACAGGCGAATCAGTCCATCGACGATGCCGATGGCCTTCCGCTTCTCCGGTTCAATGGATGCGTGGGTCATGGCGGCGGGCAGCTCGATCAGCGACTCCACCCCCCCCAGGCTCTCGGCAAGGGTGAAGATTTTTGTCATCGCCACAAAGCGGCGGGCGCGGGCGAGATCCCCTTTCAGCTCAAAGCTGATCATTCCGCCAAAGCCGGACATCTGCGACCTGGCTATGGCATAGCCGGGGTGGCTTTCGTGGAGCGGGTAGTAGACCCGCTCCACCTCGGGGTGGTCCAACAGAAAATCCACGATGGCACGGGCATTCTGCTGGTGCCTTTCCATCCGCACATGCAGGGTTTTGAGGCCGCGCAAGGTGAGGAAGCAGTCCATGGGGCCCGGCACGGCGCCGATGGCGTTCTGGTGGAATTTCAGGCGCTCGTAGGCGGCGGTGTGGTTGGTCAGGACGGTGCCGCCCACCACATCGGAGTGACCGCCGAGGTATTTGGTGGTGGAGTGCAGCACAAAATCGGCGCCCAGCGCCAGCGGATTCTGGAAGTAGGGCGAGGCGAAGGTGTTGTCCACCACCACCTGCGCACCCACGGCGTGTGCACGCGTCACCACCGCCCGGATGTCGGTGATTTTTAACAGGGGGTTGGTGGGGCTTTCCAGCCACACCAGCTTGGTACCCTCGGGGATGGCCTGCTCCATTGGGACTTTTGTAAAGTCCACAAAGGAGAACTGGAAGCCATGGGGCCGCAGCACCTTGTCAAACAGCCGGTAGGTGCCGCCGTAGACGTCGTCACCGCAGACCACATGGTCGCCCGGGCTTACGACCGTACGAACCAGGGTATCGGTGGCGGCCAAGCCGGAGGCAAAGACCAGCCCGTGCGCGGCCCCTTCCAGTGCGGCGAGGCAGCCCTGAAGGGCGGTACGCGTCGGGTTGTCGGTGCGGCTGTATTCATAGCCCTGGTGTTTGCCCACTTCCTGCTGAGCATAGGTGCTCACCTGGAAGATGGGGGTCATCACCGCGCCGGTGCTGGGGTCGGGGGACTGCCCGGCGTGGATGGCGCGGGTGCCAAAACCTTCGGGAGGAGCGCCGCTTTTCATACCCGATCCCGCTGGCTGGTGATGGTGGCCATGTAGTCGATCAGATCAATGCGGGTGATGATGTCGATGGGCTTGCCGCCGTCGATCACAATCGCCACCTTGGAGCGCTTGAACAGCTCGGTGAGCACCGAAACTTCGGTGGTTTCATCGACCGTACAGAAGTTCATCTCCATAATTTCCCGAATCTGAGTATCGGACCGGGCCCCAGCCAGAGCACGCTCCAGAAGCCGGTTTTCGTGGACCATGCCCACCACTTTGCCGTCCTCGGTGACCGGCACCTGGGAGATGCCGTGCAGCTTCAGCATGCCGACCACCTCGGTCACCCGTGCGGTGGCAGGAACCGAGATCAGCTCGCGACCGCGCCCCTTGTTGTCCAGCAGCTCTTTGACGGTCCCAAACCAGGTTTCCGGCTCCATAAAGCCGTTTTCGCGCATCCAGGCGTCGTTGTAGACCTTCGACAGGTAGCGGGCGCCGGAGTCCGGGAGCAGCACACAGCAGCGCATCTCCGGTTTCCCGTGCAATTTCATCCACTTGACTGCACCGGCCACCACCGCACCCGAGGATGTGCCGGGGAAAACCCCCTCTTCCCGCACCAGCCGGCGGGTCATCAGGTAGCACTCCTTGTCGTTCACCCGGACCACATCGTCGATGAAGTCAAAGTTGATGGTGGAAGGCAGGAAGTCCTCGCCAATGCCCTCGACCTTGTAGGAGTAGGGCTGGGTGAGCTGGCCGGTGTGGAAGTAGTCGAAGTACAACGATCCCACAGGATCGACGCCGACAACCCGCACCTTGGGATCTTTTTCCTTCAGGTACTTGCTGACACCGCTGACCGTGCCGCCGGTGCCCAGCCCTGCGAAGAAGACATCGATCTTCCCGCCAAATTGCTGCCAGATCTCCGGGCCGGTGCTCTCGTAGTGGCAGGCGGGGTTGGAGGGGTTGTGGTACTGGTTGGAGTAGACCGCGTTGGGGGTCTCTTCCACCAGACGCGCGGCAGTTTTGTAGTAAGAACGCGGATCATCGGGCTCCACATCGGTGGGGCAGATGACCACGCGGGCGCCGTAGGCGCGCAGCGCGGCACGCTTCTCTTCCGACTGCTTGTCGGGCATCACAAAGATGCACTTGTAGCCGCGCACCGCCGCCACCATGGCCAGACCGGCGCCGGTGTTGCCGGAGGTGGCTTCCACAATGGTGCCGCCGGGCTTGAGTTTTCCGGCTTTTTCCAGATCGTCCAGGATTTTGATGCCCAGGCGGTCCTTTACGGAGTTGGCCGGGTTCATGTACTCCAACTTCGCGTACAGGTTTCCGGGCACCCCGGCGGTGACCTTGTTCAGACGCACGCAGGGGGTGTCTCCGACGCAGTCGAGGACGTTGTTGTACAGAGGACGCATGGGCAAACACCGGGGGAGGGTCGGCCCACGTAGCCCGGCCTACGGGGGGATGCCAGGGGGGCGATGGAGGGCTCCATGCCAACCCGAGGGCGCCTGCGGCGCTCGGGCCGCACGCGCCTTGCGTGGTATAGAAGATCCTCCGTGTCCCGACCCACCTGCCTCCGCTGCCGCCGCCCTCAGACCGTTTGTGTTTGTGAGGCGATCCATCCCCAACAAAGCCGCACCCATGTGCTCTTCCTGCAGCATCCGCACGAGGCACGGATGCCGGTGAGCACCTGTAGACTTGCACATATTTCGCTTCCAAACTCCCAAATGTTTGTGTCGATGCGGCCGGAGGGCATCCCGGAGCTGGAAAAAATGCTCGGGGAACCGGATACTTTTTTGCTGTTCCCCGGGCTGGACTCGGTGGATGTGGCCGAGCTTCCCCAGCCCCCCCGCAACCTTCTGGTGGTGGATGGAACCTGGATTGACGCCCGTAAATTGGTGGAGCGCTCGCCGCTGCTCTCTGGACTTCCCCGTCTCGGCTTTTGTCCGCCCCAGCCCAGCAACTATCGCATCCGTCGGGAGCCCGCCGAGCACTGCCTCTCCACCATTGAGGCGGTTGCTTATGTTCTGAGTGTTCTGGAGGGGGAGCAATTTTCGCCGATGTTGGGCGCATTTACCCGCATGGTGGACCAGCAACTGGCGTTTATTGCAACCCGTTCGCCGAGTAGTCGTCATCCGGGGCGCCCCTCTCCGCTGGATCGCCTTCGTCGGGATCAGGACAACCTTCTGCTCTTTTTTGCGGAAGCCGGGGAAATTCCTCCCCTTCTTCAATGGGTGGCCCTTCGCCTGTCCACCGGGGAGCGCTTTGAGAGCCTGCTTCGGCCCCCGCGCCACCTTTGGGCCCGCGCGTCGGAGCACCTGGACATTTCCCCGCCTTTGGAGCCGGAATCTTGGGATCATGCCCGGGCACGTTGGGCGGAGTTTGTCCGACCCACGGATATCGGCCTGACCTGGGGGCTACATCCCACCGAAGTGCTACGCTACCAGGGTCTGGAGATGACGGAACCCCAGGATCTCAAACGATTTTTGCGCAATCTCTTGAACCGGCCCTTGGGCGGGGTGGAGGGGCTGGCCACCGAGCTGGGTCTGGCACTTCCCCAGGGACGTGGCCGACCTTTTCGGCGTCTGGTTGCTCTGGAAGGAGTACTTCGGGCAACCTTGGACGGCAGGCTTCGGGCCGCCAAGCTCTGAGCGGTCGCCCTATCGGCCCGCAGTGAGATAGGCGAGGATTAACTTCAGGTCTTCGTCGGACAGCCGATCGTCGGGGATCCGCGGCATGCGGCTGTTGGGCGCCTTCACCCCGTCGATGTACACCCGCCGGATACGCTGCGCAAACTGTTCCGGGGTCAGCACGGAGATCCCAAAAAACTCCAGCTCGCCGCCCTCGGCCGTGCGGTGACAGGAGCCACAGTACTCCTCGGCCAGCACTTCCCCATCGGTCACCGAGCCCAGCTCTTCGCCCAGTTTTCCTTTGATAGAAGCCAGAAACTCGCTCTGGTTGTGCCAGGTGGCGTAGTCGGTACCCAGCGGCTGTGCACGCGGGTCGTCGCCGGGGTCGGCGTCGGTACGGGTCTTCAGGTAGGCTTCCAGATGGGCCGCCTGCTCCGCCGTCATTTGGCTGTCACCGGGGAAGTAGACGTCTACACAGATCTGCCCGCCGAAGGCACCCAGGGTGTCACTCTCGGCCATGTTCCACTTTTCGTTGTTTTTCCAGCTTCCCCGTAGGCCGGCGTTGTAGACGGTGTGGCCCGGGCGGTTCAGCTCGCCCTCGTCCTGGTAGAGCGTGTCCGCCTCGGAGGCGTTGTGGCACTTGGCGCAGGTCAGGGCGTAGATACTGTCATCTTCCCACTGCTCTTCCAGGAAGATGGCCTCCCCCGCCACCGGGTCGGGCGTACCCGTGAAGCCCTTGGCCAGCGGGCTCTGCCAGCTTTCCATGTCGTAGCTACAGGCCAGGGACAGAATCAACAGCATGGGAGAGCCTCCGGCGGCAGGACTAACCTGCCGGGCCTTCCCCGTGGGACGCAGCGGGGCACCATAAAAAAGGAAGTGCCTTAGAGGGTCGGGCAACAGGGCACTATAAAAAAGGAAGCGGGGTAGCCCCCAAGAAGAGGCCTACCCCGCCATCACACAAACCGCTTAGTAGCGGTAGTGCTGGGCCTTGTAGGGACCTTCGACGGTCACGCCGATGTAGCTGGCCTGCTCAGGCGACAGGACGGTCAGGTTGGCACCGAACTTGGCAAGGTGCAAGCGGGCAACCTTCTCGTCCAGGTGCTTGGGCAGGGTGATCACTTCGGGCTTCTTCCCGCCGGGGGTGGCCACCTGGTTGACGCCGTAGGATTCGGCGTTGGCGTGCAATTCCATCTGCGCGATGGTCTGGTTGGTGAAGCTGGCGCTCATCACGAGGCTGGGGTGGCCGGTGGCGCAGCCCAGGTTCACCAGCCGGCCTTCGGCCAGGATGATGATGGAGTGCCCGCCGCCCTTGGGGCCGTGGGTGGTGTGCTTGAAGCGCCACTCGTGAACCTGGGGCTTGATCTCGATCTTCTCTACGTCCCCACGCAGGGCCAGAGCTTCCAGGCCC
>CAITDR010000049.1 GCA_903891165.1 uncultured Pseudomonadota bacterium
GGCGATCATTTCCCTGGGCCTCACGCGGAAGTTGAAGTTTCGACGTATTGCGCAACTCGAAGATCGGCATGATATAGAGCTGGAAGCTGGATCGCTCCTGTATCTCCCCCCAGAGGTACACCTGGAGTGGCACCATGCGCTCCCCCGATGTTCCAAGCCCTTGCCGAGGATAAGCCTGACCTTTCGTTCCTTGGAAGTCTCAGATCCCTGAGTTGAAAAACCGCCGGAGGTCGCGTGATACATTCGCGATGATACATTCGCCGTGATACACCTGATACATCGAAAAATATCTTGTACCATTTGAATTTATTTGATACATTCTGAATGTATCACACCAAAGCCGACACTCAAGACCCGGTAGCGGCGTGCTGATTTTCAGGCTTTGATCGGTTGCAGAAAGCCTTTGGTGATGATCCGAGGAGGATCCTCCAAACCACGCAAGGCGCGTGCGGCCAAAGCGCCGCAGGCGCCTTTGGGTGGGCAGTACTGCCCGGCGAGCGAAAAGCCCTTCGGGAAGGGTGGGGGCTTCTCCGAATGGGCAGCCGCGCCGCTGCCGCCCCACAGGCGCTCGCGGGCTCGGCCGCGCGCGCCTTGCGCGATCCCGAGAAAACTCCCCTTATCCCACCCCCTGCCCCCGCCTTTTTGATCCCTATAGACCATCTATACGGATACCCATCCCCGCCTCCTTGCCCTCTTCACAGCTTCAGACTATAACCGCGACTGTATGACCCCTGAAGCCATCAATGGCCTGCACTGGCTGGTTGCGATGTCGCTCCGTCGCAGTCGTTTGTCTGTGGATGTGGGCCATGGCTATGCGGATACGGACTATCGCCCGCCGCGCTCTCCCTATGTGTCTTTGGTGGGTCCAACGGGACTTTCGGTGGAGCCCGAACGTGATCCTCTTCGGCCGGATTTTGTGCTGCTCCAGCTACCCGGATCGCTGCGCGGGGCGGCCCGCCTGAGCACGGACAGCCTTCCGCCGGGGCAGAGCCTCTCGCTCCGCTATGATGGCGACCTTCGTGTGGATCTTCCGTCGCTCCCCGCCGGTTCTTTTGCCGATGATACCGTCGCGGCCCAGCTTGCGGCGGCGATCGAGCTGCAGCTCCGCACCGCCGCCGCTACCGGCCAGTTCCGCAAAGATGGCCAGCCCATGCTGGAGCCGGCCCGTCTCTCCGAGCTGGCGGCTTTGACCTGTCGTTGGGATCTTCCCCGCCGTCAACTTGTATTTTCTTCGGGACGTTATGGGGTGGTGACCCAGCCCCGTAGCTCGTCTTTGGAGTTTTTGGGGGGCACTGCGGGTACGGCCCTGGGTCTGCCTACCGGCACGGCCACCCCGGGGCGCCTTCATCGCCAGCGTCGGGAGGCGCCGACGGCCGTTTCTCTGGATCTTCGGATGGATCTCTGGGCGGGAACCCAGTTTGAACTTGCGGCTTTGATTGATGGCTTGGTGCGTGCGGTGCCGACGCGGGGCTCTCTCCTCTCCCGCCCGATGCTCCTGGCCCGGAATGTGGCCCAGGGCGACCAGAGCTTGGAGCTTTTAGAGGAGGGAGAACCTACACTTTCCTCTTCTCTTCTTCACCTCGAAGGCGCCGATCGCGCCGTGGACCGTGTCCTGGGGGAGGAGTGGACCCGCCGGGGATCGGTGCTCCAAAATGAGCCTCCCCGCTACCGTTTTGCGGCCAACCGCTCCCTCCGTAGTCGCTGCCATCCCCTCCCCCCGGTGCCCGACCCTCGGGTGAGCTCCCACCCGGCGCCGCGTGGCTATGCCTTGAGTCTGGCTTTTTCGATGGCTGCAGGTGCAAAGGCTGGGGATCGTGCGCGTCTTTTTGCGTTGACCTGGAGTGTTCGCACGGTGTTGGCGCTGCAGATCGACTGGCTCACCGCCGATGGCGAGCTTCAGGCCGATGTCCAGCTGACCGCGGACATCTCCTCCCCTACCGGCATCCGTACCGCGTCGTTGATTCGCCGGGTCAAAGCGGCATCCCTCCAAAGTTCTGTATTCCTCCATACACGAATTCTGGCGGGAAAGGGCAGCCTGGAATTGAGCCTTTCCGGCCCCGATGGCGAGGATCTTCTGGAGACGGCGGCACCGCGCAGCACCCCGGTGCCCGGCAATCCCCTGGGTGCCCACGACATGGTGGCGACCCTCTGCCCCAGCACGGTGATCGCCTGGGACTGCTGGCTCTGCCACCTCCATGCCGAGCCCTTTGGTGCGGCGGATCAGGCGGCCCGCCGTCTGGTGAACCCGGCTTTCCGGCTTTCGCCCGGCGATCTGATCAAGGTGGCCGACTGCGAGGATGGCATCCACCCCACCGGCGACGCGGCCGAGGCCCTGGTCACCGCGGTGACCGGCCGCACCGTCACCCTGGATCGTCCCCTTCCCCGCGCCTGGCCCAAAGGGGCCGCGATCCTGTACGAGCGCGAGCTCTTTTTGCAGCAGGTGCGCCTGAACCGCCGCGATGATCTCCTGAATCACTTGTATCGTCTTACTTGTGATTACAGGCTTTCAACCTTCATTGATGAGCTGGTGGCTGGCACCAGCGAGCCCCTTGCTGAGCGTATTGTTGTAGACTTGCGCTCTATGCCTCCAGAACCCTCAGTCTAAAGGAAGTACCCCATGCCCGAGCGCCTCCACCCTGGCGTATATGTAGAAGAGGTCAGCAGCGGTGTCCGCCCCATCGAGGGAGTGGGTACTTCTACGGCCGCTTTTGTCGGTGTTGCTGCCCGGGGAATCCCCGGCCAGGCCACCTTGCTCACCTCCTTCGCCGACTACAGCCGCGCCTTCGGGGGCCATGCGGACGGTGCCGCCGGCTATTTAGCCGCCGCCGTGGAGAGCTTCTTTGCGGCCGGTGGCCGTCGTGCCTATGCGGTGCGGGTGCTGCCCTCCGATGCGGCCCGTGGTAGCACCGCTGCCGTGCGCAGCCGTGTGACGCCCGCCAATGCCGATGTGGCGCCTGAAGCGGTGGTTTTCCGCGCCAAGGGCACCGGCAAGTGGTCGGATGCGCTCCGGGTGACCGTCCGCGAGGGCGAGAACTTCCCCGGCGAAGCCTTTACGGTGGATGTCCACTGGGTGGAGGGCGGTCTGGCCCGCCTTCTGGAGAGCTTCCCCGATGTCCGCATGGACAGCAGCCACGAAGACTATGTGGTGGAAGTGATCAAAAACGGCTCCCGCTACATCGAAGCGGTGGACAAATTTGCCAGCTTCGCCGCTGATGCCGCCTTGGCGGTGGGCAATGTGATCACCGGTACCACCAACGCCGCCGCGGTTGCGCCGATCCTCTCCTCCAAAGTGCCGTCTACCACCTTCACCGTGGCCAAAGGCGCCGAGATCGTCTTCACCTGGTGGGATGTGGGCAGCGAGGACGAGCCCAAGACCCGCAAGGTCTCTTTTGATGCCGCCACCATCTCCGCCGACGATCTGGTCACCAAAATCGCCACTGGCAACCTGACGGCGACCAAGCTGCAGGATGGTTCTGTTCAGGTGAGCCTTACCCTCGGCAACAATGCCGTCCACGGCAACTGGCGCCTTGCGGTGACCGAAAGCCTGAAGCCCGGTGTGGACCGGGTGCTCCGCAACCTGGGTTTTGCAAGCCGTTCTTCGGGTTACAACCTGAACGACTCCCGCAACCCGCTGGTGCGGCCTCTGGCAGCCGCCTACTCCGTCTCCGGTGGCTCCGACGGCGCGGCCGCCGTGGATGTGGACGACTTCAAGGGCGACGAGGTGGATCGTACCGGTCTTCATGCCCTGGATGGTCTGGCGGTGAACCTGCTGGCCCTTCCCGGTCGCAACGAGGTGTCCTACCTTTCGGCACTGGTGGCCTATGTGGACAAACGTGGCGACTGTATGGCGCTCTTGGATGGTCCCGGCGCACCGAATGACAATTTTTCGGTGAATGCGCAGGAAGCCAAGGCCTTTGTGGATGCCCTGCCCTTCCGTTCCAAAAATGCGGCGATGTTCTACCCCTGGGTGAAGATGAGCGACCCGGTGGGTGTGGGGCGGGCGCCGACCCGCTTCGTGGCGCCCTCGGGTGTGGTGGCGGGCATCTTTGCCCGTACCGACAACAACCGCGGTGTCTGGAAGGCTCCCGCGGGTATCGACGCCGTGGTCACCGGGGCCCTGGGCCTGCAGTACGACCTGACCGATGCCGAGCAGGACACCCTGAACCCCATCGGCCTCAACTGCTTCCGCGCCTTCCCCGGCACCGGGATCGTCCTCTGGGGCAGCCGCTGCCTGACCGCCGATGCCGAGTGGCGCTACATCCCGGTACGCCGCACCGCACTCTTCCTGATGGAGAGCCTGAAGATCGGCATGAAGTGGGCCGTGTTCGAGCCCAACGACACCGAGCTTTGGGACCGCATCCGCACCAACATCTATTCATTTATGTTGACAATGTTTCGCGAAGGAGCCTTCCAGGGCCGGGCACCGGAAGATGCCTTCCTGGTGGCCTGTGACCGTGGCACCAACCCTCAGGAGTCGGTGGACGCCGGGATGGTGACGGCCAAGGTGGCTTTTGCGCCGCTGAAGCCTGCGGAATTTGTGGTCATCCAGGTGAGCCAGAAGGCGCTCTTGAGCTAGCGCATGTCCCAGGTACGCGAGGCATACCCCCGAGATCCGCTGCGGAACTTCCGTTTCCAGTTGCATTTTGGGGATCCCGGGATCCCCATCGCGGGGGTACAGCGGGCCTCTGGCCTCTCCTTTTCGGTGAGCAGCTATGAGGTATGGGAGGGGGGCAACAACCTCCACCGCCATGCTCAGCCGGACCGGGTGACCTGGGATCCGATCACTCTGGAAACCGGGTTAATGCTGGACAATACGCTCTTTGAGTGGACCGAGCAGTTACGCCGCTTTTTGGGCGGCAAGACGCCGGACTGGCCGGGCAGTCCAGCCCCCTCCGCCCAGGCTACGTCGGCCGGGGCGCCGCCCACCCCAATGTCTCTGAAGCGCACGGTCTACCTCACCCTTTGGGACTCCCTCCTGGCGCTACAGGGGGCACCTGAGCTGGTAGAGACCACCGATGTCTTGCAGTTTGAAATCCTGAATGCTTGGCCCAGCAAGCTGGTGGCGGTTCCCAAGCTGGACGGTCTGGGCTCCGAAGTGGCCTTTCAGACCCTGGAGCTGGTCCACGAGGGCTGGCGTCTCACGAAACAATCTGCCAAACTGTACACGAACATGCACAACTCCCGGAAGGCCTCCACGCCCAACCTCTCCGAGATTGCCACGGCCGCCAAGAAGGCGAGCGCCTCCAACCCTTTCTGACCTTTCTACTCCCCTGGAGCCTCCATGCCCCGGTTCACCGACAGTAAAGTCCGCGATCCCTTCCGCAATTTCAATTTCCACATCCTCATCGGTGGCGTCGAAGTGGCCGCCTGCAAGAAGATGTCCAAGATCTCCTCCGCAGTGGAAGTGGTGAAGTTCCGGGCGGGCAACGATGCCTCCTCGGCACCCGAGCTGCTGCCCGGCCGGGTCAGCTACGATCCGGTGACCCTCGAAGCGGGCCTCACCAACGATGCCTCCTTCAAAGATTGGGCAAAGACCCTGCATGTCAACGGCTTCTCCGGCACCTCGCGCAAGCGTGAGCCCGACTTCCGCAAGGAAGTGGAGATCCAGGTCTTTGATCTGGACAGCAAGACCAAGGTCAAGACCTTCAAGCTCCACAATGCTTGGGTTTCCAAGTATCAGGCCGTCTCCGACCTCTCCGGCGATGCCAACGAAGTGATCATCGAGACCATCGAGATCCAGCACGAAGGCTTCACTGAAGTGTAGTCCAGCTTACAAAAAGGTTCCACCTTGTTCTCCCGCTCCTCCACCCTGCTGCTCCTTCCCCGGGGGCTCTTTGACGCCGATGGCCGCTGCCATCGGTCGGTGGGGATCCGTCCCTTGACGGGTCAACAGGAGGCGGTGGTAGCGGAGCTGGGCGAGCGGCCGGGAGCAGCGGATGTAAGCCGACTTCTCCGGGTCTGCCTGGAGTCTATCGGCGGCTATAGCCCGGTGGAGCTGCCCCAGATCCAGGCCCTGGCGCGCGGCGACCGCCAGTTTCTCCTTTTGCAGCTCCGTCGCCTTCTCAGTGGCGACACCTTGCCGCTGGTGGTGCGCTGCCCGAACCCCGCCTGCCATGCGCTGGCCGATCTGGACCTGTCGGTGGGGGAGCTTTTGACAGAGGCAAAGCCGGGGAAGGAGCTGATCGAGGTGCAGACGGCGGAGGGCGACTTCCGCCTCTGCGAGCCGACGGGAGCCGACGACGAGGCCCTGGAGCTGCTGCCGGGGGCCTGGCGGGACCGGGCGGGGCAGCTCTGGGATCGCCTGATCCTGGACCGGGATGGAAAAGCCTGGGAAGGGGGCTGGGAAAAGCTGAAGCCTGCCACCCGCGCGCAGTTGGCCATGGCTCTTGGGGATCAAAGCTGTGGCCCGGATCTGGTGGTCTTCTCCAGTTGTCCGGCCTGTGCGGCGATGTTGGAGGTGGTGCTGGACCCGATGATGATTTTGATGCGCGAGCTGCGCACGGGGGTAGAGCGGCTGTTGGCCGAGGTCCACAGCCTCGCCTGGCACTACCACTGGTCGGAGGCGCAGATCCTGGATCTGCCGCGCGCCCGTCGCTGGCACTACCTGGAGCTGATCCGCTCTCAAGTGGAGGGCAGCACGCCCCAGGGATGGAGGTAGACCATGGAGAATGATCCCGATCGTATCGGCCTCTCCCGCCGGGAATTGGAGCGGGAGCTGCAGTGGATCCTCCGCAGTCCTCCCTCGGACCCGCAGGCCCTGGTGCGCCTCTTCACCGAGGCGGTGGTTACGCTTCTGGACAAAAACAATGCCGCCATCGCTCGGGCACTGTCCGAGCGCGAGCAGGGGGACTGATGGCAGAGCCTCCCAAGGCGGTCAGCCGCCACCCCGGCCCCGGCGGCATTCATGTAAGCGCGCTTACCAAAGGCTCCCTGGTGCTGTTGAGTGCGACCGCCACTGCCGCGCCCACCGGCACCCCCGCACCGGCGCCGGCCCCGGCCCCCTCCGCCCTGGAAAGTGCGGCCGCCTCTGCCGGTAGCTACGCGGGCAGCCAGATCCTGAAGTTCCAGTACAACCCCGAGCTGATCACCCGCACCCGCGCGGGCGTTTGGGACTACCGGAAAGTCAAAAAGGGCAGCAAGGAAGAGGTGGTCGCCTCCACGGTGGAGCGCAACCTCCAGGACAGCTACCGGGGTGGTGGACTCTTCGTGAAGTCCGAAACCATCGCGATGAAGCTGATCTTTGATGCGACCGAGGCCCTGCTTGCCGGCTTTGACACCGCCGGAGAATTGGGGGTGCTGCCCGAGCTGGCGGTGCTGGAGCAGATCTCCTTTGGGTCGGACTCCCGCAAAGAGGAGGAGGGCAGCGACGCTAAAAAGGCGCGCGAGAATGCCAAGGTGGACGGGAAAAAAGCAAAACTGTCTCCGGTCTTCCCCACCGAGTGTCTCCTGGTGCTGGGCAACCGCCGTTTTCCGGTGGTGGTCACCGCGCTCACCATCAACGAAAAACGCTTCAACGAGAAGTTGACCCCCATCCGCGCCGAGGTGGATGTGACCATGCGCATCCTGGAAAGTGGGGAAATCCAGACCAATTCGCCGACTTTGTTGGCCTTCAACGCCATCCTGAAGCAGCGCCAGGCCAATGCCGCCATCGGCGGCACCGCCGAGGGCACCGACGTGAGCGCCATCCTGGATGCCCTGGTCAAAGATGGTGGTCCGCCGCCCAAAGAAGGCAGCTCATGAGCAGCCGCCAGACCAAGACCGGTACTTACACTGTAAGTCATGACGGCCAGCGTTTGGACCTCCTCCAGCCCCGGATCCTGCCGCCCTTGGCTACCGGCGGCCAGCAGCACCGGGTGGTCTCCGGCGAGCGCCTGGATCTGATCGCCTGGCGCTACTACCGGGATCCCCTTCTCGCCCACCTGATCGCCGATGCCAACGGCTGCGCCCATCCCGACGATCTTCTGGAAGCCGGCCGATTGCTCTTTATTCCTCCGGATCCCCGATGAGTGCTGCACGCGGGCTCTGGGTGGGCCTGTACATCGATGGCACGGCGGTGGCGGGTCTGGCCGCGCGTATCGACTCCCTGGAGATCGAGGAGGCGACCTTGGGCGCCTCCATGCTGCGCCTGCGCCTGGACATCGCGCCCTTGGGCGATGGCGAATGGGATCTTTTGTCGGACGAACGATTTTCGCTGTTGCGACGGCTGACGGTGGCCTTGGGGCAAAGTGGCACCGCCGATCCGGCCCCCTCCGAGACCATCAACGTCTTCGATGGCTATATCACCGCCTTGCAGCCCACTTTTTCGGCCACCCGCACGCCCGGATCGGTGCTGGAGATCGAGGCGATGGACGCCTCCTGCCTGATGCACCTGGACGAGCGCCATCGGGAGTGGTTGGACAAGTCCGATGCGGAGATCGCCAAGGCCATCTTCCAGGAATATGGTTTTGGGGTGGATGTGGAAGACAGCTCGCCCAGTCGTCGGGCCGAGCGGGGATCCCTGGTGCAGCGCTGTACCGACGCCGAATTTCTCCGCCAGCTCGCCCGTCGCAACGGCTTTGAGTGTTGGGTAGAGGCCAAGAGTGGCGATCCCAATGCCGGTCCCTCCCCCGGCCAATTTGTCGTGGGCCACTTCCACCTGCCCCGCCTGGGGGGGACTGCGCAGCCTGCTCTGGTGCTGATGCCAGTTTCCACCACCAATATTGTGGACATGAAGGTGCGCTGGGAGAGCCACCGCCCGGTGAGCTGGCAGAGCAGCCATATGGATATGCAGAGCCGACGGGTGCGCAGCCAGACTATTGAAAAAAGCCGCTTTCCAAAGCAGGGAAAGAGCAACCGCTTGGAGCTGATCCAGGAGCGTCTGACGGCGATTCTTCCCGGTCGGGCCGGGGTGCGGCCCCTGGCGCGCCCCCATCTGGACGTGCCCCACCAGGAGCCGGAGCTGGAAAACCTGACCCGCGCCGGTTTTGAGGAGAGCGACTGGCTGGCCGAGGCGACGGTCACTGTGCAGGGGGTGCTCTACCCAACCATCCTGCGCTCCCGACGCACGGTGGCCGTAGAAGGGGCGGGGCAGCTCCTCGATGGTACCTGGTATGTGCGCTCGCTGCGCCACCGCTGGGTGGCCGCCGAACATACGCCCCGTTTTGAGACCGACGCCGAGCTGGTGCGCAACGCCCTGGGGACCGCATGACCCGGAACCTGACTTTCCCCTTCCAGATCGGCGATGCCGGCCCCCCACGCACGGTGGAGCTGGAACTCTTGGTGCGTCAACAGTTGGAGCAGCTGCTCTTCACCCTTCCCGGCGAGCGGGTGAACCGCCCCGACTATGGCTGCGGCGTTCAACGCCTGGTTTTTGCAGGCACCTCCCCCGAAACCATCGCAACCGCTGAGTATGTGATTGCGCTCGGTGTGCGGCGCCACCTCTCCACCACTCTCCGCTTTGATGCGGTGAAAGTGTGGGTAGAGGACGCCACCCTGCACATCGACCTGCTCTACACCCTCTTGGGAAGTAACCTGGAGCGTGCGCTGTCGATCACCCGCCCCCTGGAGGGTCCGTCTTGAGTTTTCACCTGCTGGATCCCGTGGATCTCGCCGCATCGCTGCGGGCAGCGGCGCTGTTGCCGCAGCAGCTGTGGATGTTGCCGGCGGGTCGGATCGAGCTGAACGAGACGATCAGCCTGGATCTCTGGGATCGCAGCCTACGTCTGCAGGCACGCCCGGGGACCACCCTGGTGCTGAACCAGAGCCTGCAGCTCTCGGCCGGGCTGCTGGAGCTGGAGGGTCTGGCGGTGGAGGGTCCGGGCAGCCTGCGCCTGGAGGCCAGCGAGCTGCGGGTGCGCTCGCTGGATTCCAAGGGTGCAGCGCTGGAATTCTGGGCAGACGATCAGGATCTGGTGGACGTGGATCTGAGCGGGGTGCAGGCATCTCCCGCCCTGGACCTGCGCGGGACCAACATTTCTGCAAGCGGACTGGATCTCCTAAATAACAAAGGGGGCGTTTCTGTTTTCGGGTACAGCCTGCGGATGGAGGACCTGCGGCAGCGGGGGGTGGTGGCCGCGGCGGTGACCGCGCTGCGCCTGCGTGGGCCCACGCTACGTTTGTTGGTGCCCGACCTGCAGACGGGGGGGGAGGCGGCGGCGCTCAGGCAGGCTCTTTTAGCGCTGCCGGGCATCCAGGAAGTTTGGATCAACCTGCCCAACCGCGAAATCGATCTGCGCCACAACCGGCAGCTTGCCGGCCTCGCTCAGATCCAGGCCTGCATCGGAACGGTAGTGGGGCCTACACTTTCTACCCCGGCGGCCGCGCCCCCCTCCTCCTTCCAGCTCTCCGATCTGCGGATCTCCCAGCTCCAGGCCACCGGCCGCTGCACCGGGCTGAAGGTAGAGGTGGAAGGCGACTTTTCCCTCTCCAGTCTCAGCCTGACCGAGTTGAAAGGCGACGAGGTGGTCGGCGCGTCCATCCATGGAAAATCTGCCTGCTCTCTGGTGGATCTGCGGATCCAGAATGTACTGGCGCAGGCTGGCGCGGCGGTGGGTCTGCTTGTCGAGGCCACACAGCCACGGCTTCGGGGTCTGACGGTGGCCAACCTGCGCGGTCTCCCCGCCGTGGGTGTCCTGTTGCGCGGCGGTTCGCCGGACCTGGAAGGGGCGCGGGTGGAGAAGATTTCCGGAGGGGGCGCCTTGGGGGTGGGCATCTTCTGCCCGCCGGGCTTGTTGCCTTTGCGGGTAGCCGATCTGTCGGTGGAGGGCATCAGCGGAAGTGCCAGCCTCGCGGCGGAAGATCTGGCCGCCACCGAGGCCACCTCGCCCTGGGATAGCTGGGACGGCAATTTTCCGCCCCCCTCCCCTTCCCGGCTCTACGGGCTGTTGGTCTCCGCCCCGGTGCTGCCGGACGACAGCGTCCTGGACGAGGGAGAACCCGCTGCCATCCTCCTTCAAGACCTGATCCTGCGTCGTATCGGCGGGACCGCTCTGCAGGTGGCCGGGGCACTGCGGCCGCTCCAACTGCGCCGCACCGAGATCTCCCAGGTTGCACGCGGGGCCCTGCTCGCCAGCGATAGCTGCTTCTGGATGGCGGGCAGCTTCCACCAGCTTCGTCAGGGCCTCTGGGTGGGGCCCGGAGAACTGTTTTTATACAATAGTGTTTTCACTTCGGTCGCGGACAACCAGCCCATCCGCCTGGGCAGCGAGACCCGCCTTGCCGGGGGCGGTGGCAACTATGCGGAGCTTGGAAGTAGCCTTTGGCGGACGCTGCCTTCGGCCGCGGTCTACCTGACGGCAGCGTCGGGCAGCGCCCCGATCAGCCTGGAAACTGGCGAAATCCCTGCCGCCAGCTTCGTCGATCTGCGCCCCAACCCCGCGATGCCCAAGTCGGTGCCGGTGCCGGGGGAGGCCGCCGTACATCCCCAGATCGGCGCCTGGGCCCCCTACCAGAGCCAAAGTAACCTGGCCGAAGATCCCCTTCGTTATCCCATTCCCGAGGTGCCAAAGCCGGCAGAGCTGCCGCCGGTGGATCACCTCGCGCGGGACTACCCCCGCCTGCTCGCCCTGCTGTTGCAGCGTGCCCGCCACAGCATGCCCGCCTGGGAGCAGCGCGACGCCGCCGACCTGACCACCACCCTGTTTGAAGCCTATGCCTATCGCCTGGATCAGCTCGCCTGGGCCCAGGAGCGTGTCCTGACCGAGGCCACGTTGGAAACGGCGCGGTTGCGACGTTCGGTGGAGGACCACGCGCGGGTGCTGGACTGTGTCCCCGATGCCGGCCTCTCTGCCTGCACCCTGGTGCGACTCTCTCTTGACCTGTCAAGGCTTTCGGGCATGAGTACCGATCCGCTTGTCCAGCAGGAAGTGGCGGAGTTATTGGATCCTTCCCAGGTAGCCGGCATTGCCGATCCCCTGGAGCGCGAGCGCCAGCTCCATGGGCGTGTACGCGAGGCCTTGGGACGGGTGGGGCTGTTGAGCCCCCCTCTGGTGCTGCCCGCGGCGAGCCTATTGACCAACGATGCCGCTGCGGAAGATCTGCTGGTTTTTGCGACCGAGCAGCGCCTGGAGTGGAACTGGGAGCTGCACCGGATGCGGCTGTTGACCGGGGTTGCCGCCGGGGCCACCTCGGCCGTGCTGGCCTTCGATGCTGCGGCGACCCAGGTGGAGAAGTTGTTGGATGGGCGCTGGCTACTTTTTGTAGACCCAAAAAGCGAGCGGCGCCACCCGGTGCGGGTGACCCGCAGCCGCCGTACTGCCGCCGGGGCGGAGATCTCCTGGGATCCCCGCCGCCCCCTGCCGGTGGCGCTGGGCGGCATCGACGCGGGCAGTCTGGCCGATGCGGCGGAGGTCTGGGGCAACGTGGGCGTGGCCTGGCATGGCCTGCCCCTGGCCGCTCCCGACCAGGAGCCCGAGGATCCCCTGCCCATCCAACGTTGGCTGAAAATGCTGAAGGTGGAGGTCTCCGGTGGTCCTGGCCTGGAAGTGCCGGTGCCGCTGGCACCGTTGAGCCGCCACGCCATCGGCCTGCCCTTCCCCGGCGAAGGCCCCCGCGAGGGCCAGCTACGCCTGCGGGTGCAGGTGGAGGAGGATGTGTGGACGCAGGTGGAGGATCTCTCCACGGCCGACCCCAGCGACGAAGTTTTTGTCTTGCGTACCGGCGCGGATGGTAAGCCGGTGCTGCGTTTTGGCGACGGTGTGAACGGCGCCGCCCTGCCCCGCCGGCCCCTGACGTTGTCCTTTGCGCTGACGCTGGGCCTGGGACCGGCGGGAAATGTGCGCACGGGGGCCATCTGCCGGCTGCTGCAGCCGGGGGCCCCCGAGGGCGGCGACCTGGATCCCGCCCGCCGGGTGGGTGGTCTTCCCGGCCCCGAACGTCTGGAGCGCCTGCGCGCCCTGTTCCAGATCTCCTCCTGTATTCCCGCGGAAGGCGGCCGGGATCCCGAGCCACTGGAGCGCCTGCGCTACCGGGCCCCGCTGTCGATCCGCACCCCACTCTCGGCGGTGGCGAGCCGCGACTACGAGCGGATCCTGCTGCGGATGCCGGAAGTAGCTGGGGTCCGCGCGCGGGTGCGTCAAGGGGTGACCCGCCCCGTGGTGCGCGTGACGGTACTTTTGCGAGACGACGATCAGCTCGATCCCGCCGAGCGCCTGCGTCGCTTCTCCCGGGTGCGACGGCAACTTGAAGAAATCCGCCTTCTCGGCGTGGATGTGGAGCTGGTCCCCCCGGCCTGGGTACACCTGAACCTGGCCCTGGACGTGGAGGCCGAGCCCCATATGCCCGCCACCAGCCTGCGCGACGCGGTACGCTCCGCCCTGGCAGGCAATGGCGGCGCCCTGGATCCCGACTCCCTGGGCCTGGGGGGGGATGTACACCTCTCCAACCTCTACGCCGCCGTCCGCGCCGTTCCCGGCGTCGCTTCAGTGGTTTTCCGCCGTCTGGCGCGCGCCCCCTCCCAGCTTCTGGATCCCAATGCGGTCTTCCCCCTGGGTGGCAGCCTGGACGCACCGAACATGGTGGAACAAGGTATTTTGCCGGTAGGCCCAGAAGAAGTGGCCACCCTCCGTCGCCTCTCTGAAGGCGATGGCATCCTCCAGATCCAGGTCAGCGGAGGTCTGCGATGAGCCGCCCCCTGTACCCCGCCCCCTCCCACGCCGCGCTCTTCCAGCAGCTCTGCACCGATGTAGAGGCCGGCTTTGCCGATGCGCCCCGCCGCTGGGAGCCCACCCGCACCGGCCTGGAGGACAGCGGCCGGGGCATGTTGGATGCCTTCTCCCTGGGTCTTTCGGTACTCTGGCTCTACCAGCAGCACTGGGCCGACGAGGCTCTGCTACCGACGGCCCAGCTCAACAGCTCGGTGGAGCGTATCCTCGGGCAGCTCGGCTATCAGCCCTCTCCCGGCACCGCTGCTTTTGCCTTTCAACAGTTTGAAGTGCGCGAGCCGGTGGTGCTGCCCCAGGGCTTTGCGGTATTGTCCCCTCCCAAGGGTACCGAGCCTGAAGCCACCTTTGAAACGCTGCATGTACTGCGGGCGCACCCCGCGCTGAACCTCTTCCGCGCCAGTGCCAGTGTGGAGGCGGCCCTGCCCACGCAGGCGGCCGCACCGGTCGCCACCAGCGCAAATGTCAGCGCTGCCAACAACGTGTCGGAGGCGCTGAAGGGCTGGCTGGACAGTGCGCGCGGCGATGCGGCCGCAGCGGCCAAAGCCAGCCAAGCCCGCCAGGATCTTTTGAAGGCCCGTGACTTTCTGAGGCTCCTGGAAGACAAGGGCGTCACTCTTGACACGTCAACCAAAGAAGTGTTGTGCAAGGCGATGTGCGGCAGTGCCCATGCCGCCGCCGACAACCTCGACGCGTCGGCACCGGTGGAGAGTACGCCCGCCCAGGAGCTCCTGGCTGCCGAGCTGGATCGCCTTGCGTCCAAGGAGCCCGCTCTGTTTGCGGGGCTGAACAGTACTCTGAAGGCCTGTGGCAAGGACAAGCCGCTCAAGGGAGCGGCGGGCCTTTCGGCGGAGCGGGTGGCTGGACTTGTCCCACTTTTGGAGGCACTGGTGGCCGGGGTGGAGCAGGCATCCCGCGACCGTTTTGCCCGCCTCCATGGCACCGAAGTGCTGAATATGCTTGACCGCACCGCGCGGCTGGGCCTCAAAGCGCCGACCCTGCCCGCCGGTGCCACCCGGTTGAGCATCACCTGGCCCTCCGAGCAGCCCGATCTGCGGCCTGGAGACTGGCTGATCCTGGGCAGCGAAGTCTCCCGCTTGGGCACGGATGGCAAGCCCACCCTGGACCGGAGCTGGCGCCAGGCCATCCGCATCACCCAGATCCGCAACGAGGTCCTGCGCAGCGATCTGGTCTTTGAGCCGGCCCTGCAACAAAAAATCCGTCTGGACCAACTTATCCTGGCGGGTAACATCGCCCTGGTCAGCGAAGGCAGCACCGTGACCGAGAGCCTGCAGGGAAGCTCCCCGCTGCTGACGCTGGGTCGTGGGCCTTTGACCTGGATTCTTGATCCGGCGGCCCCGGCGGGGCGCCGCCCGGAGGTGCAGCTCAGCGTGAATGGTCGGGCCTGGCAGCGGGTGGATACGCTCTTGGATGGCAGCCCGAACGGGCCGAATTTTGCAGTGGAGTGCAGCCCCGGCGGGGGCGCACGTCTGCGCACCGGGGCCGGGGGTCTGGGCGCCTCCCTTCCCGAAAATGCCAGTCTCCAGCTACGCTATCGGGTGGGCCTGGGTGCGGGCGGCAACCGCGCCGCGGGCCGCATCGACGGCCGCCGCTCCGATCATCCGGCCCTGCTGCGCACCCAGAACCTGCTTCCGGCCTGGGGGGGCGCCGATCCCGAAGATCGGGCCCTGGCCCGCAGCCGCGCCCCCGCCGCTTTGCGCGCCGTGGATCGGGTGGTTTCCCTTCCCGATCTCCGCGCCGCGGCCCTGAGTTTTGACGGTGTCTCCCGCGCCCGGGTCTTCTCCGACCCCCGCCAGCCCCGCCGCTTTTCTGTGGTGGTCTGCGGTGCCGGAAACCAGGCGCTGAGTGCCGCCGTTCACCGCGATCTCCGCCGTTTTTTGGAGGAGCGCACCCCTCCGGGCATCCAGGTGGCCACCCTGGATCCGGTGCCCCTTCCCATCGCCCTGGGCCTGCGGGTCCGGGTGATCCCCGGCACCGATCCGGTGCTTCTGGAGCGGGAAATCCGCCTGCGGCTGGGGCTGGACAGCGAGATCGGCCGGGCACCGGGTCTCCTGGATCCGCGCCGGGTGGACCTGGACGCCGACCTGCAGCTCTCCGCCGTCTACGGCGCCCTGGAGGGTCTGGCCGGAGTCCGCGGGCTGGTAGTCACCCACCTGGGCAGCAGCCAAAAAGTCGCCGACCGCATCCAGACCCGCCCGGTGGAGATCCCCGTTTGGGCCGCCTTCACCCTGCGTATTGAGGAGGCTCCCGAAGTATGAGTCGCCCCCCTCCTCGCCTGATCGACCTGCTTCCGGCGCTGTTGCGTGCGCGTGACCAAAGCCTGCTTTTGCCCGGCGGTCAACCGGCGGGCACACCCCTGCATCGCCTGTTGGAAGCGTTGGACTCGCAGCTCCACAGCCTGCAGGGAGCCATTGACGGGCTGGAGGACAACCTCTTCCCCGAGCGTGCCTCCGCCGAGGCCCTCCGTCTGCTTGCGGAACAGTACGGTGCGCTCTTGTTCAGTCAAGACTTGCGCAATAATCGTGGGGTTGTAGCAAAGAATATTCATTGGCAACGCCGGAAAGGTTCGGCGGGATGTCTGGAAGAAGTGCTGGACGTGACCACCGGCTGGGGGGTGGAGGTGGACGAGGCCTTCCGCTCGCTGAACCAGACGCAGGATCTGGGTGCACTGCTGCCAGAGCGAGGAAAAACCTGGGATCTCAGCGATCCGATCCCCATGGCCGACCCCCTCTCGCGCCGGATGGCCGCCGCCGCAGCACGCTGGACGCGGATCACCGAGCTGGGAAGTGCCGATCTGGACAGCTCGCTGGTGGATCTGCTGATGGAACACCTGGGCGACGAGGACGCCGCCCAGCCCGCCACCGCCCCGCGGAACCTGGATCTGGACGACTGGTCCCGTCCTGATGTTATTCTCGTTCGGACTGCGCGCCTCCAGGCGGTAGAGCGGGAAGATCAGCAGGTGGGCCCCCTCTACGAGCACCTCTATGCCGATGGCCGCCGGGGCCTCGCCTTCCACCTGGACCCCGACCAACAGCCGGTGCCGCTGTGTTGGCAGGCGCCAGTCAGCCGCGAGCAGGTGCCCGAGCTGCACACCGACCGCCACGAGCCCGCCCCGCCGGCGGCCGCTCCGGGGCGCGCCGCCACCCTGCTCTTGTCCACCACCTTGGCCGCCGATCCCGCCGGGGTGGAGGCCGGGGGGGCCCTGGAGCTGAGTGTAGACCATATTCCCCTGGTTGGTCCTCCTGAACTTGCTCCCGCGCCGCTGCCGGTGGACGCCGCCGCCCCGGAGGCGCTGCTGCGTTTTGCCGGGCAGATCAGACCGCCGGAGCGCTGGCGGTTGGAGCTCTGTTGCGATGGTCAGGTGCTGGTACGCGCGGAAGAAGGTGCAGATTCGGAGGCCGCTTCGGTGGTGACGGTGCCGGTGCTGGCGCCGGTGGCCGCGACGGTGCGGACACTCGGCCTGCGTGCGGGCAGCTTGGTGGAGGCGGGCGACGTGCTGTTGGAGCTGGACCTGACCAACGAAACGACCCAGATCCTGATGGCGCCGATTGACGGGCGTGTGGTGGGAAGGCCGGTTCAAGATGGGGATGGTGTGGAGGCGGGTGCAGAGCTGTTGCGACTATCGCCCATTCCCCACGGGCTCTTGGAGCTGAGGGTGGAGCGACTCGCCGGTGCCGGAGCACAGCGTGCGGCCGACGGGAGCTGGTCCAGCTTTGTGGCCGGGAATTCGCTGGGACAGCCACTGTCGCCGGTGGTACGTTGGACCCGCGGCGGCAATAGCAGCTTGGTGCGGGTGGTGCGTCTGGGCAGCCGGGTGGGGCTGGAGGAGCTGCCGGAAGCCGGGGGAGAATGGGCAGAAATTTCGGTCGGTGCCCTGCCGGAGAGCTGGGAGCGGGGGGTGGGCATAGCTGCGGTGGGTGAGGTGCTCTGGCTGTTTGGCCCTGAAGAAGTCAGCCTGGATCCCTCACAAAAACTCCTGGGTAGCCGGACAGTTGCCGCAGACGGCAGCGTCGGTATCCCGACCGTCGGGGGCAGCCGTCGCCCACCGGCGCTCAGCGACGCCAGCGTGGTCGCCGACGCCCAGGGTCTCTGGCTCTACGGTGGCTACCGTGGCGATCAACCCGCTTCCGAGCTGTGGTTTCTTGATCTGAGCGGGCCGCCGATCTGGCGGGCGCGCAGCACCCGGGGCACACCGGCGCGGGTGGGCGCTCAGCTTATGCCGACGGCGGCTGGTCTCTTGCTGATCGGCGGGAGCCGGGGTGGAGAGGAGCTGGAAACCGAGGTGCTCCGCCTCGAAAATCGTGGCAGCCGCACCGTTTGGCGTAGCCTGCCTGCCCTGCCGATGGCGCAAGGCCTACCCGGTGCCGCCGTGGCTTGGCAGGATGGTGGGATCAAGCTGCTTCTTTGGGCTGATCGCTGCAGGCCCACCCTGTACCAGCTCGGCGAGATGGCCTGGGAGCCGGTGGGGGAGGAGGAGGCGGCGGCCTGTCGTCCCCCCGCTCCGGGCGAAGTTTGTGTGAGGGACGGCATTCTGACGGTCTGTGGTCCCTCCCCGCTGCCCCCCAGCGAGGTGATCCTGAAAAATGGGGACAGCCCCCTGGTCAGCTTCCTGCCCGCCCTGAATCTTCCCGTCGGCGGCAGCCAGCGCTTTTTGTTGTTGGCCAACGGCAGCAGCCAGCGCCTTTTTGCACCGGGGGAGCTGCCCCCCACATGGATCCGGCCGGGGGCAGCCCTGTTTCCGGCGGCTGAGCGCGGGGCCCCGGCCTGGCGCCTGGGCGTGCCGGGAAGGCTACGCTGGACCCCCTACCGCCTCCGCCAGATCCACCTGGGCCGCTGGTCCGAGCCTCTGGCCACCCTTGCCGAGGACGAGATCGGCCTGGATCCCCGGCTTGGGCGGGTAATCCTGCCACCCGGGGCCCCGGTACGCGCCCAGAGCCGCCTGCGGGCAAGCTGGTGGGAGGGCCGCCCCGAGCGTATTGGCGTGGGCTGTATGCCGGCGGATCGGCGCCTGCCCGCCTGCTGGGAAGATCCCGAGGTGGAAGCCTGGACCGCACCGGATCTCGCCGGGCGTCCGGTGGATGGCTGGGTGGATCCCGAGCTGCAGAGCCTGCCGGAGCTTTTGGAGAGCTTGCGGGAGGAAGAAGCCCCGATCCTGGCGATCGTGGACGCACCCGCCCTCCCCTCCACCCGGCTGACCCTGCCACCCGGCGGCTTGACCCTGATCAGCAGCGATCCTGCGGGGATGCCCCGCTTTGAGCAGGACGAAGGCTGCCTCTCCCTCTCCTTCCACCCCTCCTCTGCCGACGATCAGCCCGAAGTCTGGCTGGCGGGTCTGCGCACGGTAGGACGCCTGGATCTGCACCAACAACGTGGCAAAATCGAGCTGCGCTGGTGTAGCCTGGGCCTGCCGATGCCGGGCACCGGAGCAGCGGCACCGGGCAACCGCCTGGTCCCCGATCCGGGAGATACACCCAGTGCCCCTGCCATTCTCGCGGGCCTGGGCCTACGACTGGTGGGCGGCGGACACCAGGACGAGACCGCCCTGCGCTCCCTTCCCGAGAGCACTGTCGAAATCCGCCTGCACGGCTGCCAGGTGGGCGCCATCGAGATCCCTCCCTGGGCCACCCTGGTGGCCACCGGCTGCACCTTCGATGCCGGAGACAATAGTGCGGTCGCCATCCGCGCCGCCGGAGCACGGGTACACTTGCGACACTGCACCGTAAGAGGCCGCACGGATGCAGGCTTGCTCGCTGCCTCCTCTACCGTCTTCACCGGCCGCGTACGGGTAGACCAGAGCAACGAGGGCTGGCTGCGCTACTCCGTGCTGCCCACGGGGGGCCGTCCCCCCTCCCGCTACCTCTGCCGGGCCGAAAATGTGGCGCTGAGTGGCGATCAGCCCCTGCGGCCCGACTACCTCCTCCTCTCCCCTTCCAACCCCCCTGAGCTTTGGGAGGCCGGTGAAGCCGGCCGTTGTCCCGGAGCTTATGCCGAGCGCAGCGATCGCGACCGGGAGCTGACCCTACGCTCCGCCGAGTTCGTTCCCGTCGGCACTACCCCCCTGCAGAAGGATCGTGTGCCGGTAGACCTGGCCCGTATCCGTCGGAGGCCCGCGTGAAGACCTATACCTCCCGCTCCCGTTTTGACGAATCCCGCCGTTTTACCGGCGTGTACCAGCAGATGGGGCGGGTGACCCTGGATGCAGACTGGAACGAAGAAGTCCAGATTCGCACCAACGATGCACGCCGTCGCAGCGCCGACCTTGCAGAAGGCTCTCCCGACGATGGCTTCCGCATCGACGACCTGGAATTGCTGGACGCCATCCCCTCCACCGCAGGCTGGGCCACCACTGCGGCGGTGGACGAACGTCGGATCAGCCGCGAGCTGACCCTGGACCGCCGCGACCCGGTCAGCCTGCCGACCGTGCTGCGCAGCCGGGGCAATATCACCCTTACCCGCAGCCTTTCTACGCCCATCTCGCTCAATGCCTGGAAGCTTGCCTCCGCCGGCAGCAGCGTGGCGCTGCGCACCTTGGTGGTGCGCTTCCGCATCGACCGCGACGCCACCGACGAAGAAAAGGCCCTGATCCAGTGGAAGCTGGTGAACAGCCAGGGCGACGTGCTGCTCTTCCCACTGGACAGCGCGCCGGTGCGCAGCCTCCGCGAAGAGGTGTGGACCCGTCTGGAGATCGATGTCGCGGACATCCCCGGAACCGAGCTTGTGGCCTGGGGTTTTGAGGGGCTTCCGCCGCGTGCTCGCCTGTGGGTCGATGCCCTCTACGGGCGTGCCGCCGATATGGCGGCGGCCGATTTTGTTATCCACGGCGGCGACGGCACCAATCCGGGCGCCGGGCGTATTTTTGTGGATGGCCTGCGCGCATGGCTGCCCTCGGACCTGCGCTACACGCAGCAGCCCGACCTGCTGGACCCGCCCGCCCTCACGGCCCTGCCTTCCGACGGAAGCCGCATCCAGGTGGTCTACCTGGACCTGTGGGAGCAGGCGGTCAGCTTCCGGGACGATCCCTTTCTGGCCGAGCCCGCCCTGGAAGGCCAGGACACCACCACGCGGCTGCGGCTGCGTACCCAGGTCAGGGTCAAGGAAGTCTCTGTACAATCTTCCTGGTCTCTTGACACGTCAACCTCTACCACCCGGCTCTCCACCAACGTCAGCACTTCCGAAGGTCGTCCCAACCGCAAGGCCTTTGCCGACCGTATCGCCGGGCAGGCCGACAAGGGGCTGATCACCGAAAATGGTGCGGTGCAGGAAGGCTATCGCGGCTCGGGGAACCGGCATGTACGGGTGGAGATTTTAAGGCAGCCGGTGGGAGGAGGCGGCAGCGTACCTGCGGTGCTATGGTCCCGCGAAAACGGCAGCTTCTGCCTGCCCCTTTCCGAACCTGCCGTGGCTGGAAGTGGCTGGGTACGGCTGGATCCCGTCGATGCCGCCCAGCTCCGCGTCGGCGACTTGGTGGTGTTGGAAGACCGCTACTCGCGCACCCACCCCGACGGTAGCCGCCCCCCCACCCTGCGCCGGGTGCAGCAGGTGGACCCCGTGGATGGTACCATCCGCTTCTACGGCCTGGGAAGTCTGCTTTCCAGCAGCCCGGCCCTGGAGGTCGGCGGCACCGTGCCCTGGTCCTCCGCGCTGGCCGACGTTCCTCTCTTGCGACGCTGGGATGGCGCCGATGCCGCCGTGGATCGCGCCCGCTACAGCCTGGCCGATGGCATCACTTTTGCACTGGACGGCGCTGACTTCCGCCAGGGCGAATATTGGAGCTTTACGACGCGGATCGTCGCCTCGGACGGTGCGGCACGCGGCGAAGTGGAGAGCCTGAAGTCCGCGCCGGTGGCCGGTCCTATCCATCGCCGGGTGGCCCTGGGCAGCATCGCGATCAACGACGCGGGCGAGCGCGTCTTCACCGACCTGCGTCCGCGCTTTTTGCCGTTGGTGCATGTGCGGCAGCGCTTGATCGAGCTGGACCAAAGCCCCAAAGACCTGGGCACCTTCACGGTGGTGGTGGGCGACGGGCAGATCAGCTTTGGCGACATCGACCAGGACCGCGCCGAGGGCATCACCGCCGAGGAGGCCATCCAGGCCGCCGTGGCGCGGGTGCGCGAGAGTGGGGGCACCATCTACATCCGGCGGGGCAACTACCAGCTTGAGCGGCCGGTGATCCTGCAGGGGCTGTCGCGGGTGCGTATCCTGGGAGATGGCGACGCCACCGAGCTGGTCACCGCCGCTGCGGGCGGAGTCTTTTATGTAGATAACTGCGGTGCGGACGGTGTGGTAGCCATCGAGCAGCTACGGCTGATCGAACGCCCGGGGGACACCGTGGCCATCGGCGACGCCGCCAGCCAGCCCACCGCCGAGGTCCCGGCCGAAGTCTTCGTCAAGACCGAGGCCCCGGCCGAGGCCAAAGCCCCCGTCAACGCCGAGGTGCAGGTCAGCGCCCAGCCCGCCGCTGGGACAAAGACGGTCACGGCAACCACAAAAACCAAGTCCAAAAAGCCTGTCGCTCTCTCCACCACCGATCTGCAGAGCGAGCAGCCCAGCTTCATCGAGCGGGTGGGCCAGACCTGGGCGACCCTGGGTGCCGGGGAGGGGCGGATTTCGGCACGGATTGTAGCCTCTATTACCGAACTGGCCATATTGCAGCGCAACAACCCCGGCACCACCCTGGAGAAATTGCCGGAGGCCCAGGCCTACCTGCAGCTGCTCCAGCGCCTCCCGCATGGCGTGGTCACCGTGGCCGACTCGCAGCAGATCCGCCTCCAAAGCTGTGCTTTGCGCTCGGAAACCGACGCCCCTGGGGCAGCCGCCGTGCTGATCACCGGCACCTGCAGCGACGTGGCGGTCACCGGCAACCGCATCGAAGCCGCCACCGGGGTGACCCTGGTTCCCCTGGCTCCGTTTTTGTTGGAAGAAACCCTGATCAGCTCACCGCTGGCCGGCCTCTTCCTGGACAGCGTGCGGATCGAAGACAATGGTTTCCAGCCCTTGGGAGAAGCCTGGCACGGAGTCTACGTGGCCGACGGGCGCCTGGAAGGTGTGCGCGTTTGTAACAACCGCATCGAGGGCTTTGTGGTCGGCATCGCCCTGGACGATCGCGAGGAATATGCCGCTGCAGAAGCTAATGATCGCTTACTGGTCTTCGACAACGAGCTCCGCGACTGTCTGGTGGTCGGCATTGCGGTACATGGCGACGGCATGGACATCGCCGACAACGAGATCCGCATGGCGGCCATGGAGAGCCCGCCGCCTTTGCAGGCCGCGATCCAGGTGATCGGCCAGGGAGTGCGGGTGCGCGGCAACTGGATTGGCGTTCCCGCCAGCCCGGCCAGTGCCTTTGGGGTCTATGCGGGCATTATTGTAGGCGACGGGCTGGACGACGGGGGTGACTCCGGCCGTGCCGTCTATGATGTGGAGCTGACTGATAACCGTATCGAAGGTGCCGGCAGTGACGACGAATCGGCTATCGGGGTACTGATCGGCGGGCCTCAGCCCATTTATGATGTACGGGTGCGTGGTAACGTGATCCGGGATCTGGGCGATGCGGCGGTACGTACTGCCGGAAGTGGTGGTTGGACGGGACGGATCCGCATCGAGGACAACCGGATCGAAAATGTCGCCCTGGGTCTGGTGCCAGAGGATGTGGTGCGGGAGGATCTGAGCCCCTTCGCTTCGGCCGCCGCTGCGGTACTCTCTGCGGGAAAGCTCACGATCTCCGGCCTCCTGAAGACGGTGACCACCCTGTCCACCCCCGACCGGGTCTGCGCTCTGGATGCGGTGCTGCGCTGGGCGGAGCGCTTTACCCTGCGGGGGGCGATTTTGTTGGTGCAGGTGGAGCAGGGAGAGGTGGTGGGCAACCGCCTGTCCGGGGTGGGGCGTGCAACCGCCCCCGAAGGCAGCGGCGAGCTGGACGAGGAAGTACGCGTGGCCGGGATTGCCCTGGCAGGCGGCCGCGATTGTCTGGTGGAAAACAACTCCATTCACGATGTTCGTGCGCCTCGGAGCAGCGAGGCCAGCGAAGAGGCGGTGGAGGAGGGCAAGCCCGAAGTCTTAGGTGTGCTGGAGGAGCTTCTGCCCTTGGGTACCGGCGCCTTACGACGCAGTGGGCTCTATGCCGTCGCCTTACATGCCCGCTCCGAGCTGATTAAATTCAGCCGAGATACTGCAAATCGTGCTCTCCAGGGGCGTCGCACCTACGGGCCGCTGGACGCCCTGATCAACGGCCTGCGGGAGATCGGCGACCCCACGGGAACCCTCTTGACCCCGTTGGAGGAGGACGTGCCCGCCATGCGCGGCGCTATGGGCAAAGATGCCCACACTTCCGCCGCCCACCGGGTGCGCGCGAGTGTGTCGCGGGTGGCCGCGGACGCCGCCTTCAGCGCCGAAGGGCGCGCCGCCTGGGAGCTGGCGGTGATGGTGGACGCAGCCACCACAAAGACCACCAAAGAGGTGGAGACGGCACTGGCCACCCTGGAGACCCGCCTGGGCTCCTTCCTGAATACCACAGATGGAACGCCGCTGAAGACCGATATCAGCCGCTACCGTGCGCAGGTGGCCGCCGCACTGGCCCCGCGGATCGCCGCCGATCCCACCGCCACCCTCTCCTCTCCCGCCATCCACTTCACTGCGCTGTACGATCTCATCGATAAGTTAGGCCAATACTCCATTGTGAAGGATCTGGAGGCGCGCTCCCGCGCCATGTCCATCGGCAGCCTGGGCGGTGCCCGCGCACTGCAGGTGCGTGGTCTGGTGGCGTCGGCACAGAAGGAAGTGACCGCCCTGCAAAGCCAGGTCAGCGGCGCACAATTGCTCACCGCTCAGCGGGTGGTGGACCAGCTGGTGGGTGTGCTGTCCAAGGCCAAGGCCCCGGTGACCAACGAGCTGCAGCGTAGCTTTCAAGCCGTGCGCAGCCTGGGAACCAAGGTAGATAGCGGCACCCTGCAGCGCTTCAACGCGCAGCTCGCCGCGGTGATGACCTGGGTGGAGACCGGCACCGCCCCTCCCACCACCGCCGACTCCGAGCAGTGGACCGCACGCATGCGCACGGTGGCCATGTATGTGGGCAGCTTGGAAAGAATGGTGGTAGAAGCTGGAGGAGGTGGCGCCGCAGCCGACCGTTCGATGCGCATGCTCACCGCGGGCTTGGGCCAGCTCGATGCGATGTTACGCGGTGCACACCCCGACATGGCCGATCAGAGCGCCCGGGCCATCGCCGAGGCGCAGGCCGCCGCGCAGGCTGCCACCCTGATCGGCGAGGCACAGACCCTTTCCGACCGGAGCAAACACCTGAATGCGGTCGGCGGGCTGCTGGCCCGAATCCGCGCCGGTGCCGACGCCGTCTTCTTCTCGGTACCCGAGCAGACCGCCACCTCCGCCGAGGTGGGGGCACGGCAGGTGGCCGCGCTGGCCTCGCTGTTGGCCGACCCCGAGATCCCCGGAAACACCGTGGTGGACGCGATCACCCAGCACTACCCCGTGGCCTGGCGAAACCTGGGTGCCAGCGGCACCCAGACCACCACCATGCGCAAGGCGCTGGATGCGGCGAAGAAGGGGCTGATCCACGGGGGGACCAACGCCGACAAGTCGCGTTCCCGGCTGAGTGCAGAGCTGGAGGATGTGATCACCTCGGCCTTCACGCGGTCGCCCGAGGAGAGTATGGTGGAGGCGGTGGGCCTCCTCGTTCAGTCACTTCAGGATCTACTGAAAGATCCCGATGGCCCGGTCATTTCGCGACTGACGGCGCGTGCCGATCTGCTCTCGCCCTCGGTGGTGACCGAGCTGGCGACCGCGATCAGCGAGGAACGCGGCTTCCCGGCCCTGGCCACGGTCCTGTTGCGGGTTGCACGCGGGGATCTGCCCGGCTTGCGGCCGGATCAGAGCCCGGTATTCTCCGAAGACTTGTGGCCTGCCGATGGTGTAGCGGTACTCGGTGTGGAATCCTCCGCACGGATCGCCGGAAATCGGGTCCTCGATGCGGTGAATGGCATCACTGCACTGGGGCCCGGACAACATGCACTCGGAGAGCTGCTGCTGGACAGCGAGCTGCAATTGGAGCTGATCGACAACCAGCTCCAGGCCTGTGCGATCAGCGCCTTGCAGGTACGCACGGGGGTCAAATCTGCGGTCACCGTCGCGCGAAACCAGGTCAGCCGCTGCGCCGGGCTTGCAGCGGCCGGTCCCGACGATCATGCACAGGCGGTGGCCTGGCTGTCCGGTCAGGGAGAGCTGGTGGTGCAGGGCAACCACTTCAACGAAAATGGCAACGATCACAATAAAGCCATGCTGCACGAGCTCCTCGTGGACTGGCGCGGCGATATTGTGATTGCCGGTAACACGCTGCGGCACTCCGGCGGGGGTGCGGGTGGGGCGGGAATGGTGGTATTGCCCGAGCTAGGCGTAAACGCCGCGCTGGTTGCACGGCTGTGCCGGTCGGCCTTTTTGGCCGTGGAGCCACCGCCCAGCCAACCCAGCGAGCAGACCAGCTCGGTCAACAAGGCCTTTGACCGGTTGACGGGAAGAAGTACGGGTGAAACCGATGTCTTCCGCTTCGGGGCATTGAAACAGCGGGTCTCCCCGGTCGCGCCCAGCCACAGGATGATCAACACCACCCTGCCGGTGCGTCGCGACGTAAGCCAGGCCAGAAGTGTAGCCACACGCTACCTGGAGCAGAGCCGAATCACAAAAAGCCCGCTGATCCGCTTCCTCCAGCCCATTCGGCCCATCTCGTTGGTGCGGCAGCCCATCCGGGCGCAGCGCTCGGTGCATATTGAGGGCAACGACGTGGTGGCCAACGGACCCGCACTGCTGCTGTTGGGGGGCGGAAACGATGTCGTATCCACCTCTATCTCGGGGAACGCCTTCTGTACGGAAGGGGCATCCGGGGCGGTGTACCTGCGCTATCTGGATGCAACCGTATTCTCGGGGAACCGGTGCCAGTCCCCTCGACAGACCAATGTGGTAGTGGTGCGCGCCCAACGGGCACCGGTGACCTTGTCGGGGAACGTACTGTTGGGTGCAGAGCCGGTGGTTGCACCGCCGCCCGCAAGGCCGCCTGCCGACACGCGGCCCCGCTCTCCGACCCTGTTTCTGCCGGTTTCCGGCGGGGGAAGCCTGTCGTTGAAGGTTCCGGCCACCTCCCTGCTCACCACGCTGGAGCAGCGCCGAAAGACCAGCAACCAAGCGCTGTCCTCGCTGATGGAGGATCTGGCACTGGGGAGCAGCAGCGCAGTCGCCACCAGCAGTGCCGCGGCGGCCAGCGGAGAGCCGCTGAGCCTCGGAGGCAGCTTCGTTGCTACGGCCAGCACCAGCACAGCCACCAGCCGGCTGACCACAGGATTGACCAACTTCAGCACCGTAAAAAAGCTGTACACCGGGGCGCTGACCGACCGTACCGAGCGGAGTACGGTGCTCCTCCAAACCGTGACCAACGCCCTGACCGAGCGCGGCGGCACCAGCGAGAGCATCAAGAGTGTGGTGAAGGAGCGGGTGGAGCAGACCGGAAGTGTAGAGGGCGCCTTAAAGCAGTTGCATGCCGAAGTGACCGGGGTGGATCCCGATGCCCCCTCCGCCTACGAAGCCCTGAAGCGGGCCTCGCTGCTGCACCAGGTGCTTGCAGACTGGGTAGAAGGCAGGTTGGAGGAGGACGAAGACGATGCCGAGCAGGAAGCGCCTCCCCCTCCCCCTCCCCGCCCTGAGCACTGCTCCCTGGTGGTGATCGGCGGCACGCGGGTGGCCGCCGTCGCCAATGCCGCCACCGCGAGCATTCTGATTCTGGAGGCGAATGCGCATGTGGAGCTGAATCCCTGAAGGAAGCTTCCGGGCTGCTACACTTCGCCGAGCCGCCCCACCAGGGGAGCGACATTTTTGGGGAAGGCGGGCGCTGGGAGGGCCGAGGAGCCCTACCGGGATCCCCTCAAGTACACAAAGCCTCCCACCGTATCCAACGGGATGGCATCCCTCCGTTTTCCCTCTCTCTTCCCACCCTGAACATCCGTTCCCTGTCGAAACCGTCGACGAAGGTGTCGAAATTTCGACAGCTTCGTCACCCTCCGATCCAGGACCAAGCGCCATTTAATTTTGGCATCATTCTTGCATGCATCCCCGGCATCCCTTCGACCCTGGAGCCACCATGTTTCTTGCACCTTCCCGCGCCGCCGTTTATTCTCGGATGATGGTCCCGGTGGTGTTTCTCCTCAGCGGCTGCGATGTCTCCATCAACGGGAAGGACATCGCACCCGTGGTGGTCATCCTCAGCCCCGGAAACAACGACCAATTCACGACGGCCGACCAAATCGAGTTTACGGCCGAGGTGGTGGACGACGATCTCGCCGGTGTGCTGGCCTCCTGGACCATCGGCATTGAGAGCTACGACGCCACACTGAACGTCACCGGACAGGCGGGTATGCTGCTGAACCTGCCCGTGGCGGGGGACTATAACGTGCGCTTCAACGCCGTGGATGCGGGAGGAGCACAGGCCACCACCGACATCGACATCACCATCGTGGAGGCGGACGGCGATGCCGATGGGGTGCCCGATACCGAAGACTGCGCACCCGAAAACCCCGACTACAGCAGCGTACAATCCTGGTTTTACGATGCCGATCTGGATAATTACGGGGATCCAGCACAATTCAGCGAGGGCTGTGAGCCTCCCGAAAGCTATGTCCTGGACAACACGGACTGCAACGACGCAGAGCCCGCGATTTACCCCGGTGCACCCGAATATTGCGACGGGGTGGACAACAACTGCGATACGATCATCGACGAAAACACCGCTGTCGATGTAGACCCCTGGTACGAAGATGCCGATGGGGACGACTACGGGAAAGCGGGGGTAGCTCCTGTCTACTCCTGCAACGCCCTCCCCGGCTACGGCCCCTACGAAGGGGACTGCAACGACCAGGATCCGGCCTTTCATCCCTACGCGGAGGAGGTCTGCACGGATACGGTTGACTACAACTGCAATGGAAAGGTGGGAGACCAGCAGCTCTACGAAGATGTGGATGGCGACGGTCGAGGCAACGGCAACAAGGTGGTCACCACGGACGGCGACCCCTGCGCCCCGGTCCCCGGCGCATCACGTTACCCGGACGACTGCGACGATGGCGACCTCTGCGGCGACGCGGCCTGTGTGGCCACCGCCGCAACGGTCTACCCGGGTGCCATTGAGCAATGTGACGGGATTGACAATAACTGCGACAGCGTGGTGGACGAGCGGGACACCGCACGGGGGCCGCAGGCCTGGGCCGATGCCGATGGGGACAGCTTTGGAGGCACGGTCTCCACCATCGACTGCCCGCCCCACTCCTACGGCTACGTCACCATCAACGGCGACTGCAACGATGCCGACGCGGCGATCAACCCCAACGCCACCGAAGTCTGCGACGCCAACAACACCGACGAAGACTGCGACAGCCTCGCCGACGATGCCGATTCTTCGGTAGATTTTTCTACCACTTCCCTCTGGTATTCCGACCTAGACGCCGACAGCTACGGCGCCGGCTCCAGCACCTCCGCCTGCGACGCCCCAACCGGAATGGTAGCAGACACTACAGATTGTGACGACAGCCGAGCCGACGTGAACCCCGCCGCGGCCGAGGTCTGCGACCCCTCCAACATCGACGAAGACTGCGACAGCGTCGCCGATGACGACGACATGTCCGCCACCGGACAAACGTTCTGGTACCAGGACAACGATGCCGACGGCTACGGCAGCAGCATCATGCAGGAAGTCTGCGACGAACCTGCGGGCTACAGCTCAGTGACCAACGACTGCAACGATGCCAACGGCAATGTGAGCCCGGCGGTGACGACGGACACCTGCGACAGTGTGGACAGCGATTGCGACGGTCTGGAGGATCAGGATGCGGCGCAGGATGGCTATGAAAGCTCTGCGAAAGGGAACAATGGCGAGCCCGCGACCGCCTCTGAGCTGCTGGACGGCGGCACGACGGTGACGGTTTCCGGTTTGAACCTGATCAACCAGGAGACCGAGGACTGGTACCGGGCGTATTTTGCCGCAGATGATTCGACCAACATCAAAGGCAGCTTCCGCATTTCCAGCCTGCCTACTGGATGTACTGCCGAGCTGTATCTCTGGGATGAAAGCCAGGAAACCTCCGCTGCCTGCCAGCCCGGGGCATGGACCGCCGGCCAGGGCTGCCTAAGCACCTCCAAAGCCACCCTGACCCAAAGTGGATTGATGTCCTGGACGGGTTCCAACACCCAGGGAGAGGACACCTTCCTGATCCGGATCTCCTGCCCCAGCTATCACTCTGGCCAGTGCAACTCCCTTTATTCTATCACCGCGACCCGCACCTACTGAGGCACCCATGTTCACCCTTCTCCTCCTCACCGGCTGCCTCTACGACCGCGCCCAGTACGACGCCTACCTCGCTGAGTTTGCGGACGATGACAAAGATGGCTTCCCCGGGTACAACGACTGCGACGACGAAAACAACGAGGTACACCCGGGCGTAGACGAGGTCTGCGATGGCAAGGACAACGACTGCGACGGCACGACCGACCTGGAAGCCATCGACACCAGTCGCTGGTACCAGGATCTGGACGACGACGGCTACGGCAACACCGAGATCACCCGCGAAGGGTGTGTCTCACCCAACGGTTTTGCCGATAACGGCGACGACTGCAACGATGACGATGTTTCTATTCATCCCGACGCCGAAGAGTCCTGCACCACCGCCACCGACATGAATTGTGATGGCCAACCCGGCAACCTGGACGGGGACCAGGACGGGGTTCCCGGCTGCGACGACTGCAACGACTTCGACCCGGCCATCGCCCC
>CAITDR010000050.1 GCA_903891165.1 uncultured Pseudomonadota bacterium
CATGAAGCTTTTGCTTGTCCGCCACGGCCAGACCCGCTTCAACCTGGAGCGGCGTTTTCTGGGTCGCACCGATCTGGAGCTGGATGAAGAAGGTTGTCAGCAGGCTTTTCTGCTGGCTCAGGCCTATCGAGGCCGGGGGAGGGTCTATAGCAGCCCGCTACGGCGTGCCTGGCAGACCGCCGAAGGACTGGGCAGCCCGAAGCCGGTGCCGGGTCTGATGGAAATGGACATGGGCGAGCTGGAGGGGCTCTCGCGCGAGGAGATGGAGGACCGTTTCCCGGGCCTGCTGGCCACCTGGTTCGAAGATCCGACCCACTTCCGCCCACCGGGCGGGGAGACGCTGGCAGAGACGCAGGAGCGCGGCTGGCAGGCCTTGCAGGAGATCCTGGGGGAAGGGGGGGAGGAGGAGGTGCGTGTGGTGGTCACCCACCAGCTGGTACTGGCCAGCATCCTCTGTCGTCTCTCCGACGTGCCCCTCTCAAAATTCAGGAAGTTTTCTCACGGAAATACAGGGGTCACCACGGTTGAGGTCGGCCCTGAAGGCCTCCGGCTCTGCAGCCTCAACGATCTGGCGCACCTGCCTCCAGCTCCGTGATCATCGCCTGCAGCTCCGGCCCCTCCAGCACATTCACGGAGCGACAGTATTGACAGATCACTTCCGCCTTCCCTTGCTCTGTCAAGAGTTCCTTCAAAACTTCCGCGCCCAAACCTCGCAACATGCCTACCACCCGCTCCCGTGAGCAGCCGCAGTGAAAGTGGTAGTCCTTCCAATCCAGGATCTCCAGCGCTTCCCCCGCGAGCTGCCCGAAGGCCACCTGGGTCATCAGGCCGCGGAAATCGGCCCGCATGGGCTGGTCCAGGAGTGCCGAAAAATCGTCCGCGGGCATCTCCGGCAGCCGCTCCACCAGCATGCCTGCGGCAAACTGCAGGCCGGTGCCGTCGGCTTCCGCGAGGATACGGATCCGCCCGTCTACCTGTTCGGAGGTGTTAAAATAGCGCTGGAGGGCCGCCTCAAAGCTCTCCTGCTTTGCGGTGGTGTGGCCCCGGTAGATCTCCTTAGGGCCCACCGACTTGGTCACCGAAAAAAGTGCATCAAAGGTGGCGATATGTGGGAGAACCGTCGGCTCCAACCTGCCGCGGAGGGCCCCGTCGCCGTCCACATCCGCGGTGAAGAGAAAGCGCGGGCTTTCCTTCTGGATGTCCGGGCTGCCCTCCACCCGCAAGGTCAGGCGTTCTTCGCCCTTGATATGGGCCGAGAGCAGGGCCGCGGCCACCAGTCCCTCCCCAGCGAGGACCGCTGCCCCCTCCACCAGCCCGTGGCGTTCGCAGAGCTCCCGGGCAGGTCCGTGCAACACCACCACCTTGACACGCACCCGTCGCCCGCAGGCCAGCGCCACCAGAAAACGTCCGACCTCGTGCGGCATTTTTATGCTCCGACGGGCTACTATCCCGGAAGGGCCTCCGGCGCCGCTACTCGCCCACCGGCGGCCTGCCTGAGGTGGTCACCCCAGCCCAGCCCACCGCCTTGAGGCCGTAGTCATGAGGAGCTTCGCCGAGAAGTCGAAGGATAGCCTCCTCCTGCAGGCGGAGAGACGGGTTGCGGGGCTCCTGAAAGAGCTGTATCCGCCACACCGACGCGCAGGAGCTTTCCGCCTGCAGCAGCTCCACCACCTGCTGCACCCGCTGGGCCTCCAAACGCGCCAGGTCTGCGCGAGAATATTCCCGTATCCGGTGGAAACGCTGCCGCTCCACCTCGTCCCGCCACGCCACCATGCGGGTCAGGGCCCCGGTGCAGCGCTCCGTGCGTACCGCAGGCTCCTCGCAGCCCAACATCAGGAGGAGTCCGAGGCCCCCGGCGAGACCGAACGTCCGGTCCAGCGTGCGATAGCGGGGGTCAGGGCGAGGGTGAGGAGGATCCGCGGTACCTGAAGCACCTTGGTCATCGCCCAGGCGGCCACCCAGGTGGCTCCGGAGGTGATCTCGGGATGATCCCGGAACCAGGGGAGTGCGTTCACTGAGCCGGTCTCCACCACGGTGATCATGACCGCCATCGTGAGCACAAAGATGCTCAGATAGACAATCAGACCTATGTTTCCGTAGCGTTCCAGCTCCTTTTTCCAATTTTTCATCCCCCCGCCCCTACGGGGACCACACGCCGCATCCGTCCCAAAAATTCTCCGGCTGCTTCAAAGCCGATCAGCTTCTCGGAGATGGTGCCATCGGGAGCCACCATCAACACGGTGGGCAGGCCGTTCACACCATAGCGCGCCTGGATTGCCTTGACTCCCGGATCGGCGGCCTCGGTGCAATCGATCATCACCGGTACAAAATCCTTGGAGGCGGCAATCACCTGGGGATCGGTATAGGTGAAATGTTCCAGCTCCTTACAGGCTTTACACCAGTCCGCCGTGAAGTCAATCAGCAGGGGCTTGTTGGATGCCTTGGCCTGTGCCAAAGCCTGGTCATGGTCGTTGAGCCATGGGATTCCGGGTGCCGACTGTGCCTGTCCTGCCGACGCTGAGGAGAGCTGGATCGCAGGAAGGATAAAGCCCTGCGTGGCCATCGTGGCTACCAGGAGCCACAGGCCTACCGTCACCCCGAGGATCGCGTAGAGCTGGCGTAGGCGGACGGTAAAAATCTCCTCGCCATCGTCGGGGTTGGGCCAGGAGAAGACGCCCGTGGAGAGCAGGACCGCCGCGGTGGCCAGGGCGACGACGGTGGTGGAAAGATGCGGAGCGGCAAAATTCACTGCCATCAACCACAAAAAGATACCCATGCCCTTCTTCACCGTGGCCATCCAAGGGCCGCGTGCAGGCAACCAGCCCGTGAGCGCACCAGTGACCAGGAAGATCATACCCATGCCCAGGGAGAAGGTGAACATCAGCGCCATGCCGGTCACCACATTGCCCTGGATCCCAATAAAGACCAGGAGGCTGGCCACGATCGGCCCGGAGCAGGGTCCCGCGACCAGCGCACCGATCACACCAAGCATCGCCGCCCCCACATAGCCGGAGCGGGCATCCGTGCCCTGGAGACGGTTTACGATGCTTGAAGGCATCTGTACGTCGAAGAAACCGAACATGGAAAAGCCCATGATCACAAAGAAGCCGGCGATCCCAAAGGTGAGGACCGGCGATTGTAGCCAGCTTCCGAAGAGGCCCCCGGTTTGGGCCACGACCACCGCGAGGCTGGTGTAGACCACCGCCTGACCCAGCACGTAGGTGCCGGCGAGCGAGATTGCCTGAAGACGAGAACCCGCCGAGCGGGCGCCGATAATACCCATCGTGATTGGTACAATGGGGAGGACGCAGGGAGTGAAGCTCACACCCACACCCGCCAGAAAACAGAGTAGCAACAGAGCGCCAATCCCCTGGGAAGCCGCTTGGGAGAAGGCGGAGTCGGTGGTCGCCACCGCGGCTGGCGGGGGCTCGGTCGCAACGGCGGGTGTGGCAACGGCCGGCACGACCTCAGAGGGTACAGCCGCGGGTGCTCCGGCCCCACCGGGACCCATCTTGACCTTGATCTGTTCGGTCGTGGGCATCAGGCAGAGGGTAGCTCCCTTACAGGCCTGATAGAACACATCCACCGCCATCTCCTCTGCACCGCCGCCGGAGTAGGGCAGGCTGACCTCAAAATCAGTGGTCAGATCTTCGCGTGCGGTTCCATCCGCCTCAGAACCGGTCTTTTCACCCGCGGGCACCACAGCCTCGCCAAAGATCCAGCCCCCGGGCTCCACGGGGGTCACCGAAAAGAGGGCGCGGTTGATGTGCCAATCGCCCTGAAGATCGGCGGCAATCAGCAGTTTTCCAGCCTCCGAACGCCCGGAAAATGTAACCGGGGTCTCCTTGGCGGCCTCGTCTCCTGGCCCACCACCCGGCAGACCCGGGCGGCTGCTACCCACCGTGACCGTCGCCTCTACATCCTGCTCGCCGGGCATGTAGCAGAGGGTCTTTTTGCAGCCCTGATAGCGCACATGCACCAGGGTGGTCCGGGTACCTTTGATGCCTTTGGGGGCGGAGACCGGCAGTTCTACAAAGACATCCTCCTCAAACAACTCCCGGAGGGAGCCGGGGCTGGCAGGATCCGGCGCCATCTCGCCAGGGGGGAAGCTCGGACTTCCGAAGGTCAAACCACCATTATTCACCACCTCCACCGCCATCATGTCGCGGTAGACGTGGAAGCCTTCCGGCACCCGCACAATCACCGTGACCTTGCCGCTGCCGCCTTCCGCAATGCTGGCGTTCAACGCCTCGACCCGGAAAGGATCCTCCCCCGCAAAAGCGGGCTGCACAAGCGCAAGCAGAACGAGGAAGAAGGTGTGGAGAGAAACGAGCAAGGGGCCTCCGGCAGCGCACCTGTTTAGACAGATCGCGCGACAAGTCAAGCGAAAAAGCACCTCAGATCGCCCTGCCTTCCGTCAAGAATTGGCGCGGGGACCGGTGTAGGCAGTTTGGTAAAGAGGACTACAAAACGGTCAGGCGGAGTACCAGGCCTTCAAAAACCCGGCGATCCCCGGCCCGGGAGGAGTTCATGGCACGGTTGGTGGAGGCCAGCTCCTCCAACAATGTAGAAGGACGAACCGGCGCTTTGGCGATGGTTTCTTTGATCGAGCGTAGTACACCGGGGTGGATACGCAGGTTGGCCTCGCGCTCGGAGATGCCGCGCGCGCTACAGTCCTGCACCACTAGCAGCTGGCGCAGCTGCCAGACCACACTCGCCAGCAATTTATGCGGGGCTTCACCATCGTCCAGAAGGCGCTGCAGGGCTTCCAAAGCGCGGTTCCGGTCGCGCGCCACCAGGGCATTGGTCAGCGCCCACACCTCGGTCTCCGCGGTGTTCACGCACAGGGTCTCCACCGTTGCCCGGTCGATGGTTCCCCCTTTCCCGGCGTAACCAGCACATTTTTCTACTTCCGCCGCGATCACCGAAAGCTCCGCACCGATGAGCGATGCCAGCAAGGCCGCGGCGTCCTTCTCCATCTTGACGCCCAGCTCTTTGGCCTGGGAGAGCGCAAAACCGGCCGGATCGATGCCGTCGCCATCCATCTTCAGCACAAAGCCGGACTTTTTTGCGGCATTGACGATGCGGAGGCCCCGGTCCACGCCTCCCGAGGCGGCGGGCATCTTCTCCCCCACCACCACCAGCACCGTGCTGGGCACCGGCGCAGCTGCGTAGGCCAAAAGCAGCTCCAGAAGCGCCACATTGGCCTCCTGGATCTGCCGGAGCACCACCAGACGTTTACCTGCCATCATCGGCAATTGGCGTGCAATATCCACGAAAGAAGCGGCGCTTTCCTCTCCCGAGGTCAGCACCGCGTCGTTGAAGGCAGCGGTGGCGCCCGTCAGCACGGCTTTGCGCACGGCCTCCTCGGCATTGCGCACCAGCAGGCCCTCAGAGCCCACCAGCACGTAGAGAGGCGCGGGTTTGACCAGACTGTCCAGGAGGGGCTGCAAGGGGTCCATGCCTCTCTCTATCCGGGCGGACTAGGGAAGGCCGCTCAACCACAGGGCAACTTGGGCGGCCACACGGTCCGAAAGCTGTGCAAAGGTAGCTTCACGGGCCTTTTTTTGCTCTGCGGCACTGTGCGGCCCCCAGACCATACTGCTTGCCGAGAATTCACGGATCGTGCCTTCCGCCTCCACCAGGACACGGAGGACCGCTTCGTAGTCTCCCATACCGGATCCTCGCATCAGGGGGCGCCATTCCGCTTGCTCCACCTGGACGACAAAGGCGCGTGGTTGCGCCCCCCCCTGTGCGTTCATCCCGCCCAGTGCGCGCCCCAGCGCCGCTCTGAGGTCATCCTCCAGCTTCGGCTCTGGCACGGCCACCAGGAGATTCTCCAGGGTCCACGTGGTGACCGGGGGGGTACCCACGTGCAATGTACAGGCAAGGAGCAACCACATCCCGGAAAGGTAGCGTGTCTGTGATCGGCTTGCATGGATCGTTGACGGGCGCGCCGGGCCGGTGAAAGATAGAAGGTACACTCTCTGAGGATTCCATGCTGCTGCTTCTCAGCCTTGCGTTCGCCCAGGACCCGGCCCCCACGGGGAATGGCTCCACCGAGACCCCAGCGGCGGGAACCACCACCGCCGCAGCACCTGCGGCCGAGCCCGCCCCCAAGCCGGCACGCAAGAGCATCATGGAAGTTGGCGTTCGTGTCCGCTATCTCACCGTTCCCGGCGGGATTATCGACCCCTTCGTGTTCAACCACAAAGGCGGTGGCATTATGGAGCGCCCCAAGATCAACGCCTACAGCTTCGGGCTGGAGTACCTGATCCGGAACAAGAGCGCCAACCTGTCTTTTTACGCTGAGTATGCCCTTTCGGCGATTCCCGAAGGCTACTGGGACGACGTCGAGGAGCCCGCCAATTTTGATGATGGATCCTGGCTCAAGCCCGAGCGGCTCGGCATGTTCGCAACCGGCATCAACGGTGCGCACGAAGTCTACGCACGGCCCTGGTGGAGCTTCCTTTTTGGCGGGGGTCTGGGCATCGCGGTGATCACCGGGCAGATGACCGAATGGGAACCGGGGGAGGGACCGGGGTCTCCTGAAATGGATAACACCGATCCCAACTGCGGAATCGCCGAGCCGGCCTACCTGCGCAAAGATGCCTGCCCCAACGACGGCCCGATGAATTTCCCGTCGGTGCTGCCCATGGTGGACATCAACGTCGCCACCCGCTTCCATATTGGCGATCGGGCAACAATCCGCCTCGAAGGTGGACTACATGATATGTTCTACGGCGGCATGGCCGTCGGCGTGATGTTCTGAACAAGATCCGGCTTGCCGATTCGGAGGCGGTGCGATAAGCCGCGTGGACTTCGGCTGGGGTAGCAATTGGTCATCGTTACAGTTCGTGAGAATGAGCCCTTTGAAAAGGCGCTTCGCCGTTTCCGTCGCAAGGTGGAGCGTGAGGGTATCCGTAAGGACATCAAGAAAAACAGCTTCTATCTGAAGCCTGGTGAGAAGCGTCGCTTGAAGCAGCGCCTCGCCGAGAAGCGTCGCCGGAAGGCCATGCGTCGCGCTCAGAAGAAGGTGCCGGTGGCGAAGCCGACCCAGGGTCAGTCCTTCGGCCCCAGCTGAGTCTGGCGGCTTCGGCCGTCCGTTCAAACAAGGCAGCCTCCAACGACGTTGTGGGGCTGCTTTGGTTTTTTCGGCCGTTCTCGCCCTGTCTTTCAGGGGTTGACCGCCGAAAAACGTGCGCGTACCAGCCGATTTTCCCAGGGGTTCGGGTCGGGATCCAGGGGTGGTAGCCCTTCTCCTGCACCGGGAAAGGACCAGAGCAGATCGGCGGTGAAGCGCAAAAAGCCAGGGTTGGCCTTGCTTGCCTCCGACAAAAGCTGGTAGCCTGCCGTGGTATCTGGTGGCTCCAAGGCCAGGGCCAGCCTGCCGTTGAGCCACAACAGCCAGGCTCCGGGTTGGTCGGCGTTCAGGATTTTGGCACGGGCCAAGAGCAACGGCAGGTCCACCAGGGACAGGGAGGCCCCCGGTCCCCGCAGCTCGGCCATGTCCAGGACATTGGCCGCCGCCCAGATCAGGCAGGGGACCGCCTCTTTGGGCAGCGTGGCCAGGTTGAACGGCGTCAATCGGCCCCGGTCGGCTGCAAAAGCGGCATTAAAGCCAGAGTCACTCTGAAGGCAGCCCACAGCCCGCTCCACCCCGGAAAGGTAGTGCGCCCGCGCGGGAAAGTCGTCCTCGGGTAGACCGGCCCGTGCGGCTTCGGCCAGGGTCCACTCCAGGCGTGCCAACCAACCCGCAGCCTCCATATCGCTGGGATCCAGCTCCAGGACCGCCTCCAGCGCATCGTAGGCGCGGGCCACCCCTCCGGGTTGGTGGCGCTCGGCCACGGCGTCACGGGCAGCTTGACGTGCGGCGGCCGCCGGATCCGGAGCCGTCTTGCGCCCGTTCAGCAGCGCGCAGCCAGAGAGGAGAAGGAGCGTCGGGATCCACTTCACAGGTTAGCTCTCCGGAATGCTCTGGTATCTCTTTGGCTGCGTTCCGCACGCACCGATTGTGGCGGAACCGGCTGCGATCGCGCCCACCGTTGACATGTTCAGCAACGACTCTATCCCGGGTCTGCCCGGCGACGGGGGGGACCCTTCCCTGCTGACCGCCACCGGGACGGGGCAGTCTGCCGCGATCAACGAGGAAGAATTGGGGAAGTTGCTCCAGAATCCTCTGGGGCGGCCCCTGGTGGTCAACTTCTGGGCCACCTGGTGTGCGCCCTGTGTGGAGGAACTTCCGTACCTGGAGCACCTCTCCGAGCAGTACACCGCGGCCACTTGGCTTTTGATCAATGTGGACGGTGCAAATCTGTCGGCCGTCCAGCGGTGGCTGGCGGAGCGGCCGGTCGGACTTCCCCTGCGGATTCTGGATAGTAACGTGCCCGCAGATGTGTTGGCACGCCAGGTACCCTCCTGGGAAGATGCAATTCCGCTGACCCTGGTGTTGCACCCTGGCGGAGCGGTCCATTCTGCCCACCAGGGGGCGCTGTCTCCGGGTCAGCTGGAGGCTTCTCTACTTTCGTTGGGGAATCCTCGGATCTGCGGCCAGCACGGCATGTAGCGCGGTGGGTGCCGCTTTCCCGCCAGCAGGTTAGACTACTCCAAGGGCCCCGATGGTGAAATGGTAGACACAGAGGACTTAAAATCCTCTTCCGTTAGGAGTGCGGGTTCAACTCCCGCTCGGGGCACTTGCCACAAGGCTGGGGACGTCGTAGACTCTCAATAGACGTGGGGCGGGGAGCGTTGATCCCTGAATCTCAACGCCAGGACTAGTATGGGAAGGATCATCGGAATCGACCTGGGAACCACCAACTCGGTGGTCGCCTACATGGACGGGAACGAGCCGCGGATCATCGTGAACGAGGAGGGGGGCCGTGTGACTCCCTCCGTTGTTGGTTTTTCCAAGACCGGAGAGCGTTTTGTCGGAGATGTGGCCAAGCGGCAAGCACTGATCAATCCCGACTGTACACTGCACTCCGTCAAGAGATTTATTGGAAAGAGAAGTAAAGAAGCGAAGGATGAGCTTGCGCTGGTGAATTACAAAGTGGTAGAGGGTCGCAACGGGGAGGTGGGCTTCGACGTCAATGGTCGTGTCTACTCCCCTCCAGAAATCTCGGCGATGGTGCTTCAGAAGCTGAAAAAGAGCGCCGAGGATTTTCTGGGCGAGACCGTGACGGAAGCCATCATCACTGTGCCAGCCCATTTCACGGACCGCCAGCGGCAGGCTACCAAGGATGCGGGGACGATTGCCGGGCTTGACGTGCTGCGCATCATCAACGAGCCCACCGCGGCGGCGTTGGCCTTCATGCACGAGCGCAAAAAGAGCGCCACTATCGCCGTCTATGACTTCGGCGGCGGCACCTTCGACATCTCGATCGTGCGTGTGGATCGGGATGTGGGCGAGGTGCGTGCCACGCGCGGTGACAATTCCCTGGGCGGAAACGATATCGACGGCGTCATTGTGGAGTGGCTTCTTCAGGAATTCATGAACGAACATGGAATGGACATCTCCGGGGAGCGGGTTGCCCGGCAGAGGCTCTTGGACGCCGCCGAACGGGCGAAGCTGGAGCTGTCCTCGGCCTTGGAAACGGAGGTACACCTTCCCTTTTTGATGGCTGACCAGTCCGGTCCTAAGCACCTGTCCCGCAGCCTGAAGCGCGCTCGCTTTGAGCAGATGATCCAGCCGCTGTTGGATCGTACCATCCGTGAGTGCGAAAAAGCACTGGCGGATGCTCGGCTTCGTCCCGAAGACATGGACGAGGTGATCCTGGTGGGTGGCTCCAGCCGCATCCCTCGGGTCAAGGAGATGGTCCGGGACCTGTTCCGGCGTCCGCTGAACCAGTCCTACAACCCCGATGAAGTGGTTGCCATCGGCGCCGCCATCCAGGGCGGGGTGCTGGAGGGCGAGGTGCGCTCGGTCACGCTCTTGGACGTGACCTCGCTTTCTATCGGGATCGAGGTAGAGGGGCGTCGTTTCGCCAAGTTGATTCAGCGGAATACCGTGATCCCCACCCAGTGTACACGCATGTTGTCCACGGTGATCGACAACCAGCGGTCGGTGAAGATCCATGTGCTCCAGGGAGAAGGTGCCTTGGCGGCGGAGAATGTGAGCCTTGGGGATTTTGAGCTGAGCGGCATTGAGCCCGGTCCACGGGGAGCGCCGCGGGTAGAAGTCAAATTTTTCATCGACGCCTCCGGCCTGCTTTCGGTCAGTGCCAAGGATCTGCGCTCCGGTGCCTCCAGCAATATCACCATCAACTCTCCCACCAGCTTCTCCAAGTCTGAACTGGAAGAATTGCGGGACGAGGCATCGACCTTCGAAAAAAAACAGCTCGAACAGGGTGACCTGAAGGATCTCCGCCATCAGGTGGAGAAGGTGGTCATGGCACTGGAGGCGATGCTCCGCGAAAAGCGTGCGACCTTGGCGCGGAATGAACTGACCGAGCTGGAACATGCCGTCAAGCGCGGACGGATGTCCTTGACCAAGGCCGCCGATCGCACCAACCTGGAAGAAGTCTATTCCTGGCTGCGACGTGTCCATGGAAACCTCAAGGACAAGCTGGGTTCTCGCCCGACCGTACACTGATGGACTGGCGATCTGAGCTACAGACTCGTTTGAGCCAGGACCCCGATGGGGAGCCACGTTTTGCCACGCGCACGATGGCCGAGGTCCTGGCCGAGAAAGATGAAGGCCGAATGATTGTGGTTGCCGACGGTGATCGGCGCTGGGAGGGCACTGAGCACGCGGGGCGTCGGGAGGGGCGTTGGCTTTTTTTGGAAGCCGGAAAAATACGCTTTGAAGTTATCTATGTGGCTGACAAGCCCGCTTGGTTGTGCGGCTATTTTCCGGATGGCGCCGTGGATCCTTCGGCGGTGTTTGAGGGGCGCTGGTGTGTGGAGCGCTCCGATTTCGCGCAGAGCCGGGCGCTGCTGGTGGCCCTGTTGGCGGAGCTGCGCACACCCGCGGATGTGCCCACCGTGGTGCGGCGGCTGGCGGGGCAGGGGGGTAGCCGAGCGCAGATTCTGCGGGCCTTCCGGGAGGGCCTGGGGCTGCCGCTGGCGGTGGCGCGTCAGATTATCGACGAGCACTTCGCGACAAGCTGAGGCGCTCGACGATGGCCTCCACGGCCCGTTCGGCGACACTGCGGTCATCAGGAGGGGCGAGGAGCTGCCGCAGCCGGTCGGAGGGGGGAGGGGAGACGCTGCGCAAGGCGGCCACCAGCTCGGCGGCTTCCAGGTGCTGGAGGTATTCTGGAACGGGGGCACCGGGTCCGGCTTGGCAGCTTTCCTGGCGATCCAGCAGAATATTCGGGAGTGCCAGATGGCGGATGCCACGTACCAGCAAGCGGCCCACCCACCAGGTCAGGGGGGGCACCCGGTGGGCAACGACCGTGGGCACCCCGGCCAGCGCCAACTCCAAGGTCACCGTGCCCGATTTGCTCAACGCCCGGCTTGCCCGCCGTAGCGCCTCCGCCGACGACACCGGCTCCCAGGGGCCGGGCGGGGCCTCCACCCCAGGGGGCAGGGCCAAAAGGGTGTGGGAAGCTCCAAAAAGTGTGGCCGCCTGTCGGTAGATCGGCAGGAGCAGGGCACGCTCTGCGGGCCGCGAACCTGGGAAAAGGGCGAGGGTGTCCGCTTCGGGCTGAGCGGGAGGCAACTCGGTGGCCGGGTGTCCGATCCAGCGGGCATCCAGGCCATGGGGAAGGAAGAGCTGTGGTTCAAAGCGGAAGAGACAGAGGAGAAGATCGAGTTTTTGCCCGAGGCTGCGGGCCCGACCGGGGCGCCAGGCCCAGACCTGCGGCGCGACGACACCCACGGCGAGAATATTCAATCGTCGAGCCGCCGATAGTACGGGAAGGTGAAAATCCGGTGCATCGATGCCGATGATCGCGTCGGGTTTATTTTGTAATCCAGCATACAGAAGTTGACGGCGCTGCCGGATCTGGGCGAAGTGGGCGAATAATTCTACCAGACCCATCGCTGCGGGGGCGGGCGGCGCCAACAACTGCAGCCCGGCCTCCTCCATCAACGGACCTCCAAGTCCGAAGAGTTCTACACCGGGAAGCTGCCGTTGCAGCTCCCGCACCAGCGCGGCGCCCAGGCGGTCGGCGCTGGGCTCCACCGCGGAGAGCATCAGGCGCAGAGGGCCTCCTTGATGGCAAAAGCGACGTCTACCGCCCGCTGTCCGGCTGCCCCGTCGATGGGAAAGGGTGCACCACTCCGAACGCAGCCCAGAAAATCCTCCAGCTCACGTCGTAAAGCGTCCCAGCTCGGGGGCTCCTGCGGATGTTCCTCCAGGCCTTCGGCCCAGCGCACGCAGTGTGCCCGTTTCTGCAGGAGGTCCAGGCTCCAATAGCTGTCCTGAGTAAAGGCGCGCAGCCGACGCACCGGCTGGCGACTCACCCGCGAGGCGGTCAAG
>CAITDR010000051.1 GCA_903891165.1 uncultured Pseudomonadota bacterium
AGAAACGGCTGTCGGCGGAGTTGTCTCGGTTGTCACCCATCATAAAATACTGGTCGGCGGGCACCTGCTTGGGCCCCCAATCGGCCACCCGCCCGGCGTAGGAGGTGGTCTGCAGCACCGAGTGTGCCCGGTCGCCCAGCTGCTCGGTGAACATCTTCATCTCTTCGCTCCGGCAGTTCCGGCCGGGACTGGGATCGCTGTAGCTGAAGCCCCCCGTCGGAACGCGGGGCTGCTCCATCCCGTTGACGTAGACCACGTCGTCCCGCACTTCCACCGTGTCGCCCGGCAGGCCCACCAGCCGCTTGATGTAGTCGGTAGGGTTGCTGTTCTGGGTGGGAGGATACACAAATACCATGATGTCGCCGCGAGCGGGCTCGTCCAGCGGCAAAATCTCAAAATCCCGGTACCAGGTGGGCATCCGCACCGGCTCGTCGAACTGGAACAGCCACTGGTCGCTAAAAGGCACCCCTAGCCCCACAAAACGCAGTCCCCAAAAAGGCAGGTGCAGCCCATAGCTGAACTTGGAGACCAGGATAAAGTCGCCGATGGCCAGCGTCGGCACCATCGAGCCCGAGGGGATCTGGAAGGGCTCGGCCACGATCGATCGCAGCAACAGCACGATCAAGAGTGGTGGCCCCCAGGAGCTGAGCATCTCCATCATCCAGCCACGACGCGGCTTTTCTGCCTCATCGGTGGCTTGCAGGTTCAGATCCAGACCGTCGGACACCCGTGGCTCCTCAAAAAATGGCTTCGCAGCCGTGGGGCCTGCTAGCACGTTTCGGGGGCGGCGGGTACGCCCGGAAGCGTCACGACCTGTTTCCTGCCTGCCCCGACACCGCGCTACCTTTCGTTTTTTGGGATATAGGGGGCGCCATGAGCCTGCTGCTCCTCTCTGCCTGCATCTTCATCAGCAACCAGGAGCTGGAAGCCAAGTACGACCAGCTTCCGGATGGATTGCGCGTGCAGAGCCTCTATCCAGACTACGCTGCGGTGGGCAGTCGTCCCGAAGTCACCCTTCGCGGCGGGGATTTTGATGAGACGACGCGGGTGCTGCTGGGGGATGTGGAGACGACGGTGGTGAGCTTTGGCACGGTCCAGCTCACCGCCCGCTTCGACGGCACCACCGCGTTGGCCGGGCCCCAGGATCTCCAGATCTACCGGGATTTTGACCACGCTGAGCTGCTCCTTCCCGGCGCTTTCACCTTTTTTGAGAACCGGCAGGACCAGGTGGGGCTGGTGGGCTGGATTGCGCGCCACCCGGATCTCCCCACCGAGGCCCGCCTGCTCTTCCCCCTGGACTGGACCGGTACGGCCGCCGAGCAGCTGGCTCCCGCCCAGGATTGTGAGCTGGACTACCAAGCCCCGGCGGAGGGCACCTACCAGAGTTTTGGGGAAGGAAGCCTGCTTCTCGACTCACCCGAAGCATCTTCACCCCTGCTGCTGACCGGAACCGGCGACTTCCGGGGCCAGAGCAGCGCCGCGGTACTTGGGGACTACGATCTGGTGGCCACTTCGCTCCCCAGCTTTCCAAAGCTCCAGCAAGAAGCTCTTTTTTCTGTGCCGGAAAGTGTCCATATGCTTGCGCCGCAGGCGGGGGCTTCGGTCGAGGCGGTCGACTTCTGGCTGCAATGGGTCCCAAGCGGCGGCACCGATGAGGTGTTGGTCCGGCTGGAAATCGGTGATCAAGTTGTCACCTGCCGTACCGAGGACAACGGGCAGTTCCTGATCCGTCCCGAGCTGCTGCCCGCCGAGGATCTGCTCCCGATGGAAGCCCGGTTGGAGGTGGGCCGCCTCCGCGAGCGTCGCGTCCTTCTTCCCTGGGATGAATCGACCGCTTCTACCGCCGCGGTAAGCTGGGCCGTAGCGGAAAGCCTCCAAGTGCGGTAAGCAGGGCTCCCTCGGGGGTGCCCCATGACCGAGTCCCGCGCGACCTACTACTCTCTGGACATCGAGTGCTCCGGCCCGGTGCCTGCGATCTACGACATGATCTCTCTGGGCGTGGTGGTTGTCGCTCCCGACGATCAGGGAAAGCTGCAGACCGGGGAGAGCCTGTATCTGGAGCTGGCCCCCCAGGGTCCGAAGGTGGATCCGGGCGCCATGAAGGTGAATGGCCTGGACATCGAGCGGCTCCGTCGGGAGGGTCTGCCGCGCCGGGATGCGCTGATCCAGCTCGCCGAGTGGGTACGCACCACGACACGCCCTGGCACAAAGCCAGTCTTTGTCGGGCATAATGCGCCCTTTGACTGGAGCTTTGTTGCCTGGTGCTACGCCGCGGAGGAGCTGCCCAACCCTTTCGGCTACAAGGCCCTCGACACCAAGGCGCTGGCCGCCGGGCGCCTGCACCTGCACTGGTTTGATACCGGAAAGGAAAATCTGGATACTATCCTGGGGATTCCGCCGGAGGACTTGACCCTCAAACACCGCGCCGACTACGACGCAATGTATCAGGCGCAGATCCTCATCCGCCTGCTGGAGCGCTGAGATGTGTGGTTTTGTCGGGATGATCGGTAGAAATAATGCTTCTACATCGCTCTCTATCGCCCTTGCTGCGTTGCAGCATCGTGGCCAGGATGCGACCGGCATCGCCACCCTGGATCGGGGGCGGGTCCACCTCCACAAGGATCTGGGGATGGTGGCCTCCGTGTTTACGCCGGAAGTGTTGACCCGCCTGGGTGGCTCCAGCGGTATCGGTCATGTACGCTACCCGACGGTGGGGGGTGGTTTACGGGAGGATGCCCAGCCTTTTCACACCCGTCGTCCGGGGGTGGTGATGGCCCATAACGGCAACGTCACCAACCTGTCGGAAGTGGAAGCCTGGCTGCGGAAGCGCAGCCTGCGTGTGCAGTCCTCCTGTGATGTAGAGCCTATCCTCCTTGTTTTTGCCGAGTCTTTGGTGACGGCAAACGGCAACGACTTCGGAACGAACGAGATCCGCGATGCGGTGCGCGAGGTGTTTGCCGTGGTCAAGGGCGCCTACACCTGCGCCGCCTTGTTGGAGGTGGAAGGAAAGGAAACCTTGGTGGCATTCCGGGATCCCCGAGGTATCCGGCCGGGATGTTACGGAAAAGGCGAAGATGGCGCTTGGTTGGTGGCCAGTGAGTCGGTGGCGCTGGATGCCTTGGGCGCCAAACGGGTGGGCGACCTGCCGCCGGGCGGCCTTTTGTTGTTGCGGGCCGGGGAAGAGCCGGTCCTGGTAGAGGTGGAGCCCCTTCCGGCGCGAAACTGCATCTTTGAACGGATCTATTTTGCCCGACCCGACTCGCAGATGGAGGAGGGACGGGTCTACGACATCCGCTGGCGCCTGGGCGAGCGCCTGGGCAGAGAGTGGCGTACAAGCGGTAAAGTGGCCGATGTGGTCATCCCAGTGCCCGACACCTCGCGCCCGGCTGCGCAGGCCATGGCCGAGACCCTGGGCCTTCCCTTCCGCGAAGGTTTTATCAAAAACCGCTATTCCGGCCGCACTTTTATCATGCCGGATGCTGAGACCCGCGCCGCCGCCCTGCGGCTGAAGTTGAACGTGATCCCCGAGATGTTCGAGGGGAAAAGAGTGATCCTGGTCGATGACTCCGTGGTGCGCGGCACCACCGTTCGACGGCTGGCCGATCTGGTGCGCCAGGTGAACCCCGCCGAAGTACACCTCGCCGTCTACTCCCCTCCTGTCCGAAATCCCTGCTTCTACGGGATCGATATGCCCTCCCGCAACGAGCTGGTGGCCACCCGGCTGCCGGAAGAAGCCTGGGCCCAGGCCTTTGGGGTGGACAGTGTCACCTTCCTTTCGCTAGAGGGACTGCGGGAAACCGCCGGTCGCCCCACCTGTATGGCCTGCTTCGATGGGATCTATCCGGTGGCAGTCTCCCAGGCCGAGGAGGCCCTGATTGTCGCCGATCGCCGGGGGCCAGACCGTGTCTGATCCCCAGGACGAGCCCACCCATCGGCACGCACACTACCTCCACCGTCCGAAGGCGCTGGAGCATCTTTTGGCACTTCCTGTGTCCAATCCTCGTGTTCTGGATTGGGGAGAAGAGCTGCGGGTCGCCACCGCCGAGGGCGAGATCTGGCGTGTGGAGACGGACGGCGGCAGTGCCCCCTGGGGTATTGGACTGCCGGAACCGGTGGCCATGGCTTCGCAGCCGGGCCAGCTTGCACAGGTGGCTCGCGACGGGCGGATGCGGATTTGGGAGGGTACCGAGCTACAGACCGAGCTGCGACTGGGATTGATCAGCCAGATTATGCTGCTCCCCATCGCCGGCGGCTGGGTGCTTTCGGGGGACGACGCGGATGGCCAGCGCCAGCTGCGGATGGTGATGGATGGCGGAGGCACCCGGGCAAGGGCCTCGCTGCCGTCCCGGACCGTGGTCGGGGTGGATTCGGCGGGAGTTCCCTTTCTTGCCCGGAGTTTGGCGGGGGGGCTATGGCGGGGCGCTATCGGGGAGTCGGTGCCGGAGGAGGAGCCCACCAGCCATGTACTCCGGGCGCTGGGGGCGGGCCGGATTGTGGGTCTTGGCCATGGCGGCGTGTTTTTTGCGGAGGGGGCCCAACGTTGGAACCTGCGGGCCGTGGACGCTGCGGCGATGGCCTGGGGCCAGGGGGACCTGGCGGTGCTGGGTACCCGACGGGGGGAGCTGGCCGCCTTTCACCTCGGGAGCCGGGAGCACCTGCGCTATATCAACGGACATAAAGGTCCGGTGATGGCCATTTCTCCTTCTCCCAGGGGCAACCTTTTGGTTTCCGCGGGGGCCGACGGATGCAGGCTCTGGGCGATGGCATAGGTGATTCTTCTCACTGGTGCTCGGTGGTGCAACAGGTTATCCGCGCGGTCCTTTGCGGGGCGCGCGATGTCCAGCCATCTCACCGATAAAAGTCTTCAGCAGGAAAGCCGCTTTTCGGGGTGGGCCCTGCGGGGACCGCGCCCCTTTGCCGAGGCCGGCACCACCGCTTCCTATCCGCCGGACCGAAGCCACCAGATCGAGGAGATCGACCTGGATCTTTCGGTGGATCCGGTCGCCAAGACGCTGGCCGGCGTGGCGCGTATCCGGGTGCAGCCCCTGCCGGGGAACAACAGCCCGTTGCGACTACACCTTGAAGAATTGCAGGTGCAGGCTGTAGAAGGGGAGGCCGGTCCGCTGCGGTGGCGCCATGCCGATGGGATCCTGCAGGTGGAGGAATCCCCAAGCGGCTGGATCACCGTCCGCTATTCTGGCTCCCCACGAAAGGGCATCTATTGGGTGGGAGCCACCCCGGCGGAGCCCCATCGTCTTGCCGAAGCGTGGACGCAGTGCCAGGACGAGGATGCGCGCTTCATCTTCCCCTGCTTTGACCACCCTTCGGTCAAACACCCCTACAAGCTCCAGGTCACCGTGCCCGCTGGTTTTGGGGTGGTCAGCAACGGCCGCCTTGTGGGCGAACATCCTATCCCCCCCGGCAATTTTGTTCGTTGGAGCTGGGAACAGCGCGAGCCGATGCCCGCCTACCTCTTCAGCCTTGTGGTGATGAAGATGGATGTGCATGCCGACGCATGGGACGGCATCCCCGTGCGCTATGCGGTCCCGGCGGGTACCGATCCCGCTATTGTGCAGCGGGTTTTTGGCAACACCCCCAAGATGGTGGAGTTCCTCACCGGCATGTATGGGCGCTACCCCTGGCCGCGCTACGACCAGGTTGTTGTCCATGACTTCATCTTCGGTGGGATGGAAAATATTGCGGCTACCACGCTGATCGACATCGTGCTTACCGATGATCGCGCCGCGCTGGACTGGGATGCCGAAGACCTGATCGTCCATGAGCTGGCGCACCAGTGGTTTGGGGATCTGGTGACCTGTCAAGACTGGTCGCAGGGCTGGCTGAACGAGGGCTGGGCCACCTGGACCGAGCATCATTGGATCGGGCATTCCCGCGGGAAGGACGAGGGCATCTGGCATCTCTGGGAGCAGTGCGGGCAGTACCTCGAAGAGGACGGCAGCCGCTACCGGCGTCCCATCGTCTCCTACCTCTTCCGCGCGCCGATCGACCTCTTTGATCGCCACCTCTACGAGAAGGGGGCGCTGGTACTCCACAGCCTGCGAACGCTGATGGGTGCCGACGCCTTCTGGGCGGGGGTGCATCACTATTTGAAGCGCCACCGCTATGGCACCGTCCACACCCGCGACTTTCAGCGGGCGCTCGAAGAGATCTCCGGCAAAAACCTGGATCGTTTCTTTGCCGAGATGATCTTTGGGGCGGGGCACGCCAGCCTCGAAGTCAACCTCTCCCATGCCGACGGGCTCTTGAGTGTAGGCGTCAAGCAGACACAGAGTGGCGAAGGAGTGGCGGAGATCTTCCATCTTCCGCTGCGCATCCGCATCGACGGTCGCGACGTGGTGCTGCAGTTGGACGCACGGGAGCGCTGCTACCTGCTGCCCTGCGCCGAGGCACCAAGCTGTGTGCAGGTGGACCCCGACTTCGAGATCCTCTCCGAAATCTCCCTGAAAGGAAGCCGCTCCTTGCTGATCGCCGCCCTGAAGGAGGGCAGCAGTCCCCCCATGCGGGTGCGCGCCGCACGGTCCTTGGACAAAGAGGGCAGCCCTGAGGCCATCAAAGCACTGGAAGTGGCGCTGCAAAGCGACAATTTCTGGGGTGTCCGCGCCGAAATCGCCGAGATTTTCGGCCAACGGGGCGGCGAGGTGGCCCGCCGGGTACTGAAGGCTGCGCTCACCGATCCGCACCCCAAGACCCGGAAGGCGGTGGTGGCGGCCATCGGGCGGCTGGGCAGCCCAGAAGACGCCGGATTGCTGCCCCAGAGCGACCTGTCGCTCCAGGTGGAAGGCGAGATCCTGCGCAGCCTGGGGCGCCTGCGGGCCCCTGAAGCCCGTGCACGTGCCGAGGCCACGCTGGCCGGGCCATCGGGCTGGATGGAGCTGCTGCGCTGCCGTGCGCTAGAGTCTTTGGGGCTGCTGCGGGATGCGGCCGTGCTGGATACTCTTTTGGGCTGGACCAGTGAAAAGCACCCGACCCGCGCCCGTGCCGCTGCCGCCGCCGCACTCGGTCGTCTGGGGGACGAGGTGGAGGCCGTGCGGCTCCCCGTGCGCGAGCGACTCTGCCTGCTGTCGGAGAGCGAGGACTACCGCCTGAAGATCGCCGCGATCAATGCACTCGGTGTCCTCAAAGACCCCGGCGCTCTGGCCACCCTGGAGCGGGTCCACAGCTCCGCGGGCGACGGCCGCGCCCGCCGCCTTGCCGCTGAGGCCATGGCCAATATCCGCGAGGGCCGGAGTACCGAAGCAGGCCTCGCCAACCTGCGCCGGGATCTGGAGAGTCTGCGCAGCGAAAGCCAGAAGTTGCGGGATGGGCTGGGCAGGTTGGAGCAGCGGAAGTAGGTTGTGAAGTATCCATGACCGCCATCGTCGATCAGAGCCGCCAGATCCTGGCCACCCACGCCCGTTCTTTCCGATGGGGGGCGCTGCTACTGGCGCCGGAGGTGCGCGACGATGCCGCCGTCCTCTACGCCTTCTGCCGGACGGTGGACGATCTGGTGGACGAGGGCGGGCCGATCGAAGCGCTGGATCGTTTGCAGGCCGAGCTGGCAGGCTTACAGCCGCCTTCTCCCTTGATCGCGGCCTTTTTGGATGTGGCGGGCCGCAGTGGCTTGCCTCTGGCGGCGGCCGAAGAATTGATCCAGGGTGTACGTGGGGATCAGGGCCGGGTGCGCATCGCCGATGATGCGGCGCTGTTGCGCTACAGCTACCAGGTGGCGGGCACGGTGGGCCTGATGATGTGTGGCGTGCTCGGCGTCCGTGACCCGGTGGCCCTGGCCCATG
>CAITDR010000052.1 GCA_903891165.1 uncultured Pseudomonadota bacterium
CGATCTCTCCACCGGAGCAAAAAGCCAAAAAAAAGCCCCGCACAAAGCGGAGCCCCTCCCCCCGAAGGGGGAAATCCCAAAAAAAATCAGCCCTTGGCTGGTTTCTTAATCTTCAAAACTGCCCCATTGGGCCCGGGAATCCCGCCCTTCAAGTACAGAAGGTTGCGCTCGGCTTCTACCTTGAGCACCAGGAGGTTCTGGATGGTGACCTGCTCGTCGCCGTAGTGACCGGTCATGGGCATACCGGCCAGGGTCATACCAGGGGTCAGACGGCAGCCGATCGAACCGCCGTGGCGCTTGTACTCGTGCGCGCCGTGGGTACGCTTGAAGCCGGAGAAGTTGTGGCGCTTCATAACGCCGGTGTGGCCGCGACCCTTGGTGTCGCCGATCACGTCCACCCGCTCTTTGGCGGCGAAGATGTCGGTCAGGGAGATCAGCTGGCCGGCCTGATACTTGGAGGCGGTCGCCTCGTCCACCCGCAGCTCGCTGATGGTGCGGACGTTGGCTTCACCGGACTTCTTCTGGTGACCTGCAACGGCCTTGGTGAGGCGGGACTCTTTCTGGGTGCCGTAGCCGATCTGGAGGGCGGCGTAGCCGTCCACACCCTTCTCGCTCTTCACCTGGAGCACCCGGTTGGGGAGCACTTCCACCAGGGTTACGCCGATCGCGTTGCCGGACTCATCAAAAACCTGGGTCATTCCCAGCTTGCGGCCCATCAGGCCCATCTTCTTACTGGACATCGTTCCTCGCATTGGACGGCAGCGCCGTCGTACGTTCTACCTCCGAAATGGATTTCTTGGAGGGCTCCGGCGTCTATCCGGTCTCCCTCCGCTGCGCAAGCATCTCGTGGGGCCGTATGCTCTCTGACAAGCGGAAAGCCCGCCACCTGACTAAGAGGCCAGCCATGGCCAGCCACCGAAAATTTCTCCCGATGACCGCCGAGGAGGCCGGGGGGCCCCTGGACGTGATCCTGGTCACCGGCGATGCCTATGTGGACCACAATTCCTTCGGGGTGGCCCTGATCGGGCGTTGGTTGGAGGCCCACGGTTTTTCGGTGGGGGTGATCGCCCAACCTGCTTGGGATCAGCCCGATGCCTTCAAGATCCTGGGCCGTCCACGCCTGTTTTTTGGGGTTACCTCCGGGCAGATGGACTCCATGGTGAACCTCTACACCGCCGCCAAGCGTGTCCGCAACGACGACGCGTATTCCCCGGGTGGCAAAGCAGGGATGCGGCCGGATCGGGCATGTATTGCCTATTCCAACCGTATCAAACAGGCTTTTCCGGGTGTGCCGGTGGTGCTGGGGGGCATCGAGGCCAGCCTCCGTCGCCTTTGCCACTATGACTATTGGCAGAATGGCTTGCGACGTTCGATTTTGTTAGATGCCAAGGCCGACTTGCTGGTTTTTGGGATGGGGGAGCGCGTGGTGGTGGACATCGCCCGCCGCCTGGACGCGGGGGGGACGATCAAGGACTGCCGGGAGCTGCCGGGAACCTGCTGGGCCCTGGGGAAAAAGGACGAGCTACCCCAGCTTCCTCACCTGGAAGTTCCCTCTTTTGAAGACTGCCAGGCCGATCCGCTGGCCTTCAACCGCCTGACCATGTTGATGTGGCGGGAGAGCAACCCTCTCTGCGCCGAAGCCCTCCTGCAACGTCAGGGAGATCGAGCCGTTTGGCAGAATGCCCCCTCAGAAGCCTTGACCAGTCAAGAGCTGGATCGCCTCTACGAGCTGCCCTTTGCCAACGCACCCCATCCCTGCTACCGCGACCCGATTCCTGCCTTTGAAAGTATCAAAGGCAGTATCACGGTCAACCGGGGCTGCTCGGGGGGCTGCTCCTTCTGCGCGCTGACCCTGCACCAGGGCAAGGATGTGGTCAGCCGTTCTCCCGCCAGCGTGCTTCGCGAAGTGAAAGGGATTGTCAAGGAGAAGTCCTTCAACGGGATTATCTCGGATCTCGGTGGTCCAACAGCCAATATGTTTCACATGAGCTGTACCTCTCCGGAGGCGCACAAGGTCTGCCGCCGGGTGAGCTGCCTGCACCCCATCCGCTGCAAGCACTATGGCACGGATCACCAGCCTTTTAAGCAGCTTCTTCGTAGTGTCCGTACCTTGCCAGGGGTGCGGAGGGTCTATGTGAACTCGGGCATCCGCTATGATCTGGCGTCGCTGGACAAGGAATTTGTGGAGGAGCTGGCGGAACATCATGTCTCCGGCACCCTGACCACGGCGCCGGAGCATGTCTCCAGCCGGGTGCTCAACTACATGCGCAAGCCGGAGATTTCTCACTTCTCCGATTTTGTCAAGCGCTTCAAGGCTGCGAACCTGATGTCGGGCAAAAAACAGTTCCTGGTGCCCTACTTCCAGTGTGCCCATCCGGGCTGTGGGCCGGAGGAGGCCATCGAGCTGGGCCTCTACATGAAGAAAAATGGCCTGCGCTGCCGACAAGTTCAGATGTTTATCCCCACTCCGGGTACCCTCTCCACCGCCATGTACTACAGCGGTGTGGATCCCCACAGCAAAGAGACCCTTCCGGTGGCGCGCAGTGTGCAGGACCGTGCGCGCCAGCGGTCGCTGATGTTCTGGTGGAAAGAGGAGGAGTGGCCTGCCATTCGTGAGGCTCTTATCGCCTGGGGTCGTCGGGACCTGATCGGACATGGCGCAGAAGCCCTGGTGCCGCCCGGCGTGGCGCGAGGGGGCTGGGTGCGTGGCTTCCGCCCGCGCGAGGCGACGGTGGGGGGCATGGGCATGCAGGTGGAGCGTGCCTCGGCCGAGGAACTGCGGGAGGAGCGCTGGGAAGGTGTGAATGCCTGCGGGTGAAAGCTGGCCTTTTCTCCATTGCCAGTGATAGAATAGCCTATGCTCTCCGCCCTCTTCTTCCTGATTGCCTGTGAGCCGGATCCTCCTCCGACGAAAAAGAAGGCTCCGGAGCCGGAGATCCACGAGGAGTCGGTGTTCCGCCTGGAGCTGGACCATGCGGGCGGCAGCTTCAACGCGGGCTCGGGTTTTGTGGCGCGGGTGCCCGAGAGCAGTCGTATTCTGGGCGTGACCGTCCACCACCTCTTCAGCCCGGCGGGAGGCCTGGAGCGCGAGCTGTTTGCGGCCGAGGTCGAGCGCTTTGTTCTGGGCGTACATCCTATCGGAATGAACAGCAAGGCTCTCCCCGATGGGGGGCCGATGCTCTACGTGCAGGGGGCCAAGGTCACCGGGAACCGGCAGGACTGGACCTCCGATCTTGCGGTGTTCAAGCTGCCAAATCACTACCAGGATGCGGCCTTGACCCTGGCGTCGCGGAATGCCAGCGTGGGCGAGACCCTCTGGTTGGTGCATGTGCCCCATGAAAAAGAAGAGTCCCGGATGGAAAAGGTCATCGTGCAGACCTCCAATTCCAACCTTCTTCTCTTCCGCTTTATTGATCCCCGGGTGAACCCGGCGGGCGCCTCGGGCGCTCCGCTGGTGAACAAAAAAGGGGAGGTGGTAGGCATGAATACCGCCGAAGGAAACGACGGAAAAAATTGGTGGGGAACCGCCCACCCCGTCGAGAGTATCTCTATTAAACTCAGGGCAGTGGACGAAGGATGAAGCGCTATTCAGATCGGCATGTGGTGGTGACGGGTGCAGGTTCAGGTATCGGGCGGGCGATCGCCGAGCGGCTCTGCGCCGAAGGGGCGCGGGTCAGCCTGATGGGGCGCCGTTTTGAGAGTCTTCAGGAGACCTCGGCGCGCTGTTGGCAGTCCGGCGGGATCGCCTCGGTGATCCTCTGCGACATCCGCGATCCCGGTAGCGTAGAAAACGCCTTTGAGCAGTCTTTTCGTGCACATGGCCCGCTTTTTGCATGCGTCGCGAATGCGGGTGCAGGTGGACCCAACAGCGCCGGGCCCGACGACCGCTATTTTGATCTGGTGCAGACCAACCTCGTCGGCAGCTACCTGACCTTGCGCGCGGCCGAAAAGCGGCTGGAGGAGGGGAGCCACGCCCGGCACCTACTCGCTCTTTCCTCGATCCTCGGTCGTTTTGGGGTGCCCGGCTATACTGGCTATTGCGCCTCTAAAGCTGGGGTTCTGGGGCTGGTTCGTGCGCTTGCGCTGGAGCTTGCCCCGCGGAATGTGCAGGTGAACGCACTCTGTCCGGGCTGGGTGGAGACGGACATGGCCTGGTCGGGCATCGACGGGATGGCCGCCGGGATGGGTGTGGAGCGCGAGGAAGCGCTGCGGGTGGCCATGCAGGCCGTGCCCCTGGGGCGGATGGGCAAGCCCGAGGACATCGCTGGAGTGGTGGCCTTCCTCCTTTCGGAGGACGCACGCGGGATTACCGGGCAGGGCATTGATGTCAACGGAGGGGCATGGATGGGCTGAACCTGCCCCTCCGTGGTCCTTCCGCTTGCGATGTCCAGGAAAGTGAAAATTCCGTCAACGTGGCTACGGCTTTTTCAGAATATCGGGCCGAAATGACCGTTGCAGTCGGGACTGTGGCAGAATGCGGGCACCCGAGGCCCTTCGATGACGCTATTGCTCCTCTCCCTCCTCCTGCCCGAAGCCGAAGCCTATAGTGCGGGGCGGACCGGCTCATCGCAGACCGGCTGCACCGGCTGTCACGGTTCGACCGCAGACTCCACGACCACGGCCAGCTTTTCGGCTTCTACCAATACGGTTGTGGCAGGGGATAGCCTTCTGGTCAGCTTTGTAGTTTCTACTACCAATGCAAACCGCACCAAAGCGGGCCTGAATGTATCGGCCAGCGGTGGCACCCTCGCTGCTGGCAGCAACAACCGCCTCTCCGGCGGCCAGATCACCCACTCGGCATCCACATCGATGACGTCCGGGTCGGTGACCTTTTCGATGACCTGGACCGCGCCCACAACGCCAGGCACCTACACGCTCTATGGAGCCGGCAACGCGGTAAACAACAACGGTGCTTCCAGCGGCGACGGCTGGAACCTGGGCACCTATGCGATCACCGTCACCGCCCCCTGTACCGACGCCGACAGCGACGGCTACACCGCAGGCGGCAGCAGCTGTGGCAGCGACTGCAACGACAATGCGGCCTCCATCTACCCTGGCGCGCCGGAGACGGTCGCGGACGGTGTCGATCAGGACTGCGACTCGGTAGACTCCTGCTACACCGACTCCGACAACGATAACTACGGCACCAGCGTCGTGATCGATGGAAGCACGCTGAACTGCTCCACCGGCACCGGCGCGCCGGTCTCTACCGATTGCAACGACAGCTCCTCGGCGATCAACCCCGGTGCTGCCGAAACCGTCGCCGACGGGACCGACCAGGACTGCGACAGTGTGGACTCCTGCTATACCGACTCGGACAACGACAACTACGGCACCACCGTCGTGATCGACGGAAGCTCGCTGAACTGCTCCACCGGCAGCGGCGCGCCGGTCTCCACCGACTGCAACGACAGCTCTTCCGCGATCAACCCCGCTGCTTCGGAGACGGTGGCGGACGGTGTGGACCAGGACTGCGACAGCGTGGACTCCTGCTACACCGACTCCGACAACGACAACTACGGCACCAGCGTCGTGATCGACGGAAGCTC
>CAITDR010000053.1 GCA_903891165.1 uncultured Pseudomonadota bacterium
AATGATCATTCATTCAAGAAAGAAGGTGGGTAATAAGAGGAGTATTGTCAGGATCAGGCAAAGCGCGTGCGGCCCGAGCGCCGCAGGCGCTTTTTGGGGGGCACCGAAAAAGTGGTAGCCATAAAACACTCCTGACGACACACAAAATACTCCGCTTATCGGTCTCCACCTCCCCCAGCCTTCGGTCACCCCCCAAACAACCCCCGGTCCTCCCTCCCAAAATGGTCATACAACCTCAGCAGAATCTCCGCATCCAACGCCGCATAACGTTGCTGCGAAACACTGAGCGGCCTTCGGCTCCAGTCGCTGGTCTGCTCGGCCTTGTCCATTTCGATCTTCAGCTCCCGGGCGCTCACCGCCTTCAGCCCGTGCCCACCCTCGATCTTGCCCCTCAGCTTTCTGGACCAAGCAAGGGTGTCCACCACCGCTTCGATGCTGATCTGGTGTGTGCCCAACACGCCCTTTTCAAAAGTGGCGTTGTGGATGACTTTTTTGACGGAGCTGTTGGCCATCAATTTGGCCAGCGGTTCCAGATCGGGCATTTCCAAGGCATCAATCAGGTAGACTTTTGACCGCCCGGCGAGCTGGATCAGGCACAGGGTCCGGCTGTAGAGTGTGGTCTCCACATCCAAGGCGATCACCTCCTCCTCGGCCAGGGCTGCACAGGCCCTTTCCAGGCCCACGTGTAGATCCACCCATTCCAACGGTGTTCCCAATGGGCCAATTTGGATGGGCGGCACCCGGGAGTCGGGTCTTTCCGCCCTTTCCCGATGCTGCACCTTCTCTTCGACCGGCTCGCCAAGCTCGGGTTCCAGGTCCAGTGTGGCAATCTGGGGATCTTCGGCCTTTTCCAGCCGGGGAGGGGAGCCCGGCCTCTTCCCACCCACCAGCCACTCGTAGGCTCCCCCGATGTCCATCAGAAAAGCCGCCAGCAATTCCCTTTCTACCCAGGGCGGCAGCAGGACCTGGAATTTGCTCAACCGGTAGCCGGGCAGATCCGCCGCGACGGACTTCCACAACTGCGGATCTTCCCATACTTCCGGCTCTTTCAGCCTTCCGATCACCTCGATCAGATCCGCCCTCCGCAGGTGCTCCCCTTCGATCCGGATGCCCCAATTGTCTGGCACCACCTTCCAGTCTCCGCCCAGCGCCCGCAGCGCATAGCGCAGGGTGGAGTTGATTTTTCCCCCGGCAAAGGTCCACCAGCTTAAAACTCCTTCTTCACCCTCGATGCTGTCTCCCTCCAACAGCCCCGCAAACTCCTCTCGCTTTTCGGCCAGCACCTTTCGGGCCTCTGCCGAGAGCCAGGCGTAGTCGTCCTTGGATCGTAAAAGGCTCCGGATCTGCGTACACAGCTCCCTTCCCAGGAATTGGGGCAAAAAGCCGCCCCAGGTGGGCTGCACCCCCCTTGGGGCCACCTCCACCCGCACTACCCGGTCGCTGTGCCGGATCTGCTGCACCACCCAGGCCCGCCCTCCCAACAAAAAACACGAGATGCTATCGACGAGGCGATCCACAAAGTCCTGGCTGAGTGTGCCCAGCGGCTGTCCCCCCACCGTCTCCACCCGGTAGGTGGTGGGGCTGGAGAAGACCGCGTACAGTTCCATAAAGTTTCTTCGGCCGAATTTGAGTTCCGCTTTCGGCCCCAACAGCAGTCGCCCCGCGCTCAGCAGCAGCGACCCATCCTTCAGCATGTAGCCGACCAGCCGCTCGAACACCGCCCGGTGGATCTTCTGGAAGTCGGGCACTTTTTGGAGCTGTGTCCACGCCGCCTCGATGCCGACCCCATTTTCCGCGAGGGACATCGCCAGCAATTGGTGGACCAGCACCGGCCAGCACCGCCCCTCCACCCGCACCGACTCCACCCACCCCACTTTTGCCAGCTCGATCAGCGCGATGGCCTGGAGCACACTTTCCGAGGATTCACACAGAAAGGTGGTGTTGGCCACCTGCCCACTTCTTCGCCCGGTTCTTCCCATTCTTTGCAGGAAAGACGACACCGTGTCCGGGGCGTCCATTTGCAGCACCCGGTCCAGGTCCCCTACATCAATACCCAGCTCCAGGGTGGAGGTACACACGATACAGGCATTCTGTCCCCTTGCGAATTGTTCCTCGGCCAAGGCTCGCTCTTCTTTGGAGACGGCGCTGTGGTGTACAAATACTGCTGTGCCCGCCCGCCGGAGCTGCTGCGCCACCGCTTCGGTGGTGGCGCGGGACTGGCAGAACAGCAGGCTCTTCTGGCCTTTTCCGAGCGCGGCGGCATCTGCGGCCAGGGCATCCAGACTCGGGCGATGTTGCACCAGGAGCTGCCGCT
>CAITDR010000054.1 GCA_903891165.1 uncultured Pseudomonadota bacterium
CCACCATATACGGACCACCAGACGCCAGCCCTGGCCACAAGCATGGGACCACCCAGCGGCCATGATCATGGGACCATGACCACGCTTCGCGGCCAGACCTTAGCCACTCCAGATTCACTGGAGGTTGCTTGGCGTTTCGTGAGGTCAGAGTGCTTGAAATCAAGGAGGTCTTCCGGCACTGGCAGCGGAAAGCCAGCTTCCGTACCATCTCTGCCGCTGTCGGTGTAGACCGCAAAACCGTTCGCAGGTATGTACGCCTCGCCCAGAAACACGGGCTCCAGCAGGATCCCGGCGACTCGATCTCCGATGACGTCCTCGCTGCCGTCATTGCCGAGGCAGGGACTCCTACAACCGCAAAGGAGCTCGGCGCTGCCCGCTCTCTCTGCCGTCTTCATCGCGCCCGGATCGAGGGCTGGATCCGAGAGGGCTGCAAGTCTCCCAAGATCGTCCGCCTCCTCCACCAACATACCGGCGTCGAGGTACCGGGACGCACCCTCCGCAGGTTCATCCACGAGGAACTTCTGGAGGCTCACAAAGCCGCCTCCACCATCCGCCTCCCCGATCCGCCACCGGGTCAGGTTCTTCAGATCGACTTCATGCTCCTCGGAAAAGCCAACTGGAACGACAAAGATGTCTCCGTCTGGGCTCTGATCTGCGTCGCTGCCTACAGCCGCCACACCTTCATCTGGCCCTGCCTCCGCTGCACCACTGCGGACGTGATCGCCGGCCTGGAAGCTGCCTGGGCTTTCTTCGGAGGAATCTTTCCTACCGTCGTGGCCGACAATCCCAAAACCATCGCCATCCAGCCGGATTCCACCAACCCGGTCTTCAACGCCGACATCGCCGCCTACTCTCAAGCCCGGGGCTTCCTTTTCGACCTGGCCCGGGTGCGCCATCCCCAGGATAAACCCCGCGTCGAACGCACCGTTTCCTACTCCCGCAATGATGGCTGGTCTGGCGAGCGCTACCTCTCTCTGGACCTGGCGCGCGACGGGTTGGCCCGTTGGTGCAAAGAAGTGGCCGGCCGGCGCCGCCACGGAACCACCCGTCGCCATCCGATCGAGGATTTCATCACCAAGGAGCTGCCTCTTCTTCTTCCTCCTCCCACCGAGCGCTACGATTCTCCCCGCCGGCTGGAGCGTACCGTCGGCCGCGACAACGCGGTGACGGTGGCCGAGGCGCTCTACTCCGTTCCTTTTGGACTCTCTGGCCAGAAGATAAGTATCGAGTACGATTCTTCGACGGTGAAGTTCTACCACAGGCGCAAGCTGGTGAAGGTGCATCCGCGCGTCGGGGTCGGGGAGAACAGCATTGATCCATTGGATATGCCAGACCATCTGGTGGAGTTGGTCGCCCGCGACACCGGCGCTATCCGCCTACGTGCAGCCTGTCACGGTGTTTCGGTGGGAGAGTTTGCGCGGCGCCTCCTGGATGTTCAACCTCAATGGACCCGTATCCGCCAGGTTTATTGTCTCCTTGACCTCTGTCGTCGCTATGGGAATGCAGCGGTGGACGCCGCCTGCCAGACCTCTCTGGAGCTGGACGTGGTGGAGCTGCCCCGCCTGAAGCGGATGCTGGAGCTGCGCTGTCCTCCTCCTGAAGATCCACGGCCACCAACCGGAAAAGTTCTTCGTCCACGTTTCGGTCGGGATCCGCAGGAGTTCAAGGCAGGAGGTGTTCATGGATCGTGAAATTTCCGTCGATCTTCGACGCTCTTTGAAGGCACTTCGCCTGGGGAAGCTGCTTCCAACGTTGCCAGATCGTCTTCGCCTGGCCCGCGAACGCAAGCTGGACCCGGAGGACTTCCTCCTCACCCTTCTGACCGACGAGATCCAGCGTCGGGATCAGCATCGTCATACGCTTCGTGCTCTGGAGGCAGGACTTCTGCCGGATCTGGTGTTTGATAGCTGGGATCGTGGGACGGATGTGACGTTGAATACCGGGCTTCTGGAGGAACTCCGCACGCTGAAGTTTCTGGAGCGCCACCACCATGTGCTGATCGCCGGGCCGGTGGGGGTGGGGAAGACAATGCTGGCGCACTCTCTGGGGCACCTGGCGGTGTTGCGTGACTATTCGGTTCATTGTGAGTCGGCAGAAAAGCTGCTTCATCGTCTGAAGGCGAGTCGTCTGGACAACAGCTACGAGCGGGAGCTTCGTCGTCTTCGCGAAGTCGATCTTCTGATCATCGACGATCTCGCGTTGCGACCGATGGATGCACGGGAGACGGGAGATCTGTACGAGCTTGTGGTGTCCCGTCATCGGAAAGGCTCGATGATTGTGACATCGAATCGTGATCCTTCAGAGTGGTTATCCCTATTTTCGGATCCTCTTCAGGCACAGTCGCTGGTGGACCGTTTTTCGAACAACGCTCTGGACCTGGTGATCGAGGGTCCATCGTACCGCCGTCGCCAGAAACCCCGCTCGGGCGTATAGGAGAAATCGATACGGTGTACCTTATGATTTGGGGGCCAGCCCCCAAGCCCCCGAGGTTTACCGCATAAAACGGCATCCGGATGAGGGGAAGCCCG
>CAITDR010000055.1 GCA_903891165.1 uncultured Pseudomonadota bacterium
GACTCCGTGCCTCTGGAGCTGCAGCTTCAGGATGGGGACGATGCCCTGGCCAGCCTGACCGTGGCGGTGCTCTCTGATGTGCAGGGTCTGTTGGCAAACCCGCAACCCGACGCGAGTGGCAAGGTGCAGGCGGATCTCAGCCTGGTCGAGGGGGTTCACCACCTCACCATCGTTGTCACCGATCCGGGCCTTGCGAAGGGCGTAGCAGAGACGACGATCCGGGTGTGGACCGGCTCTCAGCCCTCCCAGCCCGCCCTGCGGATCGAGCCGGTGGATGCGGTGACCGGCGATCAGCTCTCCGCCGTGCGCTTGGTGGACTCGGTGGATCCCGAGGGAGATCCTCTGGTCTACGGTCTTTCCTGGACGGTGGACGGCCAGGATGCGGGCATCACCGGCACCCTTGTGGATGGGGATCAGGTCCAATTCGGCCAGGTCTGGCAGGTGAGCTTGGTGGCCTCCGATCAGGTCAGCAGCTCCCCGGTGGCCCTGGCCAGCATCACCATCGGCAACGGGGCTCCCGATCCGGGCTCGGTGGTGGTGGCACCTTCTACACCTGTGCCTGGCGACGAACTGAGCTGTCGCTACAGCAACAGCCCACCGGTGGATCCTGAGGGGGATGTGGTGGAGATTTCCTATGCCTGGAACCTGGATGGCGTGGATCTGGGCCTGGATAGTGCCACGATCTCCAGCACGGGCTTTCCGCGTGGGGGCGAGGTGAGCTGCGCGGTCGTCGCCAGTGATGGGAGCAACGCGGTGCCGGTATGGTCGCGGACCGTGCAGATGGGCAATACGCCGCCGGTAACGACGGGTGCGATCATCGATCCAGCGGTGGCGGTGGCGGGAAGCGCGCTGCGTTGCCTGGGACAGGCAGTGGATCCGGATGGGGACCCGATCAGCTTCGGCTACCGCTGGACGGTGAACGGTATTGAGAAAAGTACTACCGATAGCCTGGATAGTAGCAACTTTGTCAAGGATGACGAAGTTATCTGCGAGGCGACGGCGTCGGATGCCTGGGTGGCCGGTAACCTGGCCCAAAGCGACATTCTTGTAGTGGGGAATACAGCGCCGGGGGCACCCGAGGTGGCCTTCCGTCGGCCGGATATTGTGCCGGGAGGTCTGGCAAGCTGTGCGGTGGATCAGGTGGCCGCCGATGTGGATGGGGACGTTCTGACCTATGTCTGGTCCTGGGAAGTGAACGGGCAAGCCGACGCAGAGACCAGTGCCAACCGGGCCACCGAAGACCTGTCTACGGGAGACGTGTTGACCTGCATTGCGTCGGCGGACGATGGGACCGACCTGGGTCCTTCGGCTTCGGCCTCGATCACCCTGGGCGAGCCTACCCTGGGCCAACTAGATGTGAGCGATGCCTGGGTGCGGATCCAGGGGCCCACCGCAGGCGCCGACTTTGGGCAGACGGTGGATGGAGTAGGGGATGTGGATGGAGACGGGCTAGGGGATTTGCTGGTGACTGCGCCGAACTCGGATGGGGCAAATGCAGGGTCTGCTTGGCTCTTTTCGGGTGCAGCGATTGCGGTTGGTGGAAATTACACTACCGCAGATGCGACGGCCAGCTGGGCGGGTGACGATGCGGCCGACCGACTTGGGGCGGAGCGTGGCGGCTCAGCGGCCGGGGATGTGGACGGCGATGGGCGTGTGGATCTGCTGATCTCCGCGCCAGGCGATGACGGGGGTGGTACGGACTCTGGGACGGCTTACCTGCTCTATGGCGGGAGCCGCTGGGGGAACGGACAGACCATCTCTTCCGATGCAAACGCCCGCTTCCGGGGGGCTTTGGGGGATGGACTGGGCAGCCGGATGGCGGCGGCAGATCTGGACGGCGATGGGCTCTCCGACCTGATTTTTGCAGCGCCCGCCAACGACGATGGCGGTGCATCTGCGGGTGAGCTGGTGGTTTATTATGGTACCTACGGTCGCTTTGCAGGAACCTATGATTCTGCCAATGCCGACGCTCTGGTGACCGGGACGGTGGCCAACACGCAGCTGGGCGGGGCGCTGGCGGCGGTGGGGGATCCCGACGGCGACGGCTATCCCGACATCGGGGCGAGTATGATCTACGACGACACCAACGGGGCAGACGCCGGGACGGCGGTGCTGCTCTCGGGGGCCCGCATCCTGGGCACCACCACCTGGGTACGGTCCTCCTACCTGGTCATCCACGGCTTGAATGCGGGAGATCACTTCGGCTCGGACATCGCGGGGCCCGGCGATCTGGACCAGGACGGCGTGGACGATCTGCTGGTAGGCGGCTCCACCTCCGACGGGGTGGGGGCGGATGCGGGCGAGGTACGTCTCTTTTTTGGCGTAAACGGAATCAACCGAGAGGTGGATGCCGATTTTTCGTCGGTGGTGTTTGCGGGAGATGTTGGCAGTGGGAACACCGGTGCCGCCGTGGACAAAGTCGGCGACTTTGACGACGACGGACTTATGGATGTGGCGGTTGGATCGCCGGGAACTACTGCCGATGGCCTGAGTGCCCGTGGTGCGGTGGCGCTCTATCTGGGCCGCAGCCTGCCGGACTGGCTGGCTGGCGACGTGAGTGCGGATGTGTGGGTCTACGGCAACGCTGCCAACGACCGTCTGGGCGCTGAGCTGGGTGGAAACCTGGATCTCCAGGGGGATGCCTACAGCGATCTGGCCGTCGGTGCGCCGGATGCCACGATCGGGGGCTTGCAAACGGGCGGGGTCTACATTTTTGTAGGACCTTAACGCGCCCGACTACTTCACGATCGTTACCGGCCGGCTGCAATGGCGCAGGATCCGGTCGCTGACCGAGCCCAACAAAAAGCGCTCGCCGGGGGTCAGGCCACGGGCGCCCAGCACGACCAGATCCACCTGAAGCTCTTCGGCCAATTTCGTGATGACTTCGGTGGGCTCCCCGAGTTCTACGCGGGCATCTACCTGACTTTTGGGCAGGGATGCCGCGAAAGCCTCCAGGCTGCGCTGCGCTTCGACCAGCTGGGCCGCGGAGGGCGAGGGCATCACGGTGATCCAGCCATCAAAGGGCAGAATCGGCACCGAGGCGGGCAGGTGGATGGCGGTGACCAGCGTGACATGCGCCCCGGTCTGCTGGGCAAGCTGCTGGGCAAAGGTAGCGGCGCGGCGGGAGCCTTCCGAGCCGTCGATGGCGACGATGATTTTTTTGAGCATGGGGGAGCGTAACCTGTGGAGAGGAGATCAGGTGTCCACGCTGCGGGACCAGCCCCACAGCGGAAGCACTCCTAAAAGATAGGCAGGAAGATCCTTGGCGTCAAAGCTGGTGCCGAAGATCAGGCGCAGCAGCGGGTGCAGGGCCGAGATGTCTCGCGGAATCGTCGTAAGCTGGCATAGCTCCAGACCCCAGCACCAAAGGAGGCTGATCCAGGTAGCACTTGATATCTTCAATCTTGGTACCACCGTCCACAGCCCCACCTGCACCAGGGTCGCGTACAGGGCAGTGCTCACGACTTCGCCGAGCATCCCCGGCAGCTTCTGCGACAAAAGACCGATGCCCACCAGCACCGGGATCGCCACCAGCCCTTTCCAGCGCATGCCCACCCCCTGCCGGGACCCGTTAACAGCTCGGATGCCCACCCCCATCTCCCGTGCCGCCGTCATCCGTGAGCTGGACCGCCGCCTGATTGAAGAGGTCGGAATTTCCTCGCCCATCCTGATGGAACACGCCGGGCACCTCTGGGCCAGGGAGCTGCGCGCCGCCTGCGGGGATCGGCCCACCCTTGTGCTCTGTGGTCCAGGAAACAATGGGGGTGATGGCTATGTGGTGGCGCGTCATCTGCACCTTGCCGGGATTTCTGTTCGGGCTGTTCCAGTATTTCCGCCCCGAAGTCAAGAGTGTATCCTGCACTACAAAGTGTGCGAGCGCCTGGGAATCGTCGGAACGGTGGAAGGATTTGTTTCTGAAGTTGTCGTGGATGCAATCTTCGGCACCGGGCAGCGGGCGCCCCTGCCGCCGCTTCCGCCTGTGCCCCCCGGCCGCCTGGTGGCGCTGGATGTGCCCACGGGCATGGATGCAGATACTGGTCAGAGGCTGAGCGATTTTCCGCTTCCCGAGCTGGTGATCACCATTGGTCGTCTCAAACCATTTTTATTTGTTCACGACTTTCCCTGGCGATGCTGCAACATCGGCCTGGAGTGGGTGGCCACCGAGGTGCCAGAGGCGGTGCTGGTCGAGGATTTTCAGCCGCTTCCCTTGCCTTCCGGCAGTAACAAGTGGCGGGCTGGTCACGTCGGAATTCTCGCGGGCAGCGCGGAGAAGGGAGGGGCGGCGGTGCTTTGTGCGCTGGGTGCCCTCCACGGCGGGGCGGGTCTGGTGACACTACTTTCTCCTCGTGATAGCTGGGGAAGTCTGCGATCCCTTCCGCCGGAGATCATGTTGGCAGAGCCGACGGCGGGCATGGAGGCCTTGGATGTCCTGGTGGTGGGGCCGGGTCTGGGGCGGGCCTTCGACGCGCAGATCCGGCAGCTTTGGGAGCGCTGGCCCAAGGCGTTGGTGGTCGACGCCGACGGACTCCGGGCCTTACACCTGGGTATTGCCGCGGGGGGGCCGCGTCTGATCACACCCCATGCGGGGGAGGCGGCCGCACTTCTGGGCCGACCCTGGCGGGAGCTGGAGGCCGATCGTCTGGTCACCGCCCGTCAGCTTGCGGATGGCTTTGGGGTGGCGATCTATAAGGGGGCACATCCTATTGTGGCGGCTCCTGAGCAGCCTCTCCGGGTGGTCCGTGGGGGGCGACCGGCACTGGGGACCGGCGGCAGTGGGGATGTGCTCGCCGGCCTCTGTGGGGCCATCGCCGCCCGTCTTCGCCCTGCCGACACGACCGCGATGGCGGAGGTGGCCCTGGAGGCGACCTGGCGGCATCAGCAGGCGGGGGAGGGGCTGTCGGTGGGTGCGGGGGCTTCAGCCATTGCCCGTCGCCTGATGGCGGGGGAAGTTGTCCCGAAATGACCGGCGGCACTTGCATGCCCGTCCCGAACGCGCAAAACAGGTCGCCGTGCTCCGCCGCCTCCTCCAACGTCTTGTCCTCTTCCCTGGTCCCCACCTGCGCCCGGTGCTGCTCGGAAATGTGGTGCCTTGGCTGATCCTCGTGGTCTACCGGATGGTGGTCTGCCGCCAGGAAGTTCCAGAGTCCACCTTCCAGGACCTGCTGCGGGTCAACTATGGCGACGTGGAGTGGTGGTGGGGCTGGGCTTTTGGCTGGATTCTGGCCTTGTCGCTGCTGGATCCGGTGGGAGAGACTGGCTGGCGGAGCCGGCTGGCCTGGGGACTACGGGCGTTGATGCATGTGCTCACGACGCTCGTTTTTGTTATTTCGCTGCTGGACCTCCAGTTCTACGCGGTGACCGGCTCGCGCGGGGACTGGGATGCGATCAACGTTCTCCTCTCCGATCTTCCGCAGTTCTGGCCGGTTGTAACGTCCGAGTTCAAGCCTTGGCATGGCGCCCTGTTGACGGTGGCGGGCATTTTTGCCGTGCTCCCGGCGATCTGGCGGGCGCGAAGCCACAGCTCGGGTTGGCGCCTGGGGGTCTGGCTGCTGATCTTGCCGGTTATCTACCTGGAAACTGAAGGAAGACCCAAGCCCCGTCGGGAACTGAAGACACTTCAGGCCTCGGCGCCCGAGCACCTCTACTGGGATGGCATCGAGCGCCTCGGCGAGCAGCTGATTCCGCCCGATCCCGCCGATCTGGCACCCCGGGTGGTGGTGCCCGGTCCCAACTTCCACCCCTACAACGTGGTGGTGGTCTTTCTGGAGTCGGTGGGAGCGGCGCGTACAAGCCTGTACGACCCCAAGCTGATGAACACTCCCAATCTTCAGGAGCTGGCCAAGGACGCCCTGATCTTCGATCAGCTCTACGCCGTGGTGCCCCATACCTCCAAGGCGCTGGTGTCCAGCCTCTGCGGCCACTGGCCCAACCTGGTGACCGATGTGCGGGAGGCCCGGCCCGGTGGTCTGCCCGCGGCCTGCCTGCCAGAGCTCTTTCGTAGTCTGGGGTACAAAACCTCCTTCTACCAGCCTGCACGCGAAGAATTCGAGGACCGCTTCCGGCTCCTCCACCAGTTTGGCTTCGATCAGTACCGCGCCGTGGACTCCCTTCCGGCCGGCTTTGAGGAGGTCAACTATTTCGGCATTGAAGATCAGGCCATGCTGCAGCCGGGCCTGGACTGGTCTGCCCAACAAAAAGATCCCTTCTTGTCGGTCTATCTGACCCTGACCTCCCACCACGACTACAAGGTGCCGGAGGACTGGCCGATCGTGGACTATCCGGGCGTCTCCGGAAAGCTGCAGAAGCAGCTCAACGCCATCGCCTATGTAGATGATTTTGTGGGTAAACTCATCCAGGGCTATAAAGATCGGGGGCTGTACGAGAACACCCTCTTCCTGGTGCTGGGCGACCACGGCGAAGCCTTCGGCGAACATGGGCGCTATCAGCACGATCTGGCCATCTGGGAGGAGGGCCTGCATGTGCCGGCAATGCTCTTTGGCGGCCCGCTTCGTGGACGTTCGGAGCGGGTGGGCGGGGCCTGGTCGCAGATCGATCTGCTGCCCACCCTTCTGAAGCTGGTGGGGGCCGAAATCCAAAGTGGCAGCTTTCCCGGTGCGGATATGCTGGCGCCGCCGTCGGACCCTGTCCTGATGCACTCCTGTTGGCGTAGCCATCGTTGTCTCGCTCGTCGGGAGGGAGAGCGGAAGTTTATCGACCACTATCGCGATCGTAATGCGCAGTTTTTCGACATCTCTACGGATCCCCTGGAGCGGAAAGACCGGGTGGAGGAGCTTTCGCCGGCGGAGCGGGAGCGGCTGCGCGAGGACGCGCGGAATTGGCGCTATCGGGTGAACGGGCGCTACGAGGTAATCCGGGCGGACTACCTGCAAAATCTCCCGAAGGTGGATCCCCGGCCCGCCCAGGCCACTTGGGACGGACGTATCGAGGTGATCGGCTGCAGCGTGCAGACCCCGGTTGTACCTTCAGGAGCTTCGGCCTGGGCAAGCTGCACCTGGCGCACCAACGAGGTGCTTCGGGAGGGCTGGCAGGTGCGCACCCGCGTGCGATCGGGGGAGCTGAGTGCGGAAGATCGCTGGTTTCCCGTGGATGGTCTCTTGCCGACCTGGTCCTGGGAGCCCGGTTTCGCCATCGACGACTCCATCCGCTTTAAGCTGCCCGCCGATTTTCCCGAGGGAGAGGCGGTGCTGGAAGTGGGCTGGGCGCGATTTGGTGGGCGGGTGAGCAGCCGGGACGACGGCGGAGACTGGTGGCCGGTGGGAACTATCCAGGTGTTACCAAGATAATCGATGCATCTTCGTACCATTCTTTGCTGTGGCTCAGGCCCCCTGCATCGATGAGGTTCAGCTCGCCCTCCTGCTCCGCGGTTTGAAGCCGCCCTTCGGAGTTGGGCGGTAGTCGGCTTTGGATGCTCTTGATCGCTGACCGGGCCCGACGTTGGTGGGGGCGGGGAATGGCCCGCAGCGCTGCCACCGCCGCGATGGTCCCGATCCGGGCCAGCATGTCGATGGCGGCCTCCTGGTAGTCGGGCTCGGCCAACGCCGCGATCAGCTCCGCCTCCCTTCCCAGCTCGGCCAGCGCCCCCATGCGGGCCACGGGGTTGCTGTCCAGGCTCAGCTCCTCCAGCACCCGGCGCCCCCGTGGCCCACCGGTGAGGGTGGCAGCAATCAGGCGCACCGAGGGGTGTGGGTCCGCGCAGGCCCGTCGGAGCAGCGGTGCCAATTGAGACCAACCATCGGTGCGTACCAGCGCATCCTCAACCAGAAAAAGCAGGATCTCCCGACGGACACCCGGCATCGGCTCGTCTGCCAAACGGCCCTGCAGGCTGTCGCGGGTGAAGGGTTGGCTCAGGCGTCCGGCCAGGTCCACCGCATCCTCCAGGCTACGGGCGGCCTCGGGTTGGGTAGCTTTGACGCAGAGGATTCCCTCCTGGTGGGCCACATCCATCCAGCGCAGCATCAGGCGCAGGTGGGCGTCCAGGCGCGCCTGCACCTCGCCCGGTGCCCCATGGAAGAGGTAGAGGGCGTCGATCTCGGGATCCCCACAACCGCGGCCCCCTTTTCCGGGGTTGCTCTTGGGGAAGATTTGGAAGGACCGGTTGCCGGTGGGGATACGCAGCTCCAGGAGTCCGCTGGGGAGGCGACGGGCCTCTACCTCCCATTGGCCGCTCTTTCCTTTCCAGACACCGTCGCCATGCGGACGTAGTCCCGCCAGGAATGCGGCCTCCGGCGTTGCCTGACGACGGGAGCTGGCCAGGGAGAGGAGGATGGAGAAGATCACCAAAAGCTGCAACACCGCCGCGTCTCCTTCCGTTTTGGAGGGAGCGATCAGCAGCAGGAGCAGGAAGAAGCTGGCCAGCGCCAGACCCAGGCGGGACATGTGCCATCCCCTACGGCTTTTCACTGCCCGTACTTTACACAAAAACCGGTGCTCCCGGAGGGGACTTACAGGATCCTTACCACCGGGGCCTGATCCATCAGGATCTTCCCCGTTTTAAGATCGCGCACGGTGGCCACCAGCCAGCGGTCGGCACTGACCCCGAAGGCCAGATCGAGGCGCGCACTGCGGTCGCCGGGCAGGTGTGCGGGATCCAACAGCCCGATCGTGGGGTTTGCGGCATTCAGGGGCACCAAAACCCCGTCACCGTCGTCCAGGATCCGTAGGTTGCCACCCGCATCCCAGCCGAAACGACGCAGATCCGCTCCCCCACGACCGATTTCAAAAATCAGGAGCTTGAAGATGGACTCTGGCTCACCCCGCGCACAGGCGGGCACCATGGCCTGGCGCCAGTGCTGGGGCGCGGTAGGCACGGGGGTGCCGCGGGGGACCACCACGGTGTAGCGGGGCTCGCCGGTTTTGGCATCCTGCGTCTGGAAGGCATAGTCGTGGACTGTCAGATCTGCCTGGAGGAAAGCCCCCGCAGCAAGAGTTGTAGCGCCCAATACAACGGCCTCGAAGGGCTGCCAGGCGCGCACCCGATCGCGACCAAAACGCTGGTGAAAGAGAGGAACCACGCCGGGAAGCAGCGTGGAGCCGCCCACCAAAAGCACCTCCGCCGGTGTCCCCGCCACCTCGTCCAGAGAAATCTGTATGGCAGAATACAGACCTCGCTGCTCCAGGATCTCCTGGAGCTGGTCGCGGCGAACGGGAAGGTGCTGCACCCCCCCAATCCGGGCGCGTAACCCCCGCAATTCCTCGGGGGCGGTCAGAATAAATGTCTCCTCCTCCACAAAGTGGAGGGACTCCTTCACCCGGCGGGTTTCCGCCAACATCATCGTCAACCAGAGCTGCTCGGTCTCGTCCACTCCTTCGGGAAGCTGGACCTGGAGCCTTTCGCAGAAAGCCTGGAGTAACCATCGGTCTACCGTATCTCCGCCGACGGGCAGGCCCTTCTTGGCGCGCACTTCACAGCGGCCCGCCTCCATGCCGCGCGGTGTCAACAGCACCGTCGTACTATGCATGGTTCCCCCACCCATATCAAAGAGCAGGATCTCACGGGGCTGGTCCACCCCCAAGGCGTAGCCCATCGCCGCCGCCACCGGCTCATCCACCAGCTTCAACGAGCGGATTCCGGCAGAGGTGGCGATGGCATGTAGCTCGGCCCGGTAGCTGTCGTAGCTGTCCACCGGCAGGGTGATCGTCAGATCGCGGATACGTTCGCCGGTCTGCTGTGCGGCGGCCGCGCAGAGTTCCCTGAGAAAAATCCCGGCGATCTCTCTTGCATTGTAGCGACGGTCGCCCAGACGCGCGAGGTTTCGGGTAGGCTGGGTGGCCAGCGCCGCTTTGAAGCCGGGGGCAAAAGAAGGGGAGGGGAAAGCCTGGTTCTGCTCCAGGGCGGGCCTGCCGATCAGCGCCTCCCGTCCCCAGAAGACCCGGTCCCGCAGAAAGGGGAGGCCACCGAGGCGGGTGGGGAGATCGGGCTCCAGAAGCTGCACCACACTGGGCACCATCCGGGGTGCGGTCAGGACGTCCGCACCGGCGGGCCGTCGGGAAAGCTCCGGCAATTCCAATAGCTCAGGGCGGCGTTGTTCCGCGTTGAAGCGTGCAAGGGCACTGTTGGTGGTGCCCAGGTCCAGGGCCCAGGCGCTCATGGCCCACCCATGGGGCAGTGAAGGGAGATCCGCAGCATGGATGTAGCCTAACCGGCGGCCGGGTTATAGGGATGGGGTGAGCCGCCCCTACCGTGTCTGCATCGTCTGCTCCTCCGGGGGGCACCTCGCCCAATTGCACTGCTTGGACGCCTGGTGGAAGGGAACCGAGCGCTTCTGGGTCACCTTTGACAAGCCCGACGCGGTGAGCCTGTTGGAGGGGGAGAAGGTCTACTTCGGCTACCATCCGACCAACAGAAATATCAAAAATCTCGCCAAAAATTCTTGGTTGGCGCTGAAGATCCTGGCCAAGGAGCGGCCGGAGCTGATCATCAGCAACGGGGCTGGCATCGCCGTCCCCTGTTTCTGGGCAGGAAAGCTGCTGTTTGGCTGTAAGACGGTCTATGTAGAGGTCTATGATCGCATCGACTCCCCCACCCTCACCGCAAAGCTGGTGCAGCCGGTGCTGGACAAGATGGTGATCCAGTGGGAGGAGCAGCGGGCGCACTATCCAGAGGCCGAAAATCTGGGGACAGTCCTGTGATTTTTGCCACCGTCGGCACCCACGAAGACCCCTTCAACCGCCTTGTCGGGGAGCTGGATCGGCTTGCAGGTGAAGGTCAGCTTCAGGAGCCGGTGATCATCCAATATGGCTATTCCGAGGCGCCCAAACACTGCACCGGCGACAAGATGATGTCCTTTGCTGCGGTGCAGCAGAATATGCGGGAGGCACGGGTGGTGCTGACCCACGGGGGGCCGGCCTCGATCATGCAGGCCCTCTCCCACGGCAAAATCCCCATTGTGGTGCCGCGGCAGCCGGCTTTTGGCGAGCATGTGGATGGGCACCAGGTGGCCTTTGCCCAGCGCCTCGCGGATCGGGTGCTGGTGCTGTTAGATATCCATGAGCTGGAGGGCATGCTGCGCAACTATGAGCGCTTGATCGCCCGGCTTCCCTCACCGGAGCCGCCCGCCGAGCGCGCACGGGCTTTTTCGGCAAAGCTGGACGGTTTGTGTCGGGGGTTGTTGGGGGGCTGAGGGCTACTCCCTCCCCACCCCCACCCGCAAATCGGACACAAACCAGTCCAGACAGGTCCCCGTGCTGTCCAGCCCCTGCGTGTTGCCGCCATGCTGGAAGATATAGCCGTCGATATTTACACTATCGCCGTAGGGAAGCTCCGCCGTGCGCGACGCCA
>CAITDR010000056.1 GCA_903891165.1 uncultured Pseudomonadota bacterium
CCACGCCGAGGACGAGGCACTCTCGGAAGGGCGTGCCCTCGCTGTCAGCCGCGACCGCGTCTCCCACGGGGTGGTCTGCAGCCGCCTTCTGCCGGTCGGTGTCGGGGCCACCAAGCCCGTAGCAGACTCATCCACACCGGAGGGACGTGCCCAGAATATCCGGATCGAGCTGGTGAATGCGGCGCTGATGAACCGCCCCATCGGTGGCATGCCGGTGGATGGTGGCGGGAAGGTGGCGGGTGATCCCTGCAAGTAGTCGGCGGCACAAAAAGAGCTTGACCGGCGTCGGCAGGTGTGCAGCTTGGGGGCATGTTTACACCGGCTGTGGATGGCGCGGAGCTGCACTTTGAGGTCGAGGGAGAGGGTCCGGTGGTGGTCCTCAATAACGGCCTCGCCAACGATGCTTTTCAGTGGAGAGCCCTTCGTAATTCGCTCCGGGGGCGCGCGAAGGTGATCACCTGGGACTACCGGGGGCATGGCCGATCCGGGCCCGCCCGCGATCTGCGGCGCTTGGCCGTGGCCGATCTGGCCGCCGACCTGGAGCGGGTGCTGGACGCGGCCGGGGTGGAACGCGCAGCTTTCCTGGGCTATTCTATGGGTTCCCAGGTGGTTTTTGAGGCCTGGCGCCGCCTGCCACAGCGGGTGAGCGCCCTGGTCAGTGTGCTGGGGGGAGCCGGAAAAGTGTTTGAGGGGGCCGCCGGTCCACGGGCGGGAAAGCTGCTCCATCGCCTCCTTCGGCGTCTGCCAGACTCCGCCTTTGCCGCCAATCTTTCGGTAGGGGCGCAGCTCTCCACCGTGGTACATCGGGGGGCGCAGGTGATCGGCATGTTTGAGCCGCACATCGCACACGATGATTTTGCCGACTGGTACAGCCACCTGGGTACCATCCACGCCCCCACTTTCCGGGCCTTGACCCTGGGTCTTCAGGATCACGACGCCTTTGATCTGCTGCCGGGTATCTCCGTGCCCACCCTGGTGCTCAGTGGTGGTCGTGACCTTTTTGTACGCCCTGGCCTGGGAAGAAAGATTGCCGCGGCCATTCCCGGTGCCGAATACGAAGAGTACCCGCACGCCACCCACGCCGGGCTGGTGGGTCACGCGGCCGAGATCCCGCCCCGCATCCTGCAATTTCTGGAAAGCCGGCAGCTCATCACCTGAGCCCTAGGCCGGGCGCGCCACCTTCCACACCCCCGCAAAGACCAGGATCGCGCCCAGACCCTGCACCCACTCCAGAGACTCTCCCAGGATCAACCAGCCCAAGCCCAGGGTCACCACCGGCCCCACCGTGCCGATGGCCGCACTGCGCGCCGGGCCGATCCGCGAGATCGCCTCACCCAACAGCAGCACCGGAAGTACCGTCGATCCCAGGGCCAACAAGAGGGTCAGCGCGTAGACATGCCCGGTCTGGCTCCACAAATTGGCGATGTCCCCACGCAGGCTCAGGTGTCCCAATAACAACCCGGTGCCGACGCTGGTCGCCAGGGCACTCACCCGAAGACCGCCAAGGCGCACCATCAACTCTCCGCCTTTCAGAAGGTAGATCGAGTAGGCCAACGCACTTGCAAATACCAGAGAAGTCCCGATGGCCACATGCAGGGGCTCGCCCACCCGAAGCTCCGGCCCCACCGCGAGGAGAATGCCGCCCCAGCTCATGGCCAGGGCCAGGGGAAGTCCGCCGGGAACCGGACGTTTCAGCCAGAGCCAGCCCAAAAGCACCACCAGGGTGGGATGGGTGAACAGCACGAGGCGCTCCAGCCCCGCCGAGATGTGGCTCAGTCCCTCAAAATCGAGGAATGCCGCCAGATAGTAGCCCAGTGCCCCCAGCATCAGCAGCTTGCCCCAGTCCGCACGGGCAAGCGGCGGCCCCCGCAGCCCCATCACCAGAAAAACCGGAAGGCTCAGCAGCATGCGGAGGCAGAGCAGCGTCAGCGGATCAACGCCATGCTGAAAAATCAGCTTTACCAGCACCGACTTGGCCGCAAAGGCGACGGCGGAGACGGCCGCCATCCACACACCCGTCTCCAGCCTGCGCGTAGAGGGGAGGATTGCAGAAGGCAGAGACATGGTCACTCCAGGGAGTAAGGAAGGCTACAATCAGCCTGCTTCCTCTCTCCTTTTCCATCGTAGCCCCAAAGCAGGCCACATGCCCTGGCTATAATCCGCAGTAACCCTTCGTGGAAAACGAATGCTTGCCCAGTGCCCGCTGCCCGAAACCGAAGACCTCCGCCTCTTTGTGGCCGTGGTGGAGGCGGGCTCGCTGACCGCCGCCGCCCGGCGTGTACACCTTGCACTGACGGCGCTCTCCGCGCGGATGTTGAGGTTGGAGGAGCAGATGGGTGTGGTACTGCTGGAGCGGCACGCCCGCGGCGTGCGCCCCACCGCCGCCGGGGAGCTTTTGTTGCGTCGGGTGCGACCCCTGCTGGCCGCCTTGGGGCAGCTCCGAGAACAGGTGCAGCAGCGGCCCATGGGGGAGCTGCGCCTCGTCGCAACGACAGTGGCGATCACCGAGCACCTTCCGGTGCCGCTCAGCCGCTTTTTGAGCCAGTGGCCGGAGGTGGAGCTGCTGTTGGAGGAGTGTCGGAGCCCCGAAGGGGCCCGGGCCCTGCGCGAACGACGGGCCGACATGGCGATCCTGGCGGGAAACCTCGCCTTGGACGGACTGGTGCTTGCCCCCTTCCGGTCGGATCGGCTGGTGATTGTGGTGCCGCCCGGCCACCGGCTCTCCACGCTGTCCGAGGTCGCCTTTACAGAAATCCTTGGCGAGCGATTTATCGGGCTGGACGAACATTCGGGCATGCAGTCCTTCCTCTCCGCCGTCGCCGAGCGCCTCGGCCGCCCCCTGCGCCTCACCATGCGCCTGCGCGGCTTCGACGCCATCCTGCGGATGGTGGAGGTAGGAGCCGGTGTTTCCATCGTCCCCGCCTCCGCCGCCCTGCGCCCCTTTCAGGGTGTGGTCCTGCCGCTTTCCGATGCCTGGGCCGTCCGCGAGCTGAAGGTGGCCATCCGCGCCGGAGAGCGATCTCCGGCGGTGGATGCACTTTTTCAATTTCTGGCGGGGGGGAATTAGCTTCTGGGAGGGCGAGAGGGGAGTGGTTGCCGGCCGTAGAATCACGGGCTATCCGTTACCCATGAAGATCACCCGGCTGTGTATCGAGAATTTTCGGAGCATTCAGAAGGTAGAAATGCCGGAGCTGGGTGATTTTGTGGTCTTTTATGGGCCCAATGGCGCCGGCA
>CAITDR010000057.1 GCA_903891165.1 uncultured Pseudomonadota bacterium
CCCAAGGGTTTGGCTGTTCGCCAATTAAAGCGGTACGCGAGCTGGGTTCAAAACGTCGTGAGACAGTTTGGTCCCTATCTGCTGTGGGCGTAGGAGAGTTGAGAGGAGCTGTCCTTAGTACGAGAGGACCGGGATGGACGCACCTCTGGTGTTCCGGTTGTCGCGCCAGCGGCACTGCCGGGTAGCCATGTGCGGAGGGGATAACCGCTGAAAGCATCTAAGTGGGAAGCCCCCCTCAAGATAAGCTCTCCCTGAAGGGCCGAAGAAGACTACTTCGTTGATAGGCGGGACGTACAGAAGCAGCAATGCAAGAGCGAACCCGTACTAATTGCCCGAATGGCTTGATCCTTTTCTTTCGTTCGTCTACCAACATCACGATATGACTTTGGCTGGTGACCATGTCGGAGGGGTAATACCCGTTCCCATCCCGAACACGGAAGTCAAGACCTCTGGAGCCGATGGTACTGCACCTTTACGGGTGTGGGAGAGTAGGTAGTTGCCAGCCATCCTTTTGAATCCCCAGCAGACCGCGGTCTGCTGGGGATTCTCGTTTTTCGGGTCTGAATGAAACCCAGATCAGTCGGACGGGTCTCGCGACCAGTGGAGAGGCGCTGCGAAGACCGTCCGGGGTGTTCGGCGCCGGCGAGCGAACCCGCCAGCTGCTATCGACCTGTGCTCGCTGGGGCTCTTTGCCGCGTGCTCACCCCGGCCAGACAGACGCGATCCCCTTCACGCGCGTTTGGAAGAAGCCATGTCGGCACATCAGAAAAGGAGCCCGGTGCCCACTCTACAACGGCCATCGGGCCTTCTACCCGGTCTACAATTCCGACGCTGGCCAGCCCAAAAAGGCTCATCAGAATGCACATGACTGCTCCTCGACATCGCTCCGCAGGTCGATGGCCATGCGCACATGCCCAAGGCCCACGCGGTCGGCTCCCTCCAGATCCGCAAGGGTTCTTGCGACTTTCAGCAGTCGTCGTCCCACACGAGCGCTGTACGCTCCATCCTCCAGGTGTTTTTGCAGCAGCGCCAATGCCAGCGGGTGACTGTCGCAGGCGTTGAGCACCTGCTCTGCCGGAAGTTCCGCATTGGAGCTTATGAGTCCGCCATAGCGTTGTCGCTGGCGGTCCCGTGCTTCCACCACCCGTTTGCGCACACAGGTACTGGATTCACCATGTATATCCTGGAGCAATTCGTGCGGACTGGTGGGGTGCAGCTGCACCCGCAGATCGATCCGATCGATCAGCGGGCCGGACAATCGGCCTCGGTAGCGTTCCCGTAAGGTAGGGGAACACACACAGGGGCGGCTGGGGTGGCCCAGGTAGCCGCATGGACAGGGATTCGAGGCGGCCACAAGCATGAACCGCGCCGGAAAACAGACCCGGCCTTCGGCACGGGAGATCACCAGCTGCCGGTCTTCCATGGGCGCCCGTAGCGCTTCTCGGATGTTACGCGGGAATTCGGGAAATTCATCCAGGAAGAGAACGCCATGGTGAGCGAGGCTGACCTCCCCAGGGCGCAGAGTGGCTCCCCCCACCAGCCCGGCCAGCGAAATCGAGTGGTGCGGTGCACGAAAAGGTCTGTTGCTGGCCAGTCCTCCCTCTGGCGAACGCAGCCCGGCGACAGATTGGATTCGGGTGCACTCCAGCGCCTCCTCGATGGTCAGTGGCGGTAGGATCGATGGCAGTCGTGAAGCTAACATACTTTTGCCGCAGCCAGGTGGGCCTTCGAATAGGAGATTGTGGCCTCCGGCGGCAGCAACTTCCAAGGCCAACCGGGCATGGATCTGCCCACAGACATCCTTCAGATCCATGCTGCTGGTAGGTCCCGGAGCGATGGTCTCACTTCGCGGAGGAAGATCTCTCCTTCCGCAGAGGAATTCCACCACCGCAGCCAGGTGGGGCGCAGCACGCACCTCGATGCCCTCCATCAGTGCGGCCTCATGGGCACAACGTTCGGGAACCAGAATTCCCCGCATCCCCATTTTTTTGGCGAGGTCGGCGAAGGCCAGCGCCCCCCGGACGGGGCGCAGCTCCCCTCCCAGGGACAGCTCTCCCACCATCAGGTATTCCCGTGCCCGGTCCTCCGGCACCCGGCCCGCGGCGGCGAGGATTCCGATGGCAATCGGCAGATCAAAGCCAGTCCCGTCCTTTCGCAGGTCTGCTGGAGACAGGCTGATGACGACTCTCTGCTTCGGGAATTCGTAGCCTGCCCCCAAAATCGCGGAGCGTACCCGATCCGCACTCTCCCGGACTGAGGGGGCTGGCAGCCCCACCACTACGACTGCGGGCAGCCGCCGCAGTAGATCGACCTCTACTCCCACAGGAATTGCATCCACTCCTACCAGAGTGGCACCTTGAACCGTACATGGCATTGACAGACTCCCTTCTGCCAGGCCTTTCTCAAGAAGCGTGCCAACCTGAAATGTAGGATGATCCTGGTTCGCGGGGGGAGCGACTGTCCGTTCTTCGACAGGCCCCGTCAGCCTTTCGTCAGTCCGCCTTCGTCAAGGGGCCCAGCGGAATTTTTCGTCCACTTCCTGCGTCGGCCACAATTTTCCCTTCCCTCGCGACGGTGCGTCCCCGAACCAATACCTCGCTGGGCGCCGAAGCCATCTTCCAACCTGCAAAAGGACTCCACCCCACACGGGTCTGAAGGTCCCTCGCCTGCAGCGTCCGCATCGCCTGCGGCTCCACAAGCACCATGTCCGCATCATAGCCTACGTCAATCCTTCCTTTTCCCTGGAGTGCAAAGATCTGGGCCGGACGCTCCGCCCCCAGCGCTACCAGCCGCTCCAGGCTCAACCTGCCCTCCCACACCCCACGGAGCATCAGCGGAAGTGTGGTTTCTACACCGGGAATGCCGGAAGGCGCATCCCAATAGCCTCGCTCCTTCTCCTCCTTCGTGTGGGGTGCGTGGTCCGAGGCCAGGGTGTCGATCTCCCCCTCCAATGCCTCCCACATCGCAAGGCGATCCGCCTCGTCTCGGATTGGAGGATTACACTTCATCCAGTTTCCAAGAGCGTTCTGGGTGGACAACCACAGGTGATGGGTGCAGACCTCCACCGTGATCGGCAGCTGCTTTTTCTGAGCCCTCAGTAACTCCAGCTCTGCCGCGGTGGACAGGTGGCAGATGTGGACCTCCCTTGGCCAGGTCTCACACAGTTCTATCAGCCGCCGAACGGCCTTTACTGCAGCCTCGGGCGGTCGTAGTACACTGTGATCGGGCGTCGATTGCCCTCGTCCAAGATCCCGGAAGTGGCTAAGAACCGTCTCATCTTCGGCGTGTACACCCATCACACCCGGCGTAAGCTGAAAGTGTTCGGCGAGGGTGTTGTCGTCCACAAGGAGTGGTCCGGTGGTAGCGCCCATGAACACCTTCACCCCGCACGCGAGTCGTTCTCGGATCAGCTCGCTGATCTCCTCGGCATTTCCTGCGGCCGCACCCGCCCATATACCGTAGTCTACGATACTTTGTTGGGCGGCGAGCGCCTCTTTCTGGAGCCAGTCCTTCCGCGACACGGTTGGCGGAGAGGTATTGGGCATATCGCACACACTGGTCACCCCGCCAGCCGCAGCAGCCTTGGAGCCACTGAACCAGTCTTCCTTTGCCGGGTGCCCGGGGCACCGAAAATGCACATGGCTGTCTACGAAGCCCGGGAGTAGCACCAGCCCACTTGCGTTGGTTTCCGCCCGTGTCGCCTGCCCATCCAGTTCCCCGATGGCAGATATTTTCCCGTCTTCAATGCCGATATCCGCTCGAATTTGTCCTTCGGGTCGGACGATGGTGGCGTGCCGAATGATGCGATCGTACATGGCCGTCCCTCGCCGCCCTTCTATCCGAGTGTGGCCGCGGCGCTCGCCTTCTCGGCATCCTCCGAGATAGGATCTCCACCAGAACCTGGAGTCTCCTTGCCGCTTTGGTTTTTGACGGGTCCTCCCTTGAGCGAGGCTATTTTCCGGGCGGTGATCGCCCGGATAGGCAAGGGACAGGCCATTGGACTCTTGGACTCTTCCAGTGCTTCCGACGGATGGCAGCAGCGTGGCGAAAAACTCTCTGCCCAGGCGGTCGCTGCGGGTGGGGTGGTGCTTTTTGCCCACGGCCTCTCCGTCCCTGCAGCGGTGGCGGCCGCCAGACAGGGAGGGGTCCGCCTCCTCATCCTCTCCAACGGCCCGATCACCCGCCTGGATCCGGTCAGCCAGAGTCTGGCCATGCTCGCGGGCAGCCCGGGGACCCGCGCGGTTCTCAGCCGCGTCCTCCTTCACCCCGTCCTCTGGATTCCCGCGCTGGCCTCTTCCTTGGCCCTTCGTCGCACCGTCGTGAACCCCTACGTGATGGACCGCGACAACGTTGCCTCACTTGCTGAGGCGGGCGTTGCGACACATGCCGATCGCCTTGCGCTGGTGGCCTACCTCCGCAGCCTTCGCAATCTGCCTGATCTTCGGGATATACCCTGCCCAGTGTGGGCGATTTGGGGGGATGCGGATCCACTTTATCCAGCGTCTGAAGCGGACTATCTGGACAGCACCGTCGGAGGTGCTCACCACATTGCCATCCCCGGTGGCCAGCACTACCACCCGGAGGAGCGCCCATGGGAGCTGGCGGGTGCCGTGCTGGAGTTGTTGCAACGGGAGGGTATCTCCCTCCGATCCTGATCAGAATGTCGTGATTCCCGTTGGTCCACCGGATTTCTTCCTCAAGAACTGGAAGATAGAGCAGGAAAAATGAGGAATTTTCAGATGTTCCTCCGGGTTGGCACGGTCTTTGCATGATAGGGTGGCGGAGACGCGACAGCCGGGAGGTGGCGAGTTTTCCCCCGCCAACCCACCGCCGAAGGCGCTCAGGTCATGCCTGAGCGCCTCGCTTTCTTTTGGGCTCTGAAACCGCAGCTCCCGGCCCCGGGTTAGGGAGAGCTGTGGACCTTACTTCCCTTTCCTCCCGCCTGCCCCTCTCCACCGCGCTCTCCGACCGCCTTGCGGTGGCCCGGGACCTCTGGCCCCGTGGCTCCTTGAGTTTTGCGACGGGCCAATTGCCGTCTCTCCCCGCCGCAGTGGTATTCCCCGAGGAAGAAGCCCAGCTTCAGGAGCTCATGTTCTGGGCTGCCGAGCATGGTGTTCCGTTGATTCCCTATGGGGCCGGCTCCGGTGTCTGTGGTGCGGCAGCCGGTCGCCCGGATGCGATTACCGTGGATCTAAAGCGTTTTCGTCATATCGGACCGATCGATGTGGAGAATGCCACGGTCCGGGTGCAGGCCGGCGTTATCGGTCAGCACCTGGAGGACTGGCTGGAACAACGCGGTTGGGCCACCCGCCACAGCCCTTCCTCGATCTGGTGCTCCACGGTCGGCGGCTGGGCGGCTTCCCGCTCTGCGGGTCAGTTTTCTTCGAAGTATGGGAAGTTCGAGGACATGGTCGCGGCGATGCGGGTGGTCAGTCCCTCGGGCAGCTTTGGCACGGGGGCTTGGGCCGAGGGGGAAGATTTCGGACCCTGGATGCTCGGAACCGAAGGTGCATTGGGGATCATCACCGAGTTGAGCGTCCGTATCGTCCCGCTGCCGCAGCATCGCTGGCTTCGCGGCTATCGCTTTGCCGACGTCCCCTCGGCCTGGGAGGCCATGCGGACGCTCCTCCAAGCCGAGCTTCATCCTGCGGTTCTTCGCCTCTACGACCCGGTGGACACCCGCCTCGCTGGCAAGGACACCGTCCACCACAAAGAGGGGAGCCGCTTCTGGAAGGATCTCCGCCATCGGGCTTCGGAATTGCTGCCGCAGCAGGCCTTGGCGCTGCCCCTTTCCTTGCCGCGGCTCCTCAACCGCCTCGCGGACTCGATGGCTTCGGGCTGCGTTCTCATCGCCGGTTGGGAAGGTCCGCTGGAGAGCACCTCGATTCTCTCTGTGCACGGTCACCGGATTATCCAGGAGAAAGGTGGTGTAGACCTGGGGCCGGAGCCGGGGGAGCATTGGTACGGCGCACGCCACGAGGTCAGCTACAAGCTGGCGCCCATCTTCATCGGCGGTGGTTTTGCGGATACGATGGAGGTGGCCTGTCTTTGGAAGGATCTTCCTCTACTTTATGCGCGGGTGCGACAGGCCATCGGCCGTCATGCTGTGGTCATGGCGCACTTCTCCCATGCCTATCGCGAGGGCTGTAGTATCTACTTCACCTTCGCCGGGGTGGGAGATTTAGCCATCTATGATGCCCTCTGGAAAGATGCTTTAGATGCGGCGGATTCCGTGGGTGCTACGGTTGCGCATCACCACGGCGTGGGCCAGCTTAAACAGCAGGCGGCCGGCAGGGAATTGGCAGGCCTTGCGCCCCTCTACCAGCAGATCAAAAAGCGCCTGGATCCATCGGGAATTATGAATCCAGGCCGGATTTTCCCCCCTGTTCCCCTCCCGCCGGTCACCCTCTCCGGCCCCGCGGTGGATCCGATCTCCCTGGTGGCCAACCTCCTCCCCGACCAACCTGCAGACCAACGCGACGGTTGGCTTGCCGATCAGGGCTTTGCCCTCCGTTTTCCGGCCGCCGGTCCCCTTCGTGAACATCTTTCCGGCCCTCAGGCGCCCTGGGAGACCCGCATCCTTGGCTGCGTCGCACGCCTGCCCCACGGACGTTTTCGCATCAAGTCGGTGCCCCGCTCTGCCGCCGGTCCGGATTTGCGTAGTCTCCTCCCTCCTTCCTCCTACGAGCAGATAGTTGTGCCTCTGGTCCGCCTTGGAGGTGACCGTTGGGAGGGGGAGGTGCCTGAAAATACCCTGCGCAAGCTGGATATTCGTGCATCTTGTCGCCACGCGGATGGGCGTGTCGAGATCATCGGGCCGGCCGCGCCGGAGCTGGGCGACCTCATCGGGAAGCAGAAATGAACGCCGACTACGCCATCTGCGCGCTCTGTCCTCGACTCTGTCGGCATGTATGCCCGGTTTCCGTGGCCACGGGGCGCGAGGCGGCTACGCCCACCGCCATGATGTCGATCCCGCTGATCGCGACGCAGCTTCCCGAACTTTCCCTTGCGGGAACCTCGCTTTGTATGGGCTGTGGTGCCTGCACCCGTCACTGCAAGAACCACCAGCCCGTAGCCGAACGCCTCTCCGCTTGGCGCGCCGAACATGGCGCACTTCCGGTGGCTCAGCCCCTTGGCCCGGTGGAGGGACCCGAAGCAATCGTCGCCATCCTCACCGATGACCGTGATTGGCGGCCTGAGATCGGCCGGGGTCCACTTGCGGCCCTTCGAACCACGGATTTTCTGGGTCATGAAGCATGGCGTGCGGGAAATCCTGATGTTCTACCTTCTCTTTCGCGCCACCTGGCTGGACGTCGTGTGCTCTGCCTGCACGGCGATGTGGCCGAGCTTCTGGTGGCGGCGGGGGTCTCGGTGGAGTGGTTGGAACTTCCCCAAAAAGCCAGCTTCCTCACTTGTTTTGAAGGTGCGAGTACCGGTCCCAACCAGCTGGCCTGTTGTGGCCGTCGCGAGGGCTTCGCAAAACGTGAGCCTGCCGCAGCACGCGATGTGGCTCTTCGGAACGTCGAAATGTGGGAGGGAGTGCCGCATACCTGCCGTGACCAGGGCTGTGCCGACTGGCTTCGCGCAGCGGGGGCGAATATTTCAGGCCCCCTGGATGGGAGGGGAGGAGCAAATTGAGCGTCTTGGCCAAGGACAACCACGGGGCAAAAAACCGAGGGGAGCGGCTGATTGTGGTCGCAAATCCGCGATCGGCGGGCGGCCGCACCGGTGCTGATCGGGATCGTGTGGAGCGTGCGATCTTCCGGGCTTTTGAACAGGCGGAGCTGTGGTGGACGGAAGGGCCGGGCCACGCCACCGAGCTGGCGCGTAGGGCGACTTCAGCCGCCGATATTGTGGCCGCTCTTGGGGGCGATGGTACCTGCCATGAGGTAGTGAACGGACTTTTTTCTTCGGGAAAACCGATTAACTCAAAAGTGATTTTTACGGTATTGCCCTCGGGGACGGGGGGTGATCTCAAACGTAGCCTCCACGTGCCACCCCGCTTGGAGGACTCCCTCTGGAATGCCGCCACCGGCATGACCCTTCCCCTGGATGTTGGCCAGGTGCTCTGGGAAGATGCACCAGAAAAAGTCTTTATCAATGTAGCTGGTTTTGGTGCAAATGCTGAGGTCTGCCGGCGTGCCAACCAGTCTTCCAAACGCTGGGGCGGTCAGGCCACCTTTTTGGGGGCGATCGCCGAGACCCTTCGCGACTACCGACCTCAGCGATTGCGCTGGAGCTGGGAAAGTGCAATGGGGGTGGAGGAGCGCGAGGTGGAGACTCTGGCCGCCTTCTGTGGCAATGGCCACTACTGCGGTGCGGGACTTTGGGTGGGGAAGGAGGGATCAATGGCAGACGGGCGTTTTGACCTCACCCTGCTCCCGCCTGTTTCTCTTTTTCAGCTTCCCCGTTTGCTCCCGCGGGCCTACAGCGGCACCTTGGGGCGGACCGATGGCGCCCTTCAGCGTCAGGTGACCAGACTCCGTGTCCACACACCGGTCTTTTTGGAGCTGGACGGGGAGCCCCAGCATGAGGCGCCGGTCGAACTGCGGGTACTTCCGCGCGCATTGCAGGTCCGCGGAGGCTGGTTGAGACCTCCCGCGAGCGGGCTGAGCTGAAGTGAGCCTCCTATGGGGCTTCTTCATTTTTTCTCATGAAACGCCGGTTATTCGTGTTTGGCTTTTTGCCCAGCTTTTTGGGTTTTTTGGTTTTGCGCGGATAGACGAAAAATCGTGGTTTCCTCGTTGGCACTTTTTCAAGTATCTGCTATAGGGTGGGTGCCGAAAGGGAGGGCTTACCAACCTTTCCTAACCCCCTTCTCCGCAGTTCTTCTTTCTGCTGGGTCGGAATCTCACCCCACTTGATTATTTTGAGTGTTTAGAGTATTAGGGTTTCGGTACTCTCTCACCCCCGGAGCACAAGATGAACAAGGCAGACCTCACCGAACAGCTCGCTGTTAAGGCCGGCATCCCCAAGATCCGCGCCGCTCAGTACGTCAACATCATCATGGACACCGTCCAGGATGCCCTTACCAAGAACGAAAAGGTGACCATCAGCGACTTCGGTACCTTCACCGTGTCGCAGCGCCGCCAGTTCAAGGGTCACAACCCCAAGAACGGCAGCGTGATCCAGGTTCCTTCTCGCCGGATCCCCGTGTTCCGCGCTGGTAAGGGTCTGAAGGAAGCCCTGAACCCCGGTGGCGAAAGCTGATTTCCCCGGACGGTTTTTGAAGCCCTCCCAATCCTGGGGGGGCTTCGTTTTTTTCATCCTGTTGACAGCCAACGGTGTTACCGGGTACCTTTCCGTCAACGTCATCGGATGGTCATGCGCCCAACCACGCTCCTCTTCCTTCTCCCCGCTCTTCCCTTTTCTGGATTGCTCGCCTGTGCGCAGGAAGAGCCGGTAAAGGAGGAGATCGCCTACCCGAAGTTGGTACTATCCGATACCAATCTGGAGTTTGGCGATGTGAACCCTGGAGAAAGCAACCAGCGGTCCTTCACCATCGCCAATGATGGCGAGATGACCATGGGGATCGGATCCATCGAATTCTCCAATGGCCAGCCGGAGAATTTCGCCCTCACCTGGGACGTGTTGCAGCAGGAATGTGCCGAGGTGCAGGACTCCGGCGCTGTCCCCGGCGAGGGCAAGACCGTGGACTCCGGCGGTTCGGGCGGCGACGACAGCACCACCCCCACCGACGACTCCGCGACCTCCACCGACGACAGCGGTGGTGCAGTCGATCCAGGCGTTCTTTTTACCATTCCCGCAGGCTGCAAACAGCCGGTGACCGTGACCTTCACTCCGGTGGACGTCGGCGATATCTACGGGGGCCTCGTGATCGAGGCGGTGCAAAAGGAGCTTACGGAGAAGCAGAAGACCGCGAACGAGCTGCCCGAATACCTTCGCGACCCCTATCGCTGGCGCCAGCAGCTCTACCTGCATGGCGAGAGTGCCAAGGAGCTGGGCATTGTCGTGGTGCGTCCCCGCACGGTTGATTTTGGGAATCTGAATGTCGGTGATACAAGCGGGAATACCCGGCAGATTGGTATTGCCAATGTGGGCGGTGGTGACGTTGTCCTCAACGGATCCGAGCTTGCCTCCACCTGCGACGTCGCCTACGAGATCACCTACAAGCCGCCGGTGGGCCGGGTTCTGCACTCGGGTGAGACCGCGCTCATCGAGGTCACCTACACCCCGGAAGATACCGACCCCGCCTTCTGCGAGCTGCATGTCTTTTCGGATGACATCAACAATCCGGATATCGACGTTAGCATCATTCTCTTTATGTCTGTAAATCCATCAGCTTCGAGTCTGTAGAAGTAAACTCCGCTTGAG
>CAITDR010000058.1 GCA_903891165.1 uncultured Pseudomonadota bacterium
AGCGCCAGCAGCGCCACCACCCAACAACACAGAAACAAAATACAAATTAATCCAAGATTGACCCTGCTCCCAACCAAAAGAAACGAGGCCAGGCACATCCGCAAGGTCCACACTAAACCAATCTTCACTTCGAATATACGTCACTCCATCGTGATGCAAATCCAGTCGAATCCCCAACCCCGCCAATAATTCCGCCGCATCTTCCAAATATGCTGTCAAAACGCGCTCTACATCCTGCTCCGGATCATCCGCGTAGTAGTCCTCATACTTGGCCAAATTTTCATGGTAGTCGCGCGGCGTAAAGGGCGAGCGAAATTGGCCAACTTCGCTCACCACGACGAACAACTTGACCATCAATGGAAGTTGCTCTTGACCAGTCATAACATCAATTCCTGGATTCGGGTTACTGGAATTACAGTAACTTTATATGCCGGAAGTTCGCCAATGGTGTCGCGCAACTGGCTCGCCTCAGGGGGAGGGCCATCATAGCCAATCTCCACAATCCAACCCTGCATCATCGCATCGCGCAGAAGCTGAAACTGTGCAAGGGCCACCGTGGTTCCCACATCCAGGTAGACGAAAAACGTCCAAACCTCCTTCATCTCGAAGCCCACAGATGAGGCACGATCCACCGTCACCCGCAAAAAATCCCGTTCTCCTACCTGAAGCACCGCGACCGAAGTAACATAGCCCTCGATATGCTCGAGTTCATTCTCCTCTGGCCTCCCCTCCCCCACGCTCAGCGCCCCCCACCACGCAGCGTCCGCCCAAGCGACGGGGTCATGCAGGCCGTCTCCACCTCCAGCGGCCGCGCAAAAGTAGCTCCGGCGATCATTCCAAAGCTGCTGGGCACCAGGTACAGATCCCCCACAATCGTGGCATCGGCCACACCCGCATTTTTCAGCTCCCAGAACAACAGCGAGCCCATCGGTTGGTTGCCCTTCAGCCTTGCCCCGAAGACCTGCGTGGTGGTTCCGGTCATCACGATCCCAGTGGCGCCACCGCCCAAATCCAGCTCCAGCTTCAGCAGGTGCTGCGGCGCGGTCGTGGCGTCGATGTCCTGATCCAGCGGCTTGAAGTAGACCGGCGCGGTCCACAGATACAGCTCGAAGGTGCTGCCCGACTGTGCCTGCCGCCGAAAAAACAGGCTGAAGGTGCTCAACCCGCCGGGCACGAGCACTGCACCCTCGGCGCGCGGAAAGGACGACGCCCCCGCGACGACGCCCCATTGCCGTACATGCTCCCACTGAAATGTGCCTTGACCGTTCCATGCTCTCATGAGGGTAGCTCCTTGAACATCAGCCTACCACCATTGGAAAAAAAAAAATCTGTATCGAAAGATACAAAAAATTCCGATCCAGGAGAAATTTCCCTACCCTGCCCCCTCCCCGAATTTCTCCGCCAGCAGTCCCCGCACCCGCGCGATGCGCTCCTTACAAAAATGGTAGCTCTCCATCGCCTGATCCACCTGCTGTACAAGCAGGTCCAGATCGGGCTCGGTCTGCTGCCTCAGGCCCTCCGCGATCTTCTGGATGCGCTCGTAGTGTGTCTTGAAATTGGATGTTTCTTCGGTCATTTGTCCTCCACCCGCACGTTCACTTCCCCATCCGCAAAATTGAGGCGCAGCCCCTGCCCCGGACTCAGGCCCGCCGCACGACTCACCACACTACCGTCTGCACGCCGGACCAGCACAAACCCCCGCTCCAAGGTGGCTTTGGGGCCCAGACCCACCACCGCCCGGAAGGCCTCGTTCACATTCCGTTCGCCCTCCATAAGAACCCGATCCGACGCGGCCACCAGCGCCTGCTTCTCCCGCTCCAACCGCTGCTCCCAGCGCAGCAGCCGCGCCTCCGTATCATTCTGTAGTCGCCGATACATATCCAAAAGCTGGCGACTGTTGTGAACAATCGTCTCTTCGATGTGGGCGATCACCTTGGAGGGGGTGCCCAGGCTGCGCCAGGCCACCTCGTCCAGAATGCCGCGGTTGTGCTCGTGGCCCACCCCCACCAGCACCGGAATACCGAGAAGACACAC
>CAITDR010000059.1 GCA_903891165.1 uncultured Pseudomonadota bacterium
AACAACCACTCCTCCGGTTCGGGCACTGCACTCACCAGGGGGCTACCCGGCGCGGACTTGAACTCAGCGCCGCCATCTGTTTCCCGATCAAAACGATCTTCCTTCGCCTCCTGCTCCTCCAACAGTTTCCGCTGCCATTCCTCCACCAGCACCAGCATGGAAGACCAGGGGGTGACCACATGGGCACCCTTGGCCAGGTTGTGGATGTGATCATAGTCAGCCACCGCCCCCGCAGAGCGTACCTCCCAGCTCAATAGACGTCGAACCGCCATCGCATCCAGATCCCGCTCGGGTGTGGCCAAGGGCGCCGCCTCCTCCACCGTCCACACATAGCCGTCCACACGATCCTGGCCCGGCACAAGAATACGTTGGAAGACCTCTTCTACCGAGGTGCCGATGCCCCCCGTGCTGTTGAGTCGATCCGCGATGGGATCCGGATAGCCCTGGGGCAGCTCGCCGCCCAGATGTACCAGCCAGAGGGAGGCCGAAAGGCTATTGGGAAGCGGAAGATCCGGGCTGGGGGTTGTCACCGTCTGCCCGGAAAACTCCGTCCCCTTCCCGGTGTCGATCATCGTGTCAAACACATCGTAGCTGCCGTTGTCGGTTAGGAAGATTACACTGTCCCAGACACCCTTTTTGCTCAGGCTCTCCAGGGCCTGCCCCGGCATGGCGCCCCCGAAAAAGTCCAGGTCTTCGGGCTGCCAGTCCAAGCCCACCTTACGGAAGGGACGGCCGCCCCAGCCGGACGAAACATAAACCTCTACCAGAGCACCCGGAGCCACCTCGGTGCGCAGCCAGGCCAGCTCCTGCTGTACCCGACGCGCCAGCGGCCGCATGGAGCGGGACCCGTCCACCAGAACGGCATAGCGTGCCGGCCGCACCAGGGTAGATATATCCTGTGCTTCTGCTGGGGTCGCGCGGACCAGCCTCCCATCCGCTAATAGGGTTGTATGGCTACGCAATTGGCCCACCACCCCGACACGGGGCGGCAGCCAGAGCTTGTCCTCACTGGGCTGGCCCTGCACCTCCCGCGTCGTCTCTGCATCCCAGTAGAGGTTGCGTACTTCCAGCAATTGAGGTGCGGGAATGCCCACTGCGTCGGCCAGCGTGTTCCAGCGCATCCGCAGGTACATCCGCGGGTGTTCGTCGCCGCGCTGCACGGGGATGGGGAAGACCCGCAGGCGGTACTGCCGCGGCCCTACCTGCTCCAGAATGGCAGGATCAGAGCCCCGTTCGCGGATACGATCGTAGGTGGCCTGCGCGGCCCCACGCGGCGCGAGCACTGCCGGGAACTTCTCCGGCTTGCCGGCCTCGTCCGAGAGCCAGAGTCCGGTAAAAGCTGCACTTTCCGGCATGGAGAAAGAAAGCTGGATCTCCTGCACCGTCTGGGAAGTATTGGCGTAGACCTCGTCCAGCGTCACTACCGCAAGACTGTTTTGCTCCTGCCAGGAAAGCTCCTGATGTTCAAGATGTACCGTTTTTTTGTCGATGTCGGAGAGGCCAGCTTTGGCCGAGGTCCGGTCCCATGTCGCGTTCATCGCCGTCCGCAATGCCTCGCGCTCGGCCTTGTCGAAGGGGCTGTCGAACAGTTGACCATAAAAGGCCATGGCCTTGTCGGCAGTGCCACCCTTCAGGCTTCCCTCAAACAGGAGGGGGTGAATCAGCAGGTTGAAGGTATCCTGTGGCCAGGTGGACTCTACACCCAGCTCCCGCTGCCACAGGTCCAGCGGGAAGTCGGCATCCTCGGTAGCCCCCAGATAGCGGTAGGAGGCCAGTGCCTGATCCACCAGCGCGAGGCGTAGCTGCTCCTCCTTCTCGATGAGCACCGACCGGGCCGTATCATCGGCAGGATCCACAAATTCCGGTACATACAGATGCTCTTTCTGCCGGTCTGCCCAGGCCACACCACCTACCACCACACCCGCACCGGCCAGGGCCACCAGGGGTGCCCCCAGGGCAAAACGCCCGGTCGCCTCTCGAACCAGGCGAAGGCTGGTCCCAAGGTAGAGGACGGCCGTACTCACCGGCATCAGCACCAGGTTTATTCCACTTACCATAAACAAACACATGGAAATCAGGATCATCGGCACGATGCGGATCTCGTGCACTGGGAAATCCCGCAGCAGGTGTCCCGGAAGCTCTACCACGGCCTGGAGGATGGCCCCACTGACCGGCACCAAAACCAATCCCAGCAGCATCGCCACTGAGCCACCCACCACTGCCAGAATACCCGCTCCCATCGTCTGGATCAGCGCGGTCCCTGCCGCCTTGCTAAGGCCACGTCGCAGGTGCAGGG
>CAITDR010000060.1 GCA_903891165.1 uncultured Pseudomonadota bacterium
GTGGACACGGGGGAAAACAGAAGATCGTCTCCCAGATCGCGGGTCACGATGGCGCCCCAGCGCTACGAGCTGTGGGGAACCAACACATTCCCCCGGGCCGTGGACACCGGTGCCTGAGCGGCCACCACTACCCATGCTCCCGCCGGGATCTCCTCGGCCAAAGACAAAGAAATCAACAAGGTCCACATGGTCACCCCCTCACTTCCCCGAAAACACCGGTGCCCGCTTCTCCACAAAAGCCGCCATCGCCTCGCCCAGATCCTCCGAGGCCAGAAAAGCCGAATTCCAGAGGGCCACCTGCCGGAGCCCATCGGCAATACTCCCCGCAATCCGGGCATTCATCACCCGTTTGACCCCCTGCACCACCTGTGGCGGGTTGGCGGCGATCTGTGCCGCCAGCGCCCGGGCACCCACAAAAAGGGCCTCGTCATCCGCAAAAACCTCGTTGACCAGACCGATCTGAAAAGCCCGATCCGCCCCGATATCTTTGCCGGTCATCACCAGCTCCCGCGTGTTCCCCTCCCCGATGATGTGCGGCAGACGCTGCAAAGTGCCCACATCGGCCACCATCGCCACCCGCACTTCCCGGGCGCTCAAAATCGCCGTTTTTGAAGCGAGACGCATGTCGCAGGCCGCCACCAGATCGATGGCGCCGCCGAGGCAGTGGCTATGGATCGCCGCAATCACCGGCTTCCGGCAATGAAAGGCCGCGTCGGGCCCCGCCTGCATCTCCCCGATCAGATCCAGCAACTTTTCTCGGGCGCGCAAGCCAGCGTCCTGGCTCAAAAGGGGCCCCAGCTCTCCCGCCATGGCCAGCAGGTCCAGGCCGAAGGAAAAGCAACGTCCGGCACCCCGAAGTAGCACCACCCGCACCTCTTCGTTCCGATCCAGCTCCCGAAAAACCAGCGGGCACTCCCGCCAGAACTCCGGCCCCATCGCATTGCCCTTTCCGGGACCGATAAGCTGCACCTCGGCGATGTGATCCTGGATTTGGATGCGAAAAGCGTGGAATTCGGGGGTCATGGGGGCTCCGGCGAGGCGGGGTGAGCGGGTCTTCTATCCCGTTGGCTCAGTGCAGACCGTCTATAGTGAGCTTTTGCTCCCGCGCCCATTTTCCGGGGGAGCGGAAAGTGGCAGGAGCGGACAACGTTCCTCATCCCACTCCCCTTTCCGGGGCGCCGCCCCGGCCACCCCCAGGCCGATCACACAGCCCCTTCGAACCTTACTGCCCCGGTTGGGGCCACTCCGGTGCCAGGTGAGCCCATTGTGCGCCAGCAACTGTCCACGTCGCGTGGGGGCAAGCTGGAGCTTCCACTCAGGCAGCGGCTCCGCGCCCTTTCCCGGCCCATAACAAAGGCAGCCCGCCTCCTCAAAAACGTCGTCCAGCGCCAGCCAGAGGCTGAGGCCAGGGCCTTCGCTGGGCCAAAGCGGCGCGTCCTGGTGCCAGGGTAAAGGGAGGGCGGAGGCGGGATGTTTGACCACCAACTGCTGGCTGTAGAGGCGGAGCTGCGGACTCCCCAAGAGAAAACGGGCAGAATCCAGGAGAGAGGGGAGGCGGAGGAGGGAGGCAAAAGCGGGGTTTTGCTTCCATAGGCCGGTCCAGAGGTGGGTAAAACGGAGACAGTGTTCCGGGGAGCGATAGCCGGCAGAGGCCGTCGTTCGCGCCAACAGACGCTCCCAGTCTGCCTCAAGATCCTCTAAAAGATCCTCGGGAAGCTGGCCCAGGCGACACCAGCCCTCCTCCTCCCACCTTCGGACCTCCTCCTCCAAAAGGCTTTCCTCCACTCAGCCCGCCTCGGTCAGGCTGCCCAGACGGACCACAAAATGGCCGATAGCGGCTCCATTTGTCGCTTTCTCCCCGACAGACTGGTTGATCGCCAGCTCCAAGCGGCCTTCGGGCCCCTCAGGCACCTGCCCGTCCCTCCCCAGAAAAAAGACGTCCTCCCCCACTCTTCCCACCAGAGCCCCCAAGGGCGCACCCTCTACCAGCGCACCCACCTCCGCCGCAACTCCGTTGCCATCGGCATCGGCCATCCATGTGCCCGGCAGGCGCACCATCCCGGTGGCCGCCACGGCAATACTGCGCCCCGAGCGGCGAACAAAGGAGGTGGGAAGCCAGCCATCGGCCGCGATGAGGGTCATGGCTCCCTCCTCGATCATCGGTCGTTCTCCCAGGCTGTTGGCCTCCTCCTTCAGCTCTTGCGCCTCCAACAGCCAAGCTACACCGCCCCAGATCCCCAGACCGATCAGCGACAGACCGATGACGACGAAGGCCACGGAGGTGGGCCCGGCCCCACAAGCCAGCGCACAGAGGCTGACCAGCGTGATAATTCCACCCACGGGGACCATGATGGAAAGGGAAAGAATACCAAGAAGGCGCTTTCTCCGGGACTCCCGCAGCAGATCGGCCTTCTCAGCGGTGACCATCGCCGGTGCATCGACCTGCCACTTTTTCCGGCCCGCCTCCACCTTCGCGCGGAGCTGGGGATCGGGGCTATCCAAAAGACCAGTTTCATGCACGGACATCTGCTCGGAGAGGGCCATCGCCTTCTTGGCACGTCCCAGCTCGTAGCGCACCTGCTCCAACAGGCTCCCCGGCCGATTATCCGCTTCCAGACGCTGAATAAGCTGATCCAGGGCATTCTGGCGGCCCAGGGTGGTGGGCCAGGCGGCCAGACCCGCCCGGATGCTCCGCAGGGCACCGCGGAGGTGCAGCTCCTTCTGCGGGTCATCGCTGGCGAGGAAGGACTCGGTGACGGTCACCGCCGCCGTCACACAGCCACCAATCGCGAGGGCAACATCTTCAAGGATGCCCTGCATAGAAGGATGTACCTGATCTTCCACCGGAACATTCTCGATCTCTTTCACCGTCGCCAAAGCCGCCAGACCGTCGCCCATGGCCTCTGCGAGAGGGGTGAGCGGGCTATCCGCAGCGCCGGGCCTACCTGACAGAAGAGACTCCATAAAGGTTGCTTTCTGAAAGGCCCACTGCTTCCGCAAGCGGACGGATTCTTTGTGGAGGCTGTCCCCGGCCTCGGCCATGTTTGGAACCAACGTCCCCAAGCCGACGACTGCGGCGCTGCCCAAGAAGCTTCTGCGATCCATGCTGACCTCTGAGGGGGGGAGTGTAGCAGGCTTTGGGCTTCGGCGCTTCCCGGTCGCCAGACCCTGACCGCCCCAGCCCCGCCAAGGAGATGCCAGACGGAGCGAAGCGAAAAATCCTCCTCCTTCCCTCCTTCTTCCCCTTACTCCGCGACCACACACCAGTCGGCATTGGCACCTAAGCCGCTGCTCAAAAAGGGAGATTCTTCGCCGAAGCGATGCACGGCCAGCCAGTCCAGGGCCACATCCCAGTCGCGCTGGTCCATCACGTGCCCGTCCTCGTCCTTGCAGCGCACCACAAAGTGTTGGTCTGTCAAGAGCTCGGCCTGAAGAGTGTCGGTTGCCTCGGCAAATTTGATGACCGCAAGCTGGGTGTTCGGCCACACATCCACCCCATCGGCACCGGAAGTCAGGAGCACCGGCAGGTCCGTCGCCGGCGTGCTGTATTCGGAGAGGAGAACATCGTAGCCTGGAGCCTCAATATCGCTGCCACCCGAGAGTTCGACGGCGGTGGCCAGGGTGTCGCCGCGATGAACGCTGACCACCGTGGTCCAAAGTGCACCACCGGAAAAACCCACAGAGGAGAGCTGCTTCAGATCGATATCGAGGTTCTGGGCGGCGCAGGTGCGCAAGTCGTCGAAGAGCACCAGATCGTTTTGCCGCTCCAGCGCGAGGTCCCAGAGGTAGACGGTCATGATCCCCAGCAGCGTTTGTACGGGTGCATCCGGCACAATCCAGACGGTGTTGGTCTGGTCGGCAAGTCGCTGGAGCTGCAGGCCGCGGGCGGTATCCCCGCCGGGGTTGTCGCTGCTTCCGGGGTCGGCCACCCCGTGGAAGAAGAAGTTGACCGGCATGGCCTCGCCGGGGGTGGACGGGATGATCACCGTGACCTGCCGCTCTTCGCCGCTGGAGAGAAAAGTGGAGGTTCCCGATGTAGAAAAGTCGGGGCACTCGCCGGAGGAGAGCTCGGCCAGCGCAGCCGGACCTTCTTCCACGACGGGGCTGTCCTGGGTTTCACCAGGTTTTTTGTCGCTTTCTTCGGGGGTGGAGCAGGCGAGAAGGAGCAGAAGCGGGAGGGTCATGGAAACCTCAGACCTCGCCTGACTAACTGGTCAGCGGGCGGGGGGCAGCCCTCGGAGGGGGGTCCTTTTTGCTTGTGGCTGCCGCCTTCGCCTCCCCCACCCCACCAAAACCCCCACCCACAACGCCCACCCACCCACCCCCGGCCCGCTGCTACAACCCCGATACCACGGCTTTTTGACCCCCTTGTCTTGACCCGTCAAGGGCGATGTCTTCTCCTGACCTGTCCCCGCCGCCGCACCCACCGCCCGCTGCAGACGGATCACCGCATGATCCTGGCATGCCGCCGAGTCATAGCGCCCCACCAGCGTGGAGCCCTCCACCCGCTCCAGCTCGTAGCGGTCGATCACACAAAAATACCACTCCCCCTGCGGTCGCTCCTCCGCCACTCTCAGATCGTGTAGCACCAGCTTTCTTTTGCCTTCCTCCCAGCTTCCCACCAAATCTCGTCGGTTCCACCCGCTCACCAGGCTGGACCACACCAGCGTTCCCTCCACCGCCGTAGTCGAGCCTGCGGCCGGGCAGATCCGCAGGCTGATCTCCACCGAGGGGTCGTTGCCCTCTGCCGTCCCCTTCCAACTTTCACAGGAAGGAAGTGGCACCAATGCAGGCGGTCGTGGCGCTGCACCCTGCTGTAGCTCCTGCGCCGCAGCGAAGAGGACGAGCGACAGCATCATTGGACTTCCACCAACACTTTTACCACACCCGGCTCCGCCGCCCGCGCCAGGGCCACCACACCCTCCCGCAGGGGGTAGCGCGCGCTGATCAGCACCCCCAGATCCACTGCTCCGCTTGCCAGCAGGCGCAGTGCGGGCTCAAAAGGTCCGCAGCGGGAGCCGACTATCGTCTGCTCCTCGATCACCCATCGGTTCGGGTTCACCGTCCCCACGTCGTGCACGGTGGTTTTCAGAACAATCGTTCCCCGCGCCCGTACCAAGCCGCTCGCCAGGCCCAGACCGTCGGGACTCCCGGTGCAATCCACTACCAGATCCGCCCCCCTCAGCTTCTCGGCTTCGGCGCTATCCACCCGCCGGATTCCCCGGGGTAATAGCGCCAGGGTGACCGGATTCCGACCCACCACCGCCACCTCCGCCCCGGTCAGCGCCAGCACCCGCGCACAGAGCTGCCCCAGCCGCCCGCTTCCCAGCACCACCACCCGCATCGACGGTCGCACCGCCACCTGCTCCAGGATCTCGCAGGCCGCCGCCAGCGGCTCTACAAAAACGGCCGCCTCGTCGGGCACACCCTCCGGCACCGCGTGTAGGTTGCCCATCGGCAGCGACAGCTCCTCGGCAAAGGCACCATCCCGACCCACAATTCCCAGCACCGTTCGATTCGGACAGTGGCTGGGACGACCCGACAGACAGGTGGCGCAGACCCCGCAGGCGCAGTTGATGTCGCCCACCACCCGCTTTCCAATCCAGCTCGGGTCGGGTGCATCCAGCACCTCGCCTACCCACTCATGGCCCAAAGTCCCCTCAAAAGCCATGTAGCCCTTGACCAATTCCAGGTCGGTGGCACACACGCCGGCCAACCGCACCGCCACCCGCGCCTCCCCCACCCGCAGCACTGGCGCCTTTTCGACATAGCGTGGCCCGCCCGGCCCCTGGTGGATGGCCCACATCAGCGTCCCATCCAAATCCACACCGCACCCGTCGCAATCGCAACCGTGCTGTGTCCGCCATTGAGGGCAGAAAGAGCAAGCTCATCCTTCCCATCCCCGTCCATGTCCGGGATGGTGGCGGCGGTGTAGCCGAAGTAGTCGGAGGTATTCACTCCGTTCCAGATCATGTCCGCCGCCCCAGCGTTCTGCGTTCCCGCAGTCGGTCCGTAGAACAAAAATGCCGCTCCCGCATTGCTGCTGCTGCGGTCGGAGTTCCGCGCGCCCGCCACCACATCCTCCACCCCGTCCCCGTCCCACTCCCCGATGGTCACTCCCGCAGTGCCCAGGCCGTCCGAAGCAACTTCCCCGGTCAGGGTTCCCCAGGCCACCGTCGAAATGCTGCCCGAACTGGGGTTGGTGACGATGTAGAGCGCCCCCGCATTACTTGCAGCACTGTCCTGTCCAGGCGCCCCGATCAACATATCCGCGTAGCCGTCTCCATCCCGATCTGAAAAGACCTTGACCGTCCTTCCCAGGTTGTCCGAAGCTGCGGAACCGGTGATCTTTGCGTCTGCCGCGCTCAGCAGCCGGTTTCCATAGGTGCCCGGCGACAGGACCAGATACACCGCCCCGGCCTCGCTGCCCCCACTGTCGTTTCCGTAGGCGCCGATCACCAGATCATCCAGGCCATCCCCATCAAAGTCCCCGGCGGCGGCCCCATAGCCCGCGTAGTCCGAGCTGCTTTCCCCGGTGTAGCTGCCCGAGCTGAAGCTGCCGAGACCGCTGTACACGTACACGGTGCCCTTGCTGACACTGAAGGTGGAGTCCGCACAGAAGTAGTCCTGGTTGGTGCCCCCATCCCAATTGCCGACCGCCCCGCCGCTGTTGCAGGCCATCGTCCGTATGTAGTAGCCGTAGGTGGAAAGTCCGCTATCTCCGCCCCGATAGCTCAACGAAGAGCTGTTGCTGGCCAATACCAAAAAGTCCTCCCGACCGTCGGCCGTGATGTCGCCTATATTCGCGATCTGTCCGCCGTAGATGCCGTCGTAGGCGGCGTAGGTGTTGTAATTCAGAAAATCGTCGTGTGCGGAGGCCAACCAGGCCCCCGAAGTGAGCGGCCCATAGTAGCCGAAGACCGCTCCCGCCGCCGCCCCCGAGTAGTTGTAGCCGGGGTCGCCCACCAGAAGGTCCCCCACCCCGTCGCCGTCGAAGTCACCCCCCGCGAGTCCCACCCCGAACTGGGCCTGCAAGCCAATCCCATAGATTTTATGGTCATAGCTTGCGTCCGCACTCTCGCTGCCGCCCCAGCCCGGGCAGGCCCGGTCGGCGCCGCTACAGTCCTGATCCACGCTGTCCCCGCAGACCTCGGTGGCCCCCGGAGAGATGCTGGCGCTGGCATCGTTGCAGTCGCTGCTGCTGCTCACTGAGCCGGCCGGTGCATCACAGGCGCTCACCGCCGTGCTGGAGCCATAGCCATCTCCGTCACTATCAACGTACCAGCTTGTTTTTCCTGATACACTGGAGTCTGTATCATCGGCCAGACCGTCGCAGTCCTCGTCGGTGTTGGCCGCATCACAGACCTCGCTTGCGCCCGGATGGATGGCGGTGTTGCTGTCGTTGCAGTCGCTGCTGCTGCTGTAATAGCCAGAGGGCATATCACAGAAGCTGCTGCTGCTACTTCCGGCATAGCCATCCCCGTCCGTATCCGCGTAGTAGCTTATCTTTCCGGTTGCGTTGCTGTCCAGGTCGTCGGTCAGGCCGTCACAATCTTCGTCGCTGTTCAGGCTGTCGCAACGTTCAGTGGCCGCTGGGCTTACAGCGTTGTTGGCGTCGTTGCAGTCGCCGCCGACGGCGGAGCTGCCCGAGGGAGCGTCACAGGCCTGGCTGGTAGAGCTGCTGTTTCCGTAGCCATCGCTGTCGGCATCCATCGCCACCGGAGGCTGCTCCTCTCCCTTGCTGTCGGTGCCCGAAGGCTTTTCGGCGGTGCAGGCGACAAAGAGGAGGGGGAGAAGCAGGTACATCGGGCCCATCGGTGGAGGCAGACCTATAGCGCAAAACGACGCGAGTGTATAGGGCTTTTGGACGTGGTTCGCGGGGCGGTGTGGAGGAGGATTTCGATTGCGGTGGTGTAGTTCCTGTGGTAAAGTCATTTTCCCATCTGGAGTTTGGATGAATGCCCGCGGTTTCCCACTTCTTGTTGGATCGATCAGCCTTTCTCTGCTGAGCGGCTGTACAGCACCCGCCATTGTTGGAGATTGGACTTTGACCGGGTGGTGGATCGACGGGGAGATAGTCGAGATGAACTACAGCTACCGTAGCGACGATGGCTACCGCAGCAGCAGTGTATACGCAACCGGCGAGCTGGAGATCGACGATGATCACGCGGGA
>CAITDR010000061.1 GCA_903891165.1 uncultured Pseudomonadota bacterium
CTTTTCAAACAGTCGCCCGCAGACGACGGAAGGTGGGGTCGTTATCTACTACGGATCCCCTACCGATCCCTTTGAGCGTAGCAGCAGCCTGCCCGCGACGGGGGCCCGAGGGGTGGCCGTCGCCGATCTGGACGCGGATGCCTGGCCTGAGCTTCTGGTCGCCAACGCCGGGAGCGGAACAGAGGCGACGGAGTCAACCATCTATTGGGGCTCTGCAGAGGGCTTTTCGGTGGATCGCCGTAGCTTTCTACCCAGCATCGGTGCCTACGGCATCACGGCGGCGGACCTGGATGGGGACAGCTACAAGGAGGTTCTGATCTCCAACTATAGTGATGGAAATAGCATGATCCTGGACTCTTACCTCTACTGGGGATCGGCCGACGGCTACGAAGTCGATCGCCGCAGCCTGCTGCCCTCGATGGGGGCCACCGGCAATGCCATCGCTGATCTGGATGGGGACGGGAGGCCCGACATTGTGATTGCCAATAGCTCGGATGGCATAACAGTAGATGTCCCGTCCTGGATCTACTGGGGTAGTAGTAATTGGAGCGTGGAGGATCGTACGGAGCTGCCGACGCTGGGTGCGGAGGGGGTGAGCCTCCAGGATCTGGATGCGGATGGCTATGTAGACGTGGTTGTCTCCGGGGGGGATCCCGCCGGGCAGAGCCCGATCTCCTATGTCTTCTGGGGATCCACCACCCGCTACTCCGATGGCGATCATATCGAGCTTGCGACGGTGGGCTCGGTGGGGAATGCGGTTTCCGATCTCGACGGGGATGGCTGGAAGGACCTGATTTTTGCGGGGGCCGACAGCGCGCAGGTATGGTGGGGACCTTCCTGGCCCTATGGCCAGCCGGTATCCCTGCCGGACTCTGCACATTCTTTTGGGATTTCTGCGTTGGCTCTGGAACAGGGCTTGTAGGTCGGACGCCGATGCTATAGGGCAAAGGGGGAGGTGTGGGTGCGCGTTCTTGTCTCCGGGGGGGCCGGCTACATTGGGAGTGTCGTTACCGAGCTGTTGTTGGCTCGGGGCGATTCGGTCGTTGTGGTAGACAGCCTGATTACCGGACATCGGTCTTCTATACAGCCAAATGTGGAGTTTGTGCACCTTGATATTCGCGATGGCGAGCGGCTGGAGCGACTGCTGCACGACCGGGGCATCGAGGCGGTGGTACACATGGCGGCGATTTCTCTGGTTGGGGACTCGGTGCGGGAGCCGGGCCTGTATTACCAGAACAATGTCGTCGGCACGCTGAGTCTGTTAGAGGCGCTGCGTCGGGCGCAGGTGTTGAAGCTGGTGTTCTCCTCGACGGCGGCGGTCTATGGTGAGCCGGCGCGGGTGCCGATCCGGGAAGAGGATCCCACCCTGCCCACCTCACCTTATGGCAGCACCAAGCTGGCGATGGAGCAGGCGATGCACTGGTATGACCGCGCCTATGGGCTGCGCTATGCGGCCCTGCGCTACTTTAATGCTGCGGGCGCTACGGTGCTTCATGGGGAGGACCACCGTCCTGAGACACACCTGATTCCACGGGTGCTCCAGGCCATCCTTCACAGCCATCCGCTTACCATTTTTGGGGATGACTACCCCACGCGCGATGGCACCGGTGTGCGTGACTATGTCCACGTGCTGGATCTGGCCGACGCCCACCTGCGTGCGCTGGATGCACTCGATCGGGGAAGTGCGGTGTACAACCTGGGTTGTGGTGGAGAGGGCTTCACCGTTCGGGAAGTGCTGGACGCCGCCCGGGTCATCACCGGAAGGCCCATCCCCTTGACGGTGGGGCCACGTCGTGCGGGGGATCCCGCCGTGCTCATCGCTTCCTCCGACAAGATCCGTCGGGAGCTGGGCTGGAAACCCCAGTACGAAAGCCTGGAAGCCATGGTGGGCTCTGCCTGGTCTTGGATGTTGGCGCACCCCCATGGCTATGGAACGGAGTCCTGATGCGTGATCACCCGCCCCTCCTCCAACTTGCTACCCAACGCCGTCTTTTGAGCTTTGTGGATGCCCGACTTCAGTCTATGCTGACCGATCCGGCATCCTGGGGCGGCCCGGCTATGTTGGAGCGCCAAGTGCTGCTGCTTTTGGAGGCCCGCGCCACCACGCTGGGGTCGGAGCTGGCCGAGCTGGGATGGCTGCGGGAGGGCTGGTCCGAGCACCTGGGAGAGTGGTTTCCGGGAGGGGCTACTTCGCTTACGGATGTACTGGAACGTCGCGACGATCTGGAGAGTATGCCCCGCTACCTGGGAGCCTTTCTGGTCTGGGCGATGCAGAGAATGAACGGTTCTACACCCCTTCCCTGGCCCCAGCTTGACCAGCCGTGGCAGGATGGTGGACACTATCGCTGGGAGCAATGATGTATACGACGGCACATCGGGTGCAGCGGGGAGAGTCCGAGGGGATCAACCGCTTTCTCCACCTCCATGGTGAAGATTTCTGTTGGCCCAAGGACGCCTCCAGCCTGCCGGAGGCCGCTCCGGGCGAAGAAAAGCGTGCGGAAGTGGAGCTGCTTCCTGGAGGAAACCGGGTGCGCTCCTATCTGGATGTGCTGGCACCGGACAGCACCTCACGTGCGCTGGTGTCCTGGGTGCTGACCGTATTCGGGGAAGATCTGAACGAGCGCCTGAATCCGACGGTTTTCCGTCTGGAAGGGGTGACAATCCGCTTCGGTGTTGACTTTTCTATGCTTGACCGACGGGGAGAGGAATTCGGAGCCCTTGCCGAGGCGGTGCGAGAGCTGCTGTCCGAGCGGGATTGAGCTGCACAAATCTTGCACGGGTTCGCTGCTGAGCTTCCCAGGGCAGGCAGGTTGAAGGCGCGATAGTGTGAGAGGGAATGCTTCCTCTTCTCACCAATATCTGCCTGTGGTTGTGCTGGGGGCTTTTTCAGCTTCCCGCCTTGCACTGGTTGGTGGCCACCTTGAGCCGCCAGGATCGGCAGAGCTATCTGGTGATGGGAATTCTCGCCGGGTGTTTTTTGTTAAGCCAGCTTCGTTGGGCGGGAGTGGTGGGCCTGTTCCATTCCCGGCCCACCCTTCGCGCGGTGCCACTGGGGCTGGTGGTGGCGTCGGTCGCGCTGCAGTTGCTGCTCCATCGGCGGGTGGATATCGACCTGGTGGATGTGCTCTGTTTTGGTGTGGGAAGCTGGGGATTGGCGGGATTGTACCTGCCGGGTGCACACTGGTGGCGCAGTCTTCCGGTGGCGCTGTTGGGGCTGGCGCTCTTGCCCGCGGATGTATGGGTGGATGCCTACTTCGGCTATCCGGCCCGGGTTCTTACCGCAGAAATTGTGTCACAGCTCCTCACTTTGGTGGGAGGCGTGCAGGTGGAGCAGGCGACGATCCTGCAACTGGATAGCCCCGGGGGTGCCATCCAGACCCAGGTGGACATCCCCTGCGCGGGGATGCGCTCGCTCTGGAGTGGAGGCCTGGTACTGATGGGGATTGCGGTGCTGCGCGGCCGAGGATTGGACCGGCGTATCGCTGTCGTGGGCTTGGGGGTGGGGCTGTTGTTGATGCTGGGCAACGTGGGCAGGGTCGCGGTGCTGGTCGGCCTCCAGCTGGCCGGACGGGCCGGGTTGGCGGAGCTGGCCCACGTGCCGCTGGGGGTGGTGAGTTTTCTGGTGGCCCTGGGCTTAGGGGCGGCGGCAATCGCAGGGTGGGACAGGTGGAAGCTGGGGAGTTTTGTCGCATCTGATACATCTGATACA
>CAITDR010000062.1 GCA_903891165.1 uncultured Pseudomonadota bacterium
CGAGGCCTACCGCTACGCCTTCGATCGGGTGGTGGACCATACCGGCGAGACCAGCGCCGGAGCCCAACATCCAAATTTTGATTTTCGCCTGAAAGGACAAGGGGATCTTACGCTCACCCAGGTGGGATCTGGCCACGCAACACTGGTGATCCCCGCTGAACTCCAAGGGGATTTGCTGATCCTGAAGCTGCCCGATCGCTCGCCGGTGGCCGAGGTGGCCAAGGTGGCCGGGCGGCCGGTGTCTTTGGCCCTGCCACCGGGCACCTACAAGCTGCGGTTGAGCGATGGACGGAGCATCCAGGAAGCCACGGTGGGCCTGAACGATGGGGCGCGGGTCACGGCCTCTTCCTGGGGAGGAGTGACCGCTTCTACCGGCAATTCCAAGGGAGGGCCGTCGGGAGGAGGAGGAGGCGGTGTGGTGGTGCAGGATGCCCGCGAGCTGGCCATGGTGGGGGCGCAGGAGGGTAAACAGTGGTTCTCGGCGGCGTTAAATGCGCCCGACTATCGGCACTCGCCACTGATCGCCGGGCTGGCCTCGGCGGGGTTGCCGGGCGCGGGGCAATTCTACAACGGGAATTGGGGGAGGGGAGCCCTGTTTATGACAGGATTTTCCCTGTTTATGGGAAGCTCGCTCATCGCGAATGAAGGGCGTATCCAGGTGGGGGGCTCGCTGACCGGCCCCGACGTGCTGCGGCTGACGGCGATGATGTTGTACGGCGCCAGTGTGGCAGATGCCGCCTGGAGCACCCGGAGGGGCGAGATTTATCGTCCTCGGAAGGGAGTTACACTTTCCACCTCGGTGGACTGGGCCATCGGGCAGCCCTGGAACCAGCCGGCGGTGGCGGGTGTGAACCTGGAAGTGCCGCTGGTACGTGGGCTATCGCTGAGTGTGGACCGTCTGGGCTGGACCCGCACCATGGAGGATGGCCTGGTGGTGGGGAAATTCGGCGTCGGCAGCCGAATGGATTTGTATATCGATGGAGAGAAGCTGCGCCCCGGATTTTTTGGCGCAGTGGGTCTGCGTGTGTCCACGGATCCCGCACTGCCCGAGCTTTCGCCGGTGATCGGCGCCGGCATCAATTTCCGCTGGTATGTGACCCCCCGCTACTTTGTGCAGTGGGAGGGGAGGGCGGAGAGTGCGGGAGGCCCGGTGCAGGTGCAGCTGGGTGGTGGGCTGGGGGTACACTTCGGAGGGGCCAAGTAGGGAGGAGCAACCTGGGGAGAGGAGAAATCGCTCCCTCCCCCTTCTCCTCCGGCCATCCGCGCTTATTTTTTGAGGCCCTTGGAGTATAGATGGATCGTCGCACCTTCCTCGTAGGTTCCGCTTCTGCCCTTTCTTTTCTCGCCGCCCGAAAGGCGGAGGCGGGCAGCACCAAGGGCAAGAGCCCGGCCCCTGCACCGGCGCCAGCCCCAGCGGCTGCTGCTGCGGCCCCCGCAGCGCCCAATTTTACCCTTCCCGAGCTGCCCTACAAAGAAGATGCCCTTGCCCCGGTGATCAGTGCGCTGACGCTGAGCATCCACTATGGCAAACACCACCGGGCCTATGTGGACAACCTGAACAACTTCGCGGCTGGCACCGAGTTTGCTACCATGAAGCTGGAGGATGTCATCAAGGCCACCAATGGTGGCGACAAGATGGCCATCTTCAACAACGCCGCCCAGATCGCCCACCATACTTTTTACTGGAAGAGTATGAAGCCCGCCGGTGGCGGTACCCCGGCCGCAGGGCCTCTGCTGGACCAGATCGTAAAGACCTGGGGCACCTTCGAGAAATTCCGCACCGACTTCATCGACGATGCCAGCCGGCTCTTTGGATCGGGCTGGGTGTGGCTGGTGCTGGACGGCGATGTCCTGAAGATCGCCAAGACCAGCAATGCCGCCCTGCCGCCCGGAAAGGCGCTGTTGGTCATCGACGTGTGGGAGCACGCCTACTACCTGGACTACCAGAATCGCCGCAAAGAGTATGTGGTGGGCTGGTTCGACAAGCTCGCCAACTGGGACTTTGCCGCCGAGAACCTGAAGGCTTAGGCTTTGTAGTCCAGATTACAATGTAGTCTGGACTACACTATGCGCCGGGCCCCCTCGCCGCTCAGACGACCACCTGCTCCTGGTACTCGCCGAACACCGTCCTCAGGGCGTCGGCGATCTCGCCGAGGCTTGCGGAGCCCTCCACCGCAGCGAGGATGAACGGCATCAGGTTTTGGGTGCCGGAAGCCGCCTGCTGAAGTGCA
>CAITDR010000063.1 GCA_903891165.1 uncultured Pseudomonadota bacterium
GAGCTGGTTGAAGGCTTGTTTTCGGATGCGCTCGGATCAACCTCTGGCGAATTTTCTGGTGGGAACCTTGACGACACTGCAGAACGGTCCCCGGCGGGCACATCGGGAACTTTCGGCGCGGGTCTTGGGGCAGATCCGGGGCTGCGCGCCCTATCCTGCCTTCGTGGCACTGGCGCGGCAGGTTGGGGTGCCGGAGGAGGAGACGGCGGCCCACCTGATGTTTGCGGCACTTTTTAACGCAACCGGGGGGGCCTGTACAACCACCTATCCGGCCATCGCTACACTTGCGGTGGATCGGGTGATCCGGGATCGTCTTTTTGAGGAGCTGGAGCCTTTCAGCGGGCGGATTGCCGAGCTGGGCAGTCTGCCCTACCTGGAAGATTTTATGCTGGAGACGATGCGGATGTTCGGGCGGCCGCGTCAATATTATCGGGTGGCGCGGCAGGATCTGGAGATCCCGGTGAGTGCGGGGGCGCCGGTGGGGGTGAAGGCGGGAACCACGCTGGTGGTGGTGGCAAATGTGGCGCGTCAGGACCCGATGGTCTGGGGGGAGGATGCGCATGTTTTTGATCCGGATCGCTACGCCCGCAATCCCGAGCTGCGGGGGCGGGTCTATGCCTTTGGGCCTTCGCCAAGGTCCAAGAACCACTTCGGCTGCGCCGGGGGAGTGGATGGCACGGCGGCGCTGCTCTGGAAGACCCTGGTGGCCACGCTAGGCCGGGATCGCGGCTGGACCCTTCGGCCCTGGCCGGAGCCGGATCCGGATGCGTTTTCGGGGGTGGTGCAGACGGGGCTGCGGGTGGTGCGGGTTTGAGGGGGGGGGAGTTTTTGCACTGTGTCGACGTCGATAGAGTGGAAAAACGCGGGGGAGGGCTTAACCGCGGTTTGGGCGGGTGTTGATTGGGCGCCTGCGGCGCTCGGGCCGCACGCGCCTTCGAGGATAGGAAGAAAACCGGGCTTATCTCCACCCTTCACTTCCCTTTCGGCCTCCACGCGCCATCCCAGCCCGCGGCCCCCTCGTCGCGTAGCTGCACACATCGCTGGGCCAACAATACGGCTGCACTGTCGCCAGGGCTGGCGCGGACACAGCTGCTGAAGCCCGCCAGAGCCTCGTCGAAGCGACCGGCGGAGAGTGCGGTCCTTGCTGCCCGGAATGTGGCCAGGGTTGCGATCTTCTCCTCTCTCAACGGGCTGTTTTCGGCGTTGATCACCTCGTAGACCCGCAGTGCCTGCTTGCGCCCGGCGGGCACCACCAGATCCAGCTCCCGGAGGGTCCACCGCTCGGGATCCCGCAGAGTCGCAAAGGTCGTTTCGCTGATAATTAAGGGGGCTCCGTAGTACTTGGTCAGCCCCTCCACCCGGGAAGCGATGTTTACCGGATCCCCAACGACCCCGCAGTCCAGACGCTCGGGCACCCCCCTTGTTCCCAATGCCAGCGCTCCCGTGTTCAGCCCGATGCCGATGCGCACCTCTGGCAGCCTTGCTTCCCTCAGCCGGTTGTAGCTGCGTACGCCCTCGAACATCGCAACCGCTCCGGCGACCGCCGCATCTGAATCTTCTGGAAACAGCGCCATGATCCCGTCGCCCAGGAACTGGTTGATGATGCCTCCATTGTTGTCGATGGCAGGCTGCACATGGCTTAAGTACTGGTTGATAAAGTAGAAGGTCAGCTCCGGGGGAAGCTGCTCGGCGATACCGGTAAAGCCGCGTACATCCGCAAAAAGAACGGTGAACTCCCGCGAAACCTGGTCGCCGGGCAGCACCTCCAAAATGCTCTGCCGATCCAACAGAGAGATCAGCCGGTCCGGCACAAAGCGGTGGAATGACCTTGCGATGCTCCTCTGCATCTCCAAGGATTGCCGGAGATCTTCTACAAGTCGTACATTCTGGATCGCGATGGCGGCCTCGGCCGCGAGGATGCCCGCCAGCTCCAGCCGCCATGGGCCAAAGGCGCTCGGCAACACCTCGTTGTCCAGGTAGACCACCCCCAAGAGCACATCCCCCTTGAGGAGGGGAACAACCAGGATAGAACGTGGTTCATCCCTGATAAAAGACTCCCTGGTTCGCGATACATAGGCGACGTGATGGGCGAGATCTCCCAACACATCTTCGACGGCCAGTGCCCGTTCCAGCCCGTGAACGGTCACTTCCACGGTTGCACCCCGGGTTTCTCCTCCGGCCACTACCCGCAGCAGCCCCTCCTCCATCATCACCAGGAAGCCCCGCCTTGCTCCCACCCCTTCCACCAGCACAGTCACGATGGTCTGGAGCAGATCCTCCAGGCCTGTCACTTCCGAGATTGCCTGGGAAGAGAGCAACAAGGCCTCATATTCGGGAGACAACATTCCTCGGGGGGCTGTGGCCGGGAGCTGCTCTCTCTGCTCGGGATCACCCCCCAGCATCCGCAGCTGCCGCACCACTCCCCGTGCTCCCCAGCGCCCATAACGCACCAGTGCCTCTTGCAGATAGCCCGCGCCCGCTCGACCTAATCCGCTCTCCATACACAGCCGCGCTGCCACCTGCACCGCCATCGCCCCGTCGGCACTGAAGTCTCCCTCCGCCGCCAGTGCCGCTCCCCGCTCCAGCTGCTGTAGCCCCCCGCTGAGATCGCCCTCCGCCGCCGCCAACAGTCCTTCCAGGATCATCACCCGGTGTTGGTGGTTCTGGGGGGAGATTTTTGTCAGCTTCCGGAGAGCCTTCAGGCTCTTTCGAACGGCCGCAAGACTTCGCCGCCGCGCCGGGTCTTTTTGTGTTCGCGCCAACCAGGCCCGCGCGATGCCCGCGTAGAGGTGGTGCCAATATTGGGCCGGAGCACCGGGCAAACCGGCCAGATAGGGTTCCATCTGATCGGCGGCTTCCGCGGCTTTTTCAAAGTCCCCCCGATGGGCATAGACGACGGTCTGCGAGCTGTAGAGGCTGCCCTTCAGCGAGGGGTCCCGAAAGTCCCGGCACAGCGGATCCAGCTCCTCCCTCCGAAAATGGCGGCCGCTGAGCAGACCGGCATCGGCCTCGGTGCTGCGCAGGCTCTCGATAAGTTGGGCATGCATCCGCAGATCCGCAAAGTGGCGCCGGTGCCCCAGCCCCGCACAGGTGGCCACGAGTCGATCGGCCGTCTCCGCCAGCTCATCCAGAGAACGTGCTGTTCCTACGCCGAACATCAGCACATTGTTGGCGCTCAGCACCGCATATTCCCAGTCGCCGTCGGCGATCCCTTCCTGACAGATCCGCTCGAACTTGTCGGGAATGTCGGCGAGTCTCCCCTGCAGGCTCTCCACAAAACCAACGATATTCAGCTCGATTCGGCAGGCAAATTGCCCACTCCCGGTGCGTTGTAGTGTCTCCCGGGCCAGCTGCGCAAAGTGTACTCCCCGCTCCAGCCTTCCCCGAAGCACCGCCTCGATAAAGGCGAAGGTGGAGAAGGCCCAGGCGGTGGGGGCTCCGGCTCCCCGACTCAACGCCAGATCGATGGAGCCGCTGATCATCAGGGAAAGAAGGTTGGGCGAGGTGAGGTAGGCCGCACTCACCGAGCTCAGCAGAATCTCCTGCGCCGTCTGCACTTCGATCTCGGTGGCCACCGGAAGCTTGTGCAGGGCGGCGTCCCCCCTCCGCCACAGGGCCAGGCTGGTGCTGGCCAATCGAAACAGTGCGTAGGCCGTACTCGGGTGGCGGGGCAGCCGTAGCCCCAGCTCGGTCAGCGCCACCACGGTGTCGTCCAGCGCCGCCTCGTGCTCCCAGCGGCCCCGGTGCCGTTGGATCTTCAGGGCGTGGACCCGGCTCCGTGCCGCCTGCTTTCGGCTGCGCTTCAACAGCACTTCGATAAAATCGGGGGTGGGGTTCCGCTCGGGACAGGCGGCCGATGCCCGTGCCCCCTCAAAGTAGAGGTCAAAAAACAGGCGACGACGTTCTGCTTCCTCCCCAAATCCGTCGGCAGGCAGTCGCGCCAGCACCAGTGCACCCTGCTCAGCATAGCCCAGGGCCGCCTCCACCGCACCCGCCTGCCGGGCCACCCGCGCTGCTTGGATAAAGGCCCGCGTAAAATTGATGATATTTTCAATATCGAGAACGGTTTCGATGGCTTCCTGGCAACGGTCAGCGACCACAAAGGGGTCCAGATCCTCGGGCGCTGCGGCCAGCCTTGCGGCAATGGCGCCCACCTCGCCGCGCCAAAGCTCAGGGGAGAGCAGCTCTACGGCGGCACGGATCACCCGGTCATGCGCAAAGGAAACACTACTTCCATCTGGATTTTCAATCAGGTGGCCCGCTACCAGCGCTGGCCCCAAAAGCCGCAGGACCTCCTCAGGGGACCGCACCAGCGCCGTGCTCAACAGCTGCAGCGACACCTGATAGCCGCAGCGCGCCGCAATGGACACCACCCGCTGGCTCTCCCTTGGCAGCGCGGAAAGGCGCTCCGCCAAGAGTGTGGCCACGTTGTCCCCCACCACGAGTTGCTCTACCTCGGCATTGTCCCAGACCCATCGGCGTTCTTCCGGCACAAAGCGCAGCAGATCCCGCTCCTCCAGGGTCTCCAAAAGCTGTAGTAGAAAATACGGATTGCCTCCGGATTTGGCGGCGAGGATGGCAGCGAGGTGGCTCTGCTCCTCGGCCTTGCAGCAGAGGGTTCTCGCCAGAAGTTCGCTGACTTCCGGCACTTTCAGCGGAAGAAGTCGTATGGTCTGGAGGGTGTCGCTGGGCACCCGCGCCAGCAATTGGCTGAGGGGATGTTCAGGACCTACCTCGGTAGATCGCCAGCCGAGGAGGATGATGGGCCGGAGTCCGGGGGAGAGGAGGATACGCTCCAGCAGGTCCAGCGAGGCGGAGTCGGCCCATTGGAGGTCGTCCAGGAAGAGGATGACCTGCCTTCCGGCGGGACGGATGGCGCGAAAAAGTGCTTCTAAAGCGGCAAGGGTGCGGTTTCTGGCCTCTGCGGGTGGCAGGTTGGCCACCGGGGGCAGCCCGGCGATCAGCGGCCGCAGGCTGGGCACCAGATCCAGGAATTCCGGGCCTGCTTCCTGGATAGCGTTGTGCACCC